>NZ_CP054424.1:2870281-3186979 GCF_013334205.1 Rhodoferax sp. BAB1 | reverse complement strand
CAATATCATCTATTCCTCCGGCACCACGGGCCAGCCCAAGGGCATCGTGCAGCCGCACGGCATGCGCTGGGCGCATGTGCAGCGCGGCGCGACCTACGGCTACGGCGCCGACGCGGTCACCCTGCTGTCCACCCCGCTGTACTCCAACACCACCCTGGTGGTGTTCTTCCCCACGCTGGCTTATGGTGGCACCGTGTTGCTGATGGGCAAGTTCGATGCGGCCGCCTATCTGGCGCTGGCCGCGCAAGAGCACGTCACGCACACCATGCTGGTGCCGGTGCAATACCAGCGCCTCATGGCGCGACCGGACTTCGGAGACTACGACCTGGCCAGCTTCCAGGTGAAATTCTCGACCAGTGCACCGTTTTCAGCGGCCCTCAAGGCCGATGTGCTCCAGCGCTGGCCGGGTGGCCTGGTCGAGTTCTACGGCATGACCGAGGGCGGCGGTACCTGCATCCTGGAAGCGCATCTGCACCCGGACAAGTTGCACACCGTGGGGCGGCCGGCGCAGGGCCACGATATCCGCCTGATCGACGAAGCCGGCGCCGAGGTGCCGTCGGGTGCGGCGGGTGAAGTCGTGGGCCACTCGCCCGGCATGATGAAGGGCTACCACCAGCGTCCCGAGCTGACGCGCGAGGCCGAGTGGTTCGACCCGCAGGGCAAACGCTTCATCCGTACCGGTGACATTGGCCGCTTCGATGCCGACGGTTTCCTCATCCTGTTCGATCGCCGCAAGGACATGATCATCTCGGGCGGTTTCAACATCTACCCCAGTGACCTGGAGACCGTGCTGCGTGAGCACCCTGCTGTGCACGATGTGGCGGTGGTGGGGGTGCCGTCCGAGTCATGGGGCGAGACGCCGGTGGCCTTTGTCGTGCGCCAGCCCGGTCAGGAACTTGCGGCCGAGACCTTGCGGCTGTGGGCCAACGAACGCGTGGGCAAGACCCAGCGACTGGCGGATCTGCGTTACATCACCGAGCTGCCGCGCAGTCCCATCGGCAAGGTACTCAAGCGCGAGTTGCGCGAGCAGTACGCGGGGCAGATGCGGAAATGAAAAAGCCGGTCGACGACCGGCTTTTTCATGGGGGCGTGGCGTCGCTTACTTGGCGGCTTCCGGTGCCTTGGGCTCGGTGAACTTGGCGCCACCGGCATTGGCCAGGTAGACCACGGCACGCGCGATCTCGACATCGGAGTGATCACCGCCGCCTTGCGGGGCCATGGCCCCCTTGCCCTTGAGCGCGGAGCTCACCATGGCATCCAGGCCGGTCTTGATGCGGGCCGACCAAGCCGCCTTGTCGGCCAGCTTGGGGGCACCGGCCACACCGGCGCCGTGGCAGGCCACGCACTGGGCCTGGTAGACGGCTTCGCCACTCTTGAGCGCGCGGTTGGCGTCACGGATCTCGACCGTGCCGACCTTCTGCACGCGCTCGGACACCGACTTTTCCATATTGGTGGCACCGGCAGCGGGCTTCTTGTCGGAGGTCACGAAGAACACCAGGCCGATGATGATGAAAACAGGCAAGACGAAGGAAAAAATGGAAACCCACATCATCTGCTTGGGCGTCTTGATCGGGCCGGTATGGTCTTCGTGCTGCTGCTCGCTCATAGTGTCCTCGGTAATTCTGATGGTTTGATCTAAATCAGCCGCTGATTATAACTGTCGCCCGGGCTGAAACCGCCTACAATCCCAGGCTCCACCGAACGCGGCTGTAGCTCAGTGGATAGAGTATTGGCCTCCGAAGCCAAGGGTCGTGGGTTCGATCCCCGCCAGCCGCACCAATCTCCCCGTTTCCCCTGTCAGTTCACGCCGTCGCCGGCGTGGGCTGCGCCAGCGTGGGCTGATCGTCGCCGGCGCGGGCGATGGCCAGCAGTTCGCGTTTGGTTTCGGTGATGTGTTCTTCCAGCAGCTGCACCACCGCCGGCACATCACGCCGCCGGCAGGCTTCCAGGATGCGGTAGTGGTCGGACTGCGGGCCTTCCTTGCCCGTGGCCTTGGACATCAGCACATGGGTGTAGCGGTCGGTGTTGAGGCAGAAGTCCTCGATCAGGCGGCGCAGCCGGCGGTTGTTGGCGGCGGAACCCAGCGCCAGATGGAAACGCCGGTTGTACTCGGCCCATTCCTGCACGGTCTCGGCCTTCGAATAGGCCTCCAGGATCTTCTCCATGGTCTGGTAGTCCTGCTCGACCATATTGGACACGGCCAGCCTGGCCGCATGGCATTCCAGCGCAATGCGGATGTCCAGCATCTCGAGGATCTGGTCCATGCTCATGCCCGCCACCACCGCGCCGCGGTTCAGCTGGTGCACGACCAGGCCTTCGGACTCCAGCTGGCGCAGGGCTTCACGCACGGGGATGCGGCTGGCGTTGAAACGCTGGGCCAGGGCGTCCTGCTTCAGGGGCTGGCCCACGGGCAGCAATCCGCTGAGGATTTCGTAGCGCAGCTGGGTCCGGATGGTCTCGTGCAGGGCTTGCTGGGCGCGGGTCGTGCTCATGGGCGCAGGGCTTTTTGTAGAAATCTTGGATACACGATTGTCCATCTGAATCCTGCCGCCTATAATTGGATCCAATTTAAATATAAATGGATTACATAAATCATGTCTTATATCCATAAAACATTCAAGGCCAGCAATGAAGCGGTGCTGGCCTATCGCCCTGGATCAGCCGAACGCAGCGGACTGGAGCAGGAACTGGCGCGCCAGTACGGTGAGCCGATCGAGATTCCCCTGGTCCTCGGCGGCAAGCGCGTCCAGACCGCGCAGCGCGAGCCGGTGGTCTGTCCCCACGAGCACCGGCACGTGCTGGCCACCCTGCATCAGGCCACGCCACTGGAAACCCGGCAGGCGATCGACGCGGCCGTATCGGCGCAGCGGGAGTGGTCGCGTCGGACGCTGGAGGAGCGTTCCGCGGTGTTCCTGAAAGCGGCCGACCTGCTGGCCGGCCCCTGGCGCGCGCGGCTCAACGCCGCGACCATGCTGGGCCAGAGCAAAAGCGTGCAGCAGGCCGAGATCGACGCAGCCTGCGAGCTGATCGACTTTCTGCGCTTCAACGTGCAGTTCGCGCAGGAGATCAGCCAGCAGCAGCCCTTGTCCAGCGCCGGCGTCAGCAACAGCATGGACCACCGCCCGCTGGAGGGTTTTGTCTACGCGATCACGCCTTTCAACTTCACGGCCATCGGCGGCAACCTGGCCACGGCCCCGGTGCTGATGGGCAACGCGGTGGTGTGGAAGCCTTCGGCCACGGCGGCGCTGAGCAACTACCTGGTGCTGCAACTGCTGGAAGAGGCGGGCCTGCCGCCGGGCGTGATCAACTTCGTGCCGGGCGAACCGGTGGGCGTGAGCGCGGCCGTGCTGGCCAGCCCGCACCTGGCCGGCATCCACTTCACCGGCTCGACGGCGGTGTTCGACCGCCTCTGGCTGCAGACCGCGCAGAACCTTGGCCACTACCGCGCCTACCCGCGCCTGGTGGGCGAGACCGGGGGCAAGGACTTCGTGCTGGCCCATGCCTCGGCCGACGTGGATGCGCTGGCCGTGGGCCTGCTGCGGGGCGCCTTCGAATACCAGGGCCAGAAATGCAGCGCGGCTTCGCGCGCCTACATCGCCGCTTCCATCTGGCCGCACGTGAAGGCGCGCCTGCTGGAGATGCTGGAGACGGTGCGTATGGGGGATGTGCGCGACTTCCAGACCTTCATGGGAGCGGTCATCGACAGCAAGGCCTATGCGCGCATCAAGGGCTGCATCGACGCCGCCCGGGCCGATGCGGCCTGCCGGCTGATCGCGGGGGGCGACTGTGACGATACGCAGGGCTATTTCATCGCGCCCACGGTGATCGAGGTCAGCCAGCCCGATCACGCGCTGATGCGCGAGGAAATCTTCGGCCCGGTGCTGGGCGTGTACGTCTACCAGGATGCCCTGTGGGAGCAGATGCTGCAGACAGTCGACCAGACCAGCCCCTATGCCTTGACCGGCGCCGTTTTCGCGCAGGACCGCAGCGCCATCCAGCAGGCGATGGAGGCCCTGCGTTTTGCGGCAGGCAATTTCTACATCAACGACAAGCCGACCGGCGCCGTGGTGGGACAGCAGCCTTTCGGCGGCGCGCGGCGCAGCGGCACCAACGACAAGGCGGGATCGGCCTTGAACCTGCAGCGCTGGGTCTCGCCCCGCACGGTGAAGGAGACCCGTGTGCCGCCGCGGGACTACACCTACGCGCATATGCAGTTGCGCGGCTGTGCGGGCTGGCCTTGAACCGGATCCGGGAATAAAGTGGCATGGCGCACATTCTTGCCGGACGCAACAGGAGCCCACCATGAGCAGCCAAAACACCCTTCCTTCCTACCTGAACCCCCTGGAGCTGGGGCCCTGGGCGACCTATCTGGAGCAGGTCGAGCGCGTGCTGCCGCACCTGGGCCGGCTCAGTGTCTGGGCCGACACCCTGCGCCGGCCCAAACGCTGCCTCATCGTCGACGTGCCCATCCACATGGACGACGGCACGGTACGGCATTTCGAGGGCTACCGTGTGCAGCACAACGTCTCGCGCGGACCGGGCAAGGGCGGGGTGCGTTACCACCCGGGCGTGACCCTGTCCGAGGTGATGGCCCTGGCGGGCTGGATGACGGTGAAAAACGCCGCGCTCAACCTGCCCTATGGCGGCGCCAAGGGGGGCATCCGTGTCGACCCGAAGCAGTTGTCGCTGAGCGAGCTGGAGCGCATGACACGCCGTTACACCAGCGAGATCGGCATCATCATCGGCCCGGACCGCGACATCCCCGCGCCCGACGTGAACACCAACGAACGTGTCATGGCCTGGATGATGGACACCTATTCCATGAACGTGGGCTCCACCAGCCCGGGCGTGGTGACGGGCAAGCCCCTGTCCCTGGGTGGCAGCCTGGGCCGGCGCGACGCCACGGGGCGCGGCTGTTTCGTGGTGGCGCGTGAGGCCATGTTGCGCCTGGGCATGGAGATGAAGGGTGCGCGCGTGGCGCTGCAGGGCTTCGGCAATGTGGGCAACGCCGCGGCACGGGTGCTGCACGAGCAGGGCGCGCGCATCGTGGCCATCCAGGACGTGGCCGGCACCATCTACAAGCCGTCAGGTATCGACCCGCATGCTTTGGGCAAGTTTCTGGCCGCCGGCACGGGCACGCTGCTGGACTTCCCGGGCATCGAGTGCATCTCCAACGACAAGTTCTGGGAGGTGGAGTGCGAGATCCTGCTGCCCGCCGCGCTGGAGAACCAGATCACCGCCGAGAACGCCGGGCGCATCCGCGCCAGGCTCATCGTGGAAGGCGCCAACGGGCCGACCACACCGCAGGCCGAAGACATCCTGCTGGCGCGCGGCGCCATCATCCTGCCCGACGTGCTGGCCAATGCCGGCGGCGTGACGGTGAGTTATTTCGAGTGGGTGCAGAACGCCTCGTCCTTCTTCTGGACCGAGGCCGACATCAATGCGCGCCTGGACCGCGCGCTCAGCGAGGCCTTCCGGGCCATCTGGGATCTGGCCCAGGAGCGCCGCCTGCCGCTGCGCACGGCAGCCTTCGTGATTGCCTGCACGCGCGTGCTGGAAGCCCGTGAACTGCGCGGCCTTTATCCCTGAGCTTCCAGCTGGGTTTGCACATGGGCCAGCAGGCCGGCGCAGGCGTCCTCGACCAGGTCCAGCACCTGCTCGAAGCCCTGCTCGCCACCGTAGTAGGGGTCGGGCACCACCTGTGCCGTGCGCTGCAGGCAGAACTCGGTGAAGCGCCGCAGCTTGTGCAAGTGCCCGGGTGGGCAGAGTTCGCGCGCGTGTTCGTGGTTGTCCTGGTCCATGACCAGGACGAGGTCGTAGCGCTCGAAATCCCGGGGCAGCAGCTGGCGTGCGCGCAGGTCCGACAGGTCGTAGCCGCGCTGGGCTGCATGCACCTGGGAGCGTTCGTCGGGCGGGCGGCCGGCGTGGTAGCCGTGGGTGCCGGCTGAATCGACCTCCACCCGGGCGGACAAGCCGCGTTCAAGCAATTGGTGGCGAAAGACCCCGTGCGCGGTCGGGCTGCGGCAGATATTGCCCATGCAGACGAAAAGCACGGCGTAGGGTTTCATGCGTCGGCATCCTTCTTGAGCTGCAACGCGGCCTCGTACAGCGTGTTGCGCGGTGTGCCCGTGATCTCGGCCGCCAGGCGCACCGCGCTCTTCAGCGGCAGTTCGGCCAGCAGCAGGGTAAGCACGCGCAGGTCAGGGCCGCCCTCGTTCTGCTGCGCCTGCAGCGGGTGCAGCACCAGCACGAATTCACCGCGTTCGCGCTTTTCGTCGGCGGCCAGCCAGGCCTCCAGCTCCGCCGCCGGCAGGGTGACCAGCTGCTCGAACTGCTTGGTCAACTCGCGCGCGACGGTGAGAGGACGGGAGCCCAGCACGGCAAGCGCGCTGGCCAGCACAGCGATGCGGTGTGGCGCCTCCAGCAGCACCACGGCCCGCTGCTCGCTGGCCAGGGCCTGCACGGCAGCCGTGCGCTCGCCGGCCTTGGCGGGCAGGAAACCGGCAAAGACAAAAGCACCGGCTTCGTCGACCACCCCCGCCACGCTGAGCGCGGCGGTGATGCTGCTGGCGCCCGGCAGGGGCACGATGGGCAGGCCGGCGGCGCGTACTGCGGCCACCAGGCGCGCCCCCGGGTCGCTGATGGCGGGCGTGCCCGCGTCGCTGACATAGGCCAGGCGCTGGCCAGCCTGCAGGCGCGTGATGACCTGCAACGCGGCCTCGGCCTCGTTGTGCTGGTGCAGGGCCAGCAGGGCGGCCGAGGGGCGCTCAATGCCATAGGCCCGCAGCAGGCTCTGGGTGTGGCGCGTGTCCTCGCAGGCCAGGGCGTCGACCAGCTGCAGCACGTGCAGGGCCCGCAGGGTGATGTCGGCCAGGTTGCCGATGGGGGTGGCCACCACGTAGAGCGCGCCCTGCGGATAATGCTGGGCAGCGGCCGCGTCATGCGCGGCGGACAGGGCGGAGGCGTAAGTAGCGTTCAATGGTGTTCCCCAAGTGGCCGGCGGCAGCCGGCAAGCCCAGCACCCGGCAGGCCGGTGAGGCCGCCGAGGCGCAGGCCCTGCAGCATCTGCAGGCGGCCGGTCTGCGCCTGCTCGAACGCAATTATCGGACGCCCGGGCGCGGTGGCGGCGAGATCGACCTGATCATGCGCGCGGCCGACGGTACCCTGGTCTTCGTGGAGGTGCGCCAGCGCGCCGGCACCGGGCACGGCGGGGCGGCGGCCAGTGTCGGCGCCACCAAGCAGCGGCGCATCGTTCTGGCGGCGCGCCACTACCTGCAGCGCTGGCAGGTGCCGCCACCCTGCCGTTTCGACGTGGTGGCCCTGGACGGCGAGGGCCTGCAGTGGCTGCCGGCGGCCTTCGACGCAGGCTGAGCGGCAGTGGCCCCTGGAATACCGGGGATGGTGGGTGGCGGTTATCATAGGCACCATGCTTGAGCAACGCATTGAACAACACTTCATCGACAGTGCCGACCTGAAGTACCAGGCGGCGCAGGTCCTGAGCAAACCCATCGCAGCGGCGGTGCAGGCCATCCTGACCTGCGTCACCAACGGCGGCAAGGTGCTTGTTTGCGGCAACGGCGGCTCGGCGGCCGACGCCCAGCATTTCGCGGCCGAGTTCATCGGCCGCTTCGAGCGCGAGCGCCCCGAGCTCGCCGCCATTGCGCTGACCACCGACAGCTCCATCCTGACGGCGATCGCCAACGACTATGATTTCAACGTGATCTTCTCGCGCCAGGTGCGCGCCCTGGGCCAGCCCGGCGACGTGCTGCTGGCGATCTCGACCAGCGGCAACTCGGGCAATGTGCTGGCCGCCATCGATGCCGCGCACGAGCGCGAAATGGTGGTGGTGGGCCTGAGCGGGCGCAACGGCGGCAAGATGGCCAGCGCCCTGCGCGAGACCGACGTGCATATCTGCGTGCCGCACGAGCGCACCGCCCGCATCCAGGAAGTCCACCTTCTGACGCTGCATTGCATCTGCGATGCGGTGGATCACCAGTTGCTTGGAGAACAGGAAAACAATCCATGATGAAGTTGCCGGCCCGTCCTTTCTCCGTGACCCTGCTGGCCTGCGTGCTGGCCGGCGCCGGCCTGAGCGCTTGCGCCCCCCTGATGCTGGGTGGCGCCGTCGTGACCGGCATCTCGGCGGCCGACCGCCGCACCACGGGCACGCAGATCGAGGACGAGCGCATCGAGACCCGTGGCAGCGCGCGTCTGCGCGAGCATCTGGGCGAGCGCGTGCACATCAACATCACCAGTTACAACCGGCAGGTGCTGCTGACGGGCGAGGTGCCCAGCGAGCAGGACAAGCAACTGGCCGAGCAGGTGGTGTCGCGCATCGAGAACGTGCGCTCCATCATCAACGAGCTGACGGTGCTGGGGCACTCCACCCTCACGCAGCGATCTTCGGACGCGCTGGTGACCGGCCGTGTCAAGGCCAACCTGATCGACGCCAAGGACGTGAGCACCAGCGCCTTCAAGGTGGTGACCGAGCGGGGCATCACCTACCTGCTGGGCCGGGTCACCTTGCGCGAGGCTGACCGTGCGACCGATCTCGCGCGCCGCACCAGCGGTGTGCAGAAGGTCGTGCGCCTGTTCGAGATCATCACCGAGGAAGAGCTGCTGGAGATGCAGTCTCAGTCCACCAGCACGGGCGGACAGACGCCCACACCCGCCAGCGGCCGGCCGATGTGATGATGGCCCCGGTCCGTCCAGGGCCGGGGGTTTACTTGCGCAGGCGTCGCACCAGGCTGGACGTGTCCCAGCGCCCTCCGCCCATCTCCTGCACATCCCCGTAGAACTGGTCCACCAGGGCCGTCACCGGCAGGCGCGCGCCGTTGCGGCGCGCCTCGTCCAGCACGAGCCCCAGGTCCTTGCGCATCCAGTCCACGGCAAAGCCGAACTCGAACTGGTCGGCCACCATGGTCTTGCCGCGGTTGTCCATCTGCCAGCTTTGCGCGGCGCCCTTGCCGATCACGTCCAGTACCAGGGCCATGTCCAGCCCGGCCTGCTGGCCGAAGGCCACGGCCTCGGCCAGGCCCTGGATCACGCCGATGCAGCAGACCTGGTTGACCATCTTGGCCAGCTGGCCGGCCCCGCTGTTGCCGATGCGTGTGAAGGCGCGTGCGTAGGCCATGGCAGCCGGCCGGGCCGTATCGAAAGCGGCCAAGTCACCGCCACACATGACCGTGAGCATGCCGTTCTGGGCGCCGGCCTGGCCGCCGGACACTGGCGCGTCGACGAAGTGCAGGCCGCGCTCACGCGCGGCGGCATACAGCTCGCGCGCCACCTCGGCCGAGGCCGTGGTGTGGTCGGCAAAGACCGCGCCGGTCTTCATGCCGGCGAAAGCGCCGTCCGGCCCCAGCACCACGCTGCGCAGGTCTGCGTCATTGCCTACGCAGGCGTAGACGATGTCCGCTGCGGCCGCAGCCTCACGTGGCGTGGGGGCGGCGCTGCCGCCGAACTCCTGCACCCAGGCCTGTGCCTTGGCGGGCGTGCGGTTGTAGACCGTGACCTGGTGCCCGGCACGTGCCAGATGCCCGGCCATGGGATAACCCATGACACCCAGGCCGAGGAAGGCCACCTTGCGCGCGGGGGTGGGGTCGTAGGTCTTGGGGTTGATGCTGCCCATGCTGTGCTCCTGAAGCAAAAGCGCCGCGGGAAATGCCGCGCTTGAAGAAACCCGTCAGGCGTGGCGAGCGGGCTTCAGGCGAGGCGGCCGCAGCGCAGAAACCGGAACGTACTTGTGAGTACGTGAGGATTTCGAGCAGCGCCCAACGAAGCATCAAGCCCGCGCAGTAGCCCTTACACGATGGCGAAGTTTTCGGTGCCGGCGCTCAAGTCCTGTGTCTTGCCTCGCTGGCTGTTGAGCTTGATCTGCAGGCGCAGGTCGTTGACCGAGTCGGCGTTGCGCAGCGCGTCCTCGTAGGTGATCTGGTTGCCTTCGTACAGGTCGAACAGGGCCTGGTCGAAGGTCTGCATGCCCATGTTGCGGCTCTTTTTCATGATCTCCTTGATCTCGGAGATCTCGCCCTTGAAGATCAGGTCGGAAATCAGCGGCGAGTTGAGCATGACCTCCACCGCCGCCGAGCGGCCCTTGCCGTCCTGCTTGGGGACGAGGCGCTGCGACACCAGGGCGCGCAGGTTGAGCGACAGGTCCATCAGCAGTTGCGGACGACGTTCTTCGGGGAAGAAGTTGATGATGCGGTCCAGTGCCTGGTTGGCGCTGTTGGCGTGCAGGGTGGCCAGGCACAGGTGGCCGGTTTCGGCAAAGGCCACGGCGTGTTCCATGGTCTCGCGGTCGCGGATCTCACCCATGAGGATCACGTCGGGCGCCTGGCGCAGCGTGTTCTTGAGGGCGATTTCCCAGCTGTCGGTGTCCAGCCCCACTTCGCGCTGTGTCACCACGCAGTTCTTGTGCGGGTGCACGAACTCGACCGGGTCCTCGATGGTGATGATGTGGCCGTGGGAGTTCTCATTGCGCCAGTCCACCATGGCGGCCAGCGTGGTGGACTTGCCCGAGCCGGTGGCGCCCACCATGATGCACAGGCCGCGCTTGGCCATGGTCACTTCCTTGAGCACCTGGGGCACGCCCAGGGTGTCGATGGTCGGCAGCGTGGCGGGAATCACGCGCAGCACCAGGCCGACCTTGCCCTGCTGGATGAAGGCGTTGGCACGGAAGCGCCCGACATTGGGTGGCGAGATCGCGAAGTTGCACTCCTTGGTGCGTTCGAACTCGGCGATCTGCTTGTCGTTCATGATCGAACGCGCCAGCGCCATGGTGTGGGCCGAGCTCAGGGGCTGGGGCGACACCTTGGTCACCTTGCCGTCGACCTTGATGGCGGGCGGGAAGTCGGCGGTGATGAACAGATCGCTGCCGTTGCGGCTGATCATCAGCCGCAGCAGGTCGTTGATGAACTTGGTTGCCTGGTCGCGCTCCATGAGAGCACCTCCTTCCTGGTGCGCCCCGCCTCAGCGGCGGGACGCGTGGGTTGTCCGTACCCCCCACGGCTTCAGCCGGGGAAGTTCTCGGGGATCTTGGCCTTGCCGCGGGCTTCCGCGGCGCTGATGATGTTGCGCTTGACCAAGTCGGTCAGGTTCTGGTCCAGCGTCTGCATGCCCACGCTGTTGCCGGTCTGGATGCTGGAATACATCTGCGCCACCTTGGCCTCGCGGATCAGGTTGCGGATGGCCGGCGTGCCCAGCATGATCTCGTGCGCCGCCACCCGGCCGCTGCCGTCCTTGGTCTTGCACAGGGTCTGCGAGATCACGGCCTGCAGCGATTCGGACAGCATGGCGCGGATCATTTCCTTTTCCTCGGCCGGGAACACGTCGATGATGCGGTCGATGGTCTTGGCGGCGCTGGAGGTGTGCAGGGTGCCGAATACCAGGTGACCGGTCTCGGCTGCGGTCATGGCCAGGCGGATGGTTTCCAGGTCGCGCATTTCGCCCACCAGGATGGCGTCCGGGTCTTCGCGCAGGGCCGATTTCAGGGCGGCGGCGAAACTCAGGGTGTGCGGGCCGACTTCACGCTGGTTGATCAGGCACTTCTTGGATTCGTGCACGAACTCGATCGGGTCTTCCACCGTCAGGATGTGGCCGAACTCGGTCTCGTTGAGGTAGTTGACCATGGCCGCCAGGGTGGTGGACTTGCCCGAGCCCGTGGGGCCGGTCACCAGCACCATGCCGCGCGGCCTGAGCGCCAGTTCACCGAAGATCTTGGGGGCGTTGAGCTGCTCCAGGGTCAGGATCTTGCTCGGGATGGTCCGGAACACGGCGCCCGCGCCGCGGTTGTGGTTGAAGGCATTGACCCGGAAGCGCGCCAGGCCATCGATCTCAAAGGAGAAGTCGACTTCCAGGAATTCTTCGTAATTCTTGCGCTGGGTGTCGTTCATGATGTCGTACACCATGGCGTGCACTTCCTTGTGCCCCAGGGCCTCGACGTTGATGCGGCGCACGTCGCCGTGCACGCGGATCATGGGCGGCAGGCCGGCGGAGAGGTGCAGGTCGGAGGCCTTGTTCTTGACGCTGAATGCCAGCAGTTGGGTAATGTCCACGTGTCCCTCTATCGATCGGTGTAGGCGTACTTTGCTAAGCTTGCCGGACAATTATGACCGTGATTGCCGCCCAGCTCCAAGCCGTTCATGCCCGCATCGCTGCCGCATGTCATGCCGCCGGGCGTGACCCGGCCAGCGTCGGCTTGCTGGCGGTTTCAAAAACCTTCGGCCCCGAGGCAGTGCGCGCTGCCCATGCCGCCGGCCAGACGGCCTTCGGCGAGAACTACATCCAGGAGGCCGTGGACAAGATGGCCGTGCTGGGGGACCTGCCCCTGCAGTGGCACTGCATCGGTCCGATCCAGAGCAACAAGACGCGCCTGGTGGCCGAGCACTTCGCCTGGGCGCAGACCGTGGATCGCCTCAAGATCGCGCAGCGACTCAGCGAACAGCGCCCGGTCCACCTGCCCCCGCTGCAGATCTGCCTGCAGGTCAATGTGGACGGCGGGACGAGCAAGTCTGGCGTGGCGCCGGGGGACCTGCCGGCCCTGGCCCATGCGGTGGCGGCGCTGCCACGTCTGCAGCTGCGCGGCCTGATGTGCATCCCCGATCCGCAGCCGGACTTCGAGGCCATGAAGGCCGTGTTCCTGCGGGCCAAGGATATGTTGGAGCAGCTGCGTGCCGACGGGCTGGCGCTGGACACCCTGTCCATGGGCATGAGCGCCGACCTGGAGGCCGCCATCCACGCCGGCAGTACCCTGGTGCGCGTGGGCACGGCCATCTTCGGTGGTCGTGACTACGGCCGCGCCAGAGCCTAGGTCTTGCCGATGGCCGCGTTCAGGCGCGGCATCACCTCTTCGGCCATGAGCTGCATGGAGCGCTGGCCCAGGGCCGGGTCCAGCCAGTCGTGGCAGGCGTAGAGCAAGGTACCGAAGTCACCCACCTGCGCACGGAAAGACAGCAGCTGTTCCACCACCGTATCCACCGTGCCGGCGATCACCAGCTTTTGCGTCACGTACTCGGGCGTGATGGCCTCGTTGGGCATGTCGGGATCGGTCTTGAAGAGGTTGCCGCGTCCGCCGGCACCCACCAGCTTGCGGATCAGCTGCTTGAAGTAGAAGTGGTAGGGGCCGTCGGCGCTGTGCCCGTAACGCCGGGCGGTGGCCGCGTCGTCGGCCACGAAGATGCTCTTGGCCACGCGCCATTCGGCCGGGCTGGCCTGGGCGCCCACCGCCTCGCGGCCTTCGACGTACTTGGGCCAGTGCGACTTCACCCACTCGGGCATCAGGAAGTTGGCCGAGATCGGCTGCCAGCCGCGCTTGGCCATCTCGGTCACGCCCTGGGAGTGCGGCGCCACCGCGGTGCCCACGATCAGCGGGTGGGGCTTCTGTAGCGGTTTCATGATGAAACCCTGACCGATCTCGGGGATCATGGTCTTGGCCACCGAGACCTTCCAGTACTTGCCCTCGATGTCGTAGGGCGGCTCGGAGGCCCAGATCTTCAGCACCGTATCGATGCCCTCGACGAACATCTCGTTGCGGTTGGCGCCGAAATTGCCGAAGACCTCGGCATCCGACATCAGGCCGCCCGGGCTGATGCCCATGATGAAGCGCCCGTCCAGCAGGTGGTCCAGCATGGCCGCCTGCGCTGCCACCGCTGCCGGATGGCTGTTGGGGATGTTGATGGTGCCGGTGCCGAGCTTGATCTGCTTCGTCTCGGCCGCCAGGCTGGCCAGGAAGATCATGGACGAGGTGATGTTCTCGGCCGCGTCGGTGACGTGCTCGCCCACGTAGGCCTCGCTGTAGCCCAGGCGGTCGGCCAGCAGCACGGCTTCGCGGTCCTCGCGCAGCGTTGCGCGGATGTCGCGCCCCGGCGGGTGGATGGGCATCATGAACATGCCGAGTTTCATGGTTTTCCTCTCAATGTGGATCGGTGACTTTGTCAACAGGCCCTGAGCCCCACGCCCTGCTGGAACTGGCCATTGCAGAACAGCAGCGGCGTGCTGGCGCTGTGGGCGTAACGCTCCACCTCGCCCAGGAAGAGAACGTGGTCGCCCACGTGCTGGTCGCCGACGATGCGGCACTCGATGCTGGCGGCGCAGCCCCCCAGCACCGGCTGCTCGTGCAGGCCCGCCAGGCAGTCGATGCCGGCAAACTTGTCGGCAGCCGGGCGCGCAAAGCGCTGCGCCAGTTCCAGTTGGTCCAGTGCCAGCACGTTGACCACGAAGCGCCCGGCGGCACGAAAACCGGCCAGGCTGGGCGAACGTTCTGCCAGGCTCCACAGCACGATGGGCGGGGCCAGCGAGACCGTGTTGAAGGAATTGGCCGTCACGCCCAGGCGTAACCCGTCGGGCGTGCGCGTGGTGACCACGGTCACCCCGGTGCCGAAGCGGCCGAAGGCGCGGCGCAGGTCCAGCGGGTCGGAGGGAGGGCGGGGGGCATGGGGGGAGGCCATGCCCGGATTTTGGTGATCACTTGATCAATATCAAATCAGGGTAAACCCGAGAAAGGGCGCCCAGCGAGTTCAGTGCCGGCCCAGGAAATCGAGGGCACTGCGGCTGAAGCCCTCCGGGTTCTCGAGGTGCAGGATGTGCGGGCCGACCAGGGCCTCGAAGCGGGCGCCCGGGCTCAGGCGGGCGTAGGTCTGGACCTGGTCTGCCGAAACCGCCTTGTCGTCCTGACCGGCCAGGAAGAGGGTGGGGACGTGCAAGCCGGCGAGCTGTTTTTGCAGATGCAGTCCGGCCAGGGCACGGGCGCAGGCCGCAAAACCGCGCGGCGGGCAGGCCAGCAACAACTGGCCCACCCAGTCCACCGTGGCGGGCTGGCGGGACAGGAAGTCCGGGGTGAACCAGCGCTCCAGCGTGGGTGCGAGCACCGGTGCCATGCCCTGCTGCTCCACCAGGGTGGCGCGCTGCTGCCACATGGCAGTGGCGGCGGCATCCATCTCCAGCCGTGAGCAGGCCACGACCAGGGAACGCAGGCGTTCCGGGGCCGACAGGGCCAGGGCCGTGCCGATGCAGCCGCCCAGCGAGAGTCCGAGAAAGTGGCTCTGCGTGATGGCCAGTTGCTGCCAGAGCTGCAGCACGTCGGCGGCCAGTTCGTCCATGCTGCAGGCGGCGTCGGGGGCGGCCGAGCCGCCGTGTCCGCGCGTGTCGACGGCCAGCACGCGGTAGTGCGGGGTCAGCAGGGGCAGCAGGGGATCCCAGATCCGCCGGTCGACCCCGATGGGGTGGCTCAGGGTCAGCCAGGGGGCGTGTTCCGGGCCGTGGATGCTGTGCGCGAGGGCTGGGGTCATGGGGCGCAGGAAGAGCTTGCGAGGGTGAGCATTAGATCATTAAGATCGCGGCCATGACAAGCCGCAAAACCCTGCCAACGCCGCCGACGGCACCGCCGCGGCGGCGGCCGGCCGGCGAAGCGCGCGAGCGGGCCATCGTCGAGGCGGCGGTGAAGTTCTTCGCCGAGGTCGGCTTCGACGGCGACACGCGCGAGCTGGCGCGGCGCGTGGGCGTGACACAGTCGCTGATCTTCAAGTACTTCCCCAGCAAGGCGGCCCTCATCGAGCGGGTCTACCAGGAGGTCTACGTCGGGCGCTGGAATCCCTACTGGGAAGTCATCCTCGCCGACCGGCGTGTGCCGCTGGAGGAGCGCCTGGTGCGCCTGTACACCGACTACGCGAAAACCGCGCTGACCTGGGACTGGGTGCGCCTGTTCATGTTCTCCGGCCTCAAGGGCGAGGCCATCAACCAGCGCTACCTGCAGTTCCTGCGCAGCCGTGTGCTGGAGCCGGTGGCCATCGAGCTGCGTGCCGAGCTGGGCCTGCCGGGGCCGCAGGCGCTGCCGCTGAGCGAACTGGAGATCGAACTGGTCTGGGGCATCAACGCGCGCATCTTCTACTTCGGCCAGCGCCGCTGGATCTTCGACGTGCCGCTGCAGGCCGATCTGGACGAACTGATCCGGCTGACCATCCGCCACTTCATGGCCGGTGCGCGCGAGGTCTTGCCGGGGCTGGGGGTGTTCCAGGCCCGCAGTGCGGCACTGCCCCGGGTCGTGGCGCAGCAAAACGTGGAATAAGTCACAAGTAAGCTGCCACTGGGGGTGGGGGACGGGCTTACCCGCTGGCGCAGCCGTGCTTGTTACATAAAATTACAATCCAGGCCTGACCATGTACCCCCCTGCTGTCCCGGCACCTTGCCGATCCTCCGGAATGACCCTCATCGAGCTGCTGCTCGTGGTGGCCATGGTCGGAGTGCTTGCGGCCATTGCCCTGCCCATGTACCAGAGCTACCAGGAGCGCATCAAGCAGACACAGGCCATCCAGGACATCAAGATCCTGCAGACCCTGGTCCAGGACTTCCGCATCAACAGCGGCAGTTACCCGGACACGCTGGCGGAGGTCGGCAATGCCGACCGGCGTGATCCCTGGGGCCGTCCCTACGTCTACCAGGAACTGGCCAGCGCCGAGGGCAAAGGCAAGGCGCGCAAGGACCGCAAGCTCAATCCGCTGAACTCCGATTTCGATCTCTACAGCCCGGGCCGGGACGGGGCATCGAAAACGCAGCTGACCAACAAGGAAAGCCTGGACGACATCGTGCGGGCCAATGATGGTGCTTTTGTCGGCCTCGCCGCCGACTACACCCAATGAGCGCGCTGCGACCATCATGTTCCCCCTGCTGAAACTCCCCATCCAGGGCCTGTTCCTGCGCAGCCGGGTGGCGCGGCGTGTGTTCCTGCTGTTCCTGCTGTCGGCCCTGGTGCCGGCCGTGCTGCTGGCCGTGCTGGCCTACGGGCACATGCGCAATATGGACCAGCAGCACGTGAGCCGCCAGCTGGCGCTGGAAGGCGGCAACTACGCCAGCGGCCTGTACGAGCGTCTGCTGGGTGCGCATTTCATGCTCAGCGTGCAGGCCGCCGGCCTGCGCCAGGGGCTGGCGGTGGCCGACACCAGCCCGGACCAGGCGCACCGGGTGTTCAAGCGCATCGATGTGCACGCGCAGGCGCTGTCCGGCAGCCCGGCAGACGCCTGGCCTGGCCAGCGGCTGCAGGAGCCCCAGGCACTGGCCCAGCTGGCACGCGGTGACAGCGTGCTGCTCACGCAGCCCGATGCGACGGGCGTCCGCATCTTTCTGGCCACGGCGGTCGACCCGGCCCAGGCCGCACGCGGCGTGCTGCTGGCCGAGCTGGCGCCGGCGCATGTGTGGGGCGAGGCGGAGGACCTGGCGCATCAGACCCAGGCCTGTGTGCTCGATGACGCGGGCCACGTCCTGTACTGTTCGCAGGCCCGGCTCACGGCCGTCGCCGCCGGGATCGCAGCACAGCAGCAGGCGCGGACCACGGGTGTCAGCGATGCCTGGCAGTTCAATACACGCGCTCTGTTCCTGCGCGCGCGCTTCGCGGTCGATGACTGGGCCGTCATCACGCTGCGCCCGCAGGGTGCGAGTGATGCCGGCTGGGGCCAGCTGGCCTATGTCTTTCTCGGCATCATCCTGCTGACCCTGCTGCTGGTGGCGCTGCTCAGCGGGGTACAGTTGCGGCGCATGCTGATCCCGCTGGAGCGGCTGATCGACGGCACGCGACGCATCGCGCACGAGGAGTTCAATCAGCCCGTGCTGGTGCGGCGCGACGACGAGTTCGGCCAGCTGGCGCAGGCGCTCAACAAGATGGCCGCGCGCCTGGGTCGGCAGATCGGCACGCTGCGCGCGCTGGCCGAGATCGATCACGAAATCCTCGCGCGCGTGGACATGGAGCAGATCATCACCCGCGTCCAGGAGCGCCTGCACGAGCTCTGGCCGAAGGCCGTGACCAGCATGGTGGTGTTCGACCAGCAGGCCGCGGACTTCGGCATCGTGCATCTCTATGCCGGCGAGCAGGAGATGACGTCCAAGGTGCCCAGCAAGCTGGAGCCCTGGCTGCTGGAGCAGCTGGCGCGCGACTACGACGGTATGTGGTTCGAGGTGGGCGGCGGCGAGCTGCCGGACTTCCTGTCCATGGTGGCCGACGCCGGCGCACGGCGCATCCTGGTGCTGCCCATCTTCTGGGACGAGAAGGTCAGCGGCTTGCTGGCCATCGGCCTGCTGGAGCCGCGCGAATTCAGCAACGAGCTGGTGCAGCAGGCGCGCGACCTGGTCAACCGCATCGGCGTGGCCCTGGCGGCCCATGCGCGTGACGAGCAGCTCAAGTTCCGCGCCTACCACGATGCCCTGACCGGCCTGCCCAACCGGCCCTTGCTGCTCGAGCGCCTGAACCAGGAGATGGCCCACACGCGGCGCAATGGCAAACAGCTGGCCGTGCTGTTCATCGACCTGGACCGCTTCAAGAAGATCAATGACAGCCTGGGGCACGAGGGCGGTGACCGCCTGCTGTGCCAGGTGGCCGAGCGCCTGAGCTCCTGCACGCGCGAAGGCGACACCGTGGCCCGCCTGGGGGGCGACGAGTTCGTCGTGTTGCTGCCCAGCCTGGGCCAGGCGCAGCAGGCGGCCCGCCTGGCCAGCGAGATGCTGGGTCTGCTGGCCGAGCCCTTCATGATCGACGGCAGCACCAGCTACCTGAGCGCGAGCATCGGCGTGGCCATCTTCCCGGACGACGGCAGCCTTGCGCCGGAACTGCTCAAGAAGGCCGACATGGCCATGTACCGGGGCAAGGCGACAGGGCGCGGGCGCGTCATCTTCTTCGAGGAGAGCATGAACCTCGCCCAGCAGGAGCAGTCCGTGCTGGAGCGCGAGCTGCGACAGGCCATCGCGCGCGGCCAGCTCTCGCTGCGTTACCAGCCGCGTGTGCGGTTGAGCGACGGCCAGCTCTCGGGCGCCGAGGCGCTGCTGCGCTGGTTTCATCCGGAGCTGGGCTGGGTCAGTCCCGAGAAGTTCATCCCGCTGGCCGAGGAGGTCGGGCTGATCGACGAGATCGGGGGCTGGGTGCTGGACCAGGTCTGCGAGCAGCTGGGGCACTGGCAGGCGGCGGGTTACCGCATCACCCTGTCCGTCAATGTCTCGGGCCGCCAGCTCAAGTCGGGACGCCTGGGCCAGCGGGTGCAGCAGGCGCTGCAGGCCAGCGGCGTGGTGCCGGCAGCCCTCGAACTCGAGGTCACCGAGGGCACGCTGATCGACAACATCGAAGCGGTGGGCGAGCAGCTCGGCCAGATCAAGCGGACCGGCGTGGTCATCGCGCTGGACGATTTCGGCACCGGCTACTCCTCGCTGAGCTACCTGCAGCGCCTGCCGATCGACATCCTCAAGATCGACCGCGCCTTCACCCGGGATCTGGGGCGCAACGACGGCGCCGGCAGCATCGTGCATTCCATCATCGCGCTGGCGCATGCCCTGGGCAAGACGGTCGTGGCCGAAGGTGTGGAGCGCGAAGAGCAGGCCGAACTGCTGCGCATCTGGCAGTGCGAGCAGGCCCAGGGCAACCATTACAGCCTGCCGATCACGGCCGACGAACTCGAAGCGCTGATGACCCCCTCACGCCCGGCCGAAATCGCCTGACGCGCGGCGGGCCGGACCCGTAGCCAGCAGTTCGGCGATGAGATCGACCGCATGGCGAACGGTCTGCTGGTTCTGATCCAGCGACGGGTTGAGTTCCATCACGTCCAGTGAGCCCAGCCGGCCGCTGCGGGCGATCCACTGCAGGCATGAGCGGGCCTGTTCCAGGCTCGCGCCACCGGCCACCACCGTGCCCGTGCCGGGCGCGACGGCGGGGTCCAGGAAGTCCAGGTCCAGGCTGACATGCAGATGTGCGTCTGCCGGCAGCGCTTCCAGCGCGTGCGCCATCACGGCGTCCGCGCCCGCCGTGCGCAAGGTGTCCATGCCGGTGACCTCCAGCCCCAGGCGCTGCACCAGCTGCGCCTCGCCGGGGTCCACGCTGCGTACGCCGATCAGGCGCAGTTGCGCCGGGGCCAGCGCCGGCACCTGGCCGGTCAGGCCGGTCAGCGCCATGGGCCCCACCCCGCACAGACAGGCCACCGGCATGCCGTGCAGATTGGCGCTGGGGCTGGTGCGGCGGCTGTTGCAGTCGGCATGGGCGTCGAACCAGAGCACGCGCAAGGGCCGACCGGTGTTGCGGCACTGTCGCGCCACGGCGCTGATGGAGCCGATGGCCAGGCTGTGGTCACCACCCAGCAGCAGGGGCAGGCGTCCCCGGTTCAGCGCCAGCGTCACGGCATCGTGCACGGCCCGGTTCCAGGCCGTGACTTCTGCGAGGTTGCGGTAGCCCTCGATCACCGTCTGCGCAGGCGCTGAGGGGCCGTCCAGGTCACCGGTATCGTGCACGGCGCAGCCCTGTGCCAGCAAACGCGTGACCAGCCCCGCCTCGCGCAGTGCACCGGGCCCCAGGCGGGCGCCCGCCACGCTGGCCCCGGCATCACACGGGGCCCCGATGAGTTCGATCTCGTGCTTCAATAGCGGCGGCATGGTGCCATTCTGCGGGAGACAGTCATGTTCCGTGACCGAATTCAAGCTGCCGAGCAATTGGCCGTCGCACTCGCGGCCTACCGGGGCCAGCATCCGCTGGTGCTGGCCATCCCGCGCGGTGCCGTGCCCATGGCCAGGCTCATAGCCGAGCGCCTGAAGGGCGATTTCGACGTGGTGCTGGTGCGCAAGCTGCGCGCGCCCGGCCAGCCCGAACTGGCGATCGGCTCGGTGGACGAAAGCGGCTGGACCTATACCGCCCCCTTTGCCGCCAGTACCGGGGCCGATGCTCAACACATCGAAGCGGAAAAGCGCAGGCAATTGGAGACGATACGCCAGCGTCGCGCCCAGTACACCCCCTTGCGCGCGCACATCAAGCCGGCCGGCCGCACCGTGATCGTGGTCGACGACGGCCTGGCCACCGGCGCCACCATGATCGCGGCCTTGCACGGGCTGCGCCAGCAGAAGCCAGCCAAACTGGTGTGTGCCGTGCCGGTGGCCCCGCCCGACACGCTGGAGAAAGTGCGGACGCTGGCGGATGAGGTGGTGTGCCTGGAAACGCCCGAGTGGTTCCAGGCCGTGGGCCAGTTCTACCAGGATTTCCAGCAGGTGGAAGACGAGGAAGTGATCGCGCTGCTGAAGGATTAAAGGCTTATTTCCAGTGCCTGCCGAACCAGTCGGCGGCCTGGCGCGCCACCTCGTCCAGCGCGCCCGGCTCCTCGAAGAGATGGGTGGCGTCCGGGATCACCGACAGTTCCTTCTCGCACTGCAGCTTCGCGTAGGCCACGCGATTGAGCTGCAGCACCTCGCTGTCGGCTTCCCCCACCAGCAGCAGGGTGGGGGCACGTACCTTGGCCAGTTCGTGCGCGCCGGCCAGGTCGGCGCGGCCGCCGCGCGAGACCACGGCCTGCACCTCATCGCCCAGGGCGGCTGCGGCCTGCAAGGCGGCCGCAGCGCCGGTACTGGCACCGAAATAGCCGATGGGCAGGTGGCGGCTGGCCGGCGTGTGTTGCATGACATAGGCACTCGCCACCAGCAGGCGGTGCGTCAGCAGGCTGATGTCGAAGCGCGTGTGGTAATCCAGGTCCTCGCTCAGCGTGAGCAGATCCAGCAGCAGCGTGCCGCTGCCCCGTGCATGCAGCATCCTGGCCACGTGGTTGTTGCGCGGGCTGTGCCGGCTGCTGCCGCTGCCGTGCGCGAACAGCACCAAACCGCGGGCGTTCGCCGGCAGCTCCAGCATGCCCTCGATGTGCACGTCGTCGGCCGGGATGCGCAGCAGTTCCTGTATGGGCATGGTCATGCTCCTAGGCCCCGATCGCGATCGGAATGCGTCGCCGGCCGAAGTTGCCGGCCTGTTCTGCAAAGCGCCCGGCGATCGCCGTGTCGCAATGCGGGCAGCGGCCGTCGGGCCTGAGGCGGTAATTGGCGATCCGGTGCCAGTCACGCTCGATCAGCGACTGGCGGCAGTGCGGGCAGAAGGTGGTGTCGCCTTCCGCGTTGCGCACATTGCCGGTGTAGACGTAGTGCAGGCCGTGGTCCAGGGCGATGCGGCGGGCCCGGATCAGGGTGGACGCCGGCGTGGCCGGCACGTCCGGCATCTTGTGGTCCGGGTGGAAGGCGGTGAAGTGCAGCGGCACGTCCGGACCGAGCTCGCGCATGATCCAGCGGCTCATGGCCGTGATCTCCTCGTCGCTGTCGTTGTGGCCGGGGATCAGCAGGGTGGTGATCTCGAACCAGACCTGGGTTTCGTGCCTCAGGTAGACGAGGGTGTCGAGCACCGGCTGCAGGTGCGAGCCGGTCAGCCTGAAATAGAAGTCGTCGCTGAAGGCCTTCAGGTCCACGTTGGCGGCGTCCATCTTGGCGTAGAACTCGCGCCGTGCCTGGTCGTGCATGTAGCCGGCGGTCACCGCCACCGTCTGCACGCCGCGCGCGTGGCAGGCATCGGCCACGTCCATGGCGTATTCGGCAAAGATCACCGGGTCGTTGTAGGTGAAGGCCACGCTGCGGCAGCCCGATTCCGCAGCAGCCTGTGCAATGGCTTGCGGCGAGGCCTGGTCCATCAGGCGGTCCATGTCGCGCGATTTGCTGATGTCCCAGTTCTGGCAGAACTTGCAGGCCAGGTTGCAGCCGGCGGTGCCGAAGGACAGCACGCTGCTGCCGGGGTAGTAGTGGTTCAGCGGCTTCTTCTCGATCGGGTCGATGCAAAACCCGGACGAACGTCCATACGTGGTCAGGATCATGCGATCCCCCTCGCGCATGCGCACGAAGCAGGCGCCGCGCTGGCCCGCGTGCAGCTTGCAGTCGCGCGGGCACAGGTCGCACTGCAGGCGGCCGTCCTCGATGGCGTGCCACCAGCGGGCCGGGTAGGCGTCGATGTCGTCTCTTGCACCCATCTCAGTGCGCGAGCGCGAACTCGCCCTCTTTCCACTTGCTCACCGTGTAGCGTTGCAGACGGACTTCCTCATGCCAGAAGCTGGTGGGCAGGCCGGCCTTGCGCTTCAGGTGGGCCATGAAGTCGTCCACCGCGGGCAACTGCTCCCATACCTGGGGCAGGAAGGTGCTGCGTCGCGATCCGAACTGGAACACCACACCGTCCACGCCGGGGCGCAACTGCGCCAGCGCTTCGGCCTCGCTGCCGAAGTCCAGCGCCTGCATGGGCGAGAGCAGGGAGACTTCCACTTCGGTGCGCTCCAGTTCGCGCTCTGCCAGCGGCGCAAAGCGCGGGTCGTGGAAGGCGGCGGCCAGGGCATTGGCGCGCACATCCACCAGCAAGGGGCGGTGTGGCTGCAGCGTGCCGATGCAGCCGCGCAGCTGCTCGTCCTGCGTGAGCGTGACGAAACAGGCGCCAGGCTCGCGCAGCCAGGGCGCCGTGTCATTGGCCGCGTGGCTGCGGCCGAACGCCTGCATGATGGCGGCGCGCGCCAGCGGCAGCAGCACCCTGCCCTGCGGTGCGTCAGTGCGTGACATGCACCGGCTCCGTGAAGCTGATGGCGGCATAACCGACCACGCGCTGTTTGTCGCCGGCGGTATCGCCGGAATTGCACAGGCCCAGCAGCAGCGGCTGCAGGTGGCGCCGGCGCGCGGCCAGCAGCAGGCCGTTGATGGGCGTGCCGCCGCAGGCCTGCTCGTGCGTGAGCGTCGGCTCCAGGGCCAGGATGCGCTCCACGGTCTCGCTGTCGATGTTCTGCGCAGCGCGGTAGGGCAGGTAGTGCGAAAGGTCGGAGCTGATGACGATGAGCGTTTCCGGCCCGCCCCACAGCGCGTCCAGCACCTGGGCCACCTCGTGCGGCTCGGCGTCGCCCACGGCCAGCGGCAACAGCTTGAAAGGGCCCAGCACGCTTTGCAGGAAGGGCAGCTGGACTTCGAGCGAATGCTCCAGCGCATGGGCGGCCGGGCTCACCACGACCTGGCGCAGGGACTTGAGCGCCGCCACCGCGTCCTGGTCGATCCCGATCTCCCCCAACGGTGTGGCAAAGGCCTCGGATCCGGGCAGGGCCAGGCCACGCACCGGCACACGGTGCACCGGGCCCAGCAGCACGACGCGACGCACCGTGTCACGCACGCTGGCCAGTTGCGCATAGGCGCGTGCGGCCATGGAGCCGGAGTAGATGTAGCCCGCATGCGGGACGATCAGGACCTTGGGTGAGGCAGGCGTGGCGGCGTTGTGCTGCTCGGCACGTGCCGCCGCCAGCAGGCTGGCCAGGGTGCTGGCCAGCGCTCCGGCCTGGCCGGGGTAGAAGGCGCCGGCCACGGCCGGCTGGCGTATGGTGTGCATGCGCGGACTCTCTTGAAAACTTTTCCTGGGGTCGAGTTGGGGCCGGGGCCGGGCATGTCAAGCGCCCGACCGGGTGCATCGGATGAACGGTACTGCGCCGCGCAGTCAGCGTCAACCATGGCCGCAAGGCCGGAGTCCGCGCTGGCGAGGGGCAACTTTGCGGCAAATACCGGTCTTTTCCCTCTTTCCCGTTGCGACCTACTTATGCAGAATGACTCATAAGGCCTTTTGCCCTGAAACAGGTGGTCCTCATGAGCACGATGAAATCAACGGGCTGGCGCGACCTGAGTCTGGCCATCAAGCTGGCCCTCAGCATCCTGGCGGTCGTGGGCGCGGTTTTCCTGGCCTTCGTGCTCGGGATCGGCTATGCCCTGATGGGCTCGGTCGAGGAACGCGCCAGCGAGGAGGTGGCCAGCAAGACACGGCTGATCACCGAACTCATCGACGCTTCCGACAAGGATCTGCGCCTGCGCGCGGCAGCGCTGGCCAAGGCCCTGCAGGCGCGCCTGGCCGGGCGTTTCGAGCTCGATCCGGCCATCACCGAGGTCAACGGCAAGCCGGCCCCGACGCTCAAGCTCGATGGCAAGGTGCTGAACATGGACTTCAGCGTGGCCGACCAGTTCACCCAGGCCACCGGCGCGGTGGCCACCGTGTTCGCCAAGACCGGCGACGACTTCATCCGCGTCACGACCTCGCTCAAGACCGACAAGGGAGCACGTGCCATCGGCACCCTGCTGGACCGTGCCCACCCGGGCTACAAGGCCACGCTGGAAGGCAAGACCTATAACGGCCCCGCCGTGCTGTTCGGCAAGCCCTACATCACCCAGTACGACCCGATCGTGGATGCGCAGGGCAAGGTCGTCGGCCTGTCCTTCATCGGGCTCGATTACAGCGACTACCTGACCCAGCTCAAGAGCACCATCCGCGGCATGAAGATCGGCAAGTCCGGCTATTTTTATGTCCTGGATGCTCGCCCGGGTGCCAATCTGGGAACCTATGTGGTTCACCCGACGGAAGAGGGCAAGAACGTGTTGGGGAACAAGGATGTCGACGGGCGTGAATTCATCAAGGACATTCTGGACAAGAAGAACGGCGTGACCAGCTATCCCTATGCTGACCGCGAGGGCGGAGTGAGTCGGACCCGCGAGAAGATCGCGGCCTTCACCCACTTTCAGGGCTGGCAGTGGGTGGTCGTGGGCGGCGCCTATGTGGAAGAGTTCAGCGAAGAGGTGCGTACGCTGCGCAACCGTTTCGGTTTCATCGGCGGGGTGCTGGTGCTGCTGGTCGCCGGCGCACTTTATGTCGTGATCGGCCGGCTGGTGATCCGGCCACTGGGCCAGGCGACCCAGGCGGCCCAGGCGCTGGCGCAGGGCGACCTGACCGTGCGCCTGCAGGCCGACCGCGGCGACGAACTGGGCCAGCTCATGGCGTCCATGGACCGCATCGGCAGTGGTCTGGCCGAGGTGGTGCAGACGGTGCGCCACGGCAGCGAATCGGTGTCCACCGCCAGCGCCGAGATTGCCCAGGGCAACCAGGACCTGTCGGCGCGCACCGAGAGCCAGGCCAGTTCGCTGGAGGAAACGGCGGCGTCCATGGAGCAGCTCGGCTCCACGGTGCGCCAGAACGCCGACAACGCCAAGCAGGCCAACCAGCTGGCACAAAGCGCCAGCACGGTGGCAGTCAAGGGCGGCGAGGTGGTGGCCGAGGTGGTCGACACCATGAAGGGCATCAACGACAGTGCCCGCAAGATCCACGACATCATCAGCGTGATCGACGGTATCGCCTTCCAGACCAACATCCTGGCGCTCAATGCCGCGGTGGAAGCCGCGCGGGCCGGCGAGCAGGGCCGGGGCTTTGCCGTGGTGGCCAGCGAGGTGCGCTCGCTGGCCGGTCGCAGCGCCGAGGCCGCCAAGGAGATCAAGAACCTGATCACCGACAGCGTGCAGCGCGTCGAGCAGGGCAGTGCCCAGGTCGACCAGGCCGGGACCACCATGAACGAGGTGGTGGCCGCCATCCGGCGTGTGACCGACATCATGGCCGAGATCAGTGCGGCCAGCGGCGAGCAGAGCGCCGGTGTGTCTCAGGTCGGCGAGGCGGTGACGAACATGGACCAGGCCACGCAGCAGAACGCCGCCCTGGTGGAGGAGATGGCCGCAGCCGCCAGCAGTCTCAAGACCCAGGCGCAGGATCTGGTCCACGCGGTCAGTGTCTTCAAGCTGGCCTAGGGCCTGTTCACACTAATTTCTCAAGTGCGAACGGGGTGAAAACAGCGCCAATCTAGGCGCGCGACGATGCTCTGGCTGGCCGCCAGGGCGAGGAGTGCAACAACGAGTGGCGCTGTTTTCACCCCGTTCCCTGCGGGTTGCGGCCAAAAAAGCCATGCGGGGTGTTATGCGGACTGGCCGGGAGGTAACCCCGGCGGCGTCCACGCGCCTACCGCATGGCTTTTTTGATCCGCAACGCATCTTGAGAAATTAGTGTGAACAGGCCCTGGTTGAGCCGGCCGCGCTGGGGTGAGGCTGGCTGGCGCCAGCCCGGACCATGCGGCACACTGCGCATGGTCGGCAGTCATCAGGAGGTCAGACGCCATGGCAACACCCGAAGTACGACAGACCCCGGTCTACGGCAGTACGGAACTGGGCCGTGTGCTCGACGCCATGGCAGCGCATCTGGCCGCCTTGTTACAGGGGGCGGGGCCGGTGACGCTGGTCGGCGTGCGCCGCCGAGGTGCTCCGCTGGCCGACGAGCTGCTGGCGCGGTTGCGGCAGGCGGGCGTGGCAGGGGAGGTGGAGCGCCTGGACTTGCTGATCAAGCGTTATGCCGACGATCTGAGCCTGCTCCATCCGGAAACGCGCCTGACCGAAAGCCAGGAGCATGCCGGCCTGGACCTCACCGGCCGTACCGTGGTGGTGATCGATGACGTGCTCTACCAGGGCCATTCGCTCAACAAGGCCGTGCAGTACCTGCTGGCCAAGGGGGCCGGCCGCATCCTGACGGCGGTGCTGGTGGACCGGGTCTGTGCCACCCTGCCCATCCACGCTGACGTGGCGGGCCTGAAGCTGCAGGTGGCGCCGGGCCAGATTGTGGAATGCCACGTGCCGCCCTTCGAGCCGATTTTCCAGATCGTGCTGGTGCAGCCCATCCCCCTCTGAGACGAAAAAAAGCCGGGCAGAAACCCGGCTCGTGCGCTACGGCGGAACGCTTACTGCGCCTGGAAGCCGCTGGCCTTGATGATGCGCGCCCAGCTCTCGCTGTAGGCGCGCTCGCGCTGGCCCAGCTGCTCGGACGTCATGTGGCCCACGCTCAGGCCCATGGCGGTCAGTCGCTCGTGCACCTCGGGCAGGGCGATGACCTTGGCCAGCGCGGCCGAGTAGCGGTCCAGGGTGGCCTTGGGTGTGCCCTTGGGGGCGAAGATGCCGTAGTAGGGCAGGTCTTCGAAGCCGCTCAGCCCCAGTTCGGCAAAGGTCGGCACCTCGGGCAGGATGGCCTGGCGCTTGGTGCCGATCACGGCCACCATGCGGATCTTGCCGGCCTTGTGGTTCTCGATGAAGTCCGGCACCGAGCCCACGCCGGCGGCGATCTGGTTGCCCAGCATGTCGCCCATCATGGGAGCGCTGCCGCGGTAGGGCGCGGCCTGCAGGTCCAGGCCGTTTTTCTGGCCCATCACCTTGACCAGGAATTCGGGGGTGGAGGCCGGGGCCGGCACGCCCACCGTGCCACGCGCCTTGACGTTCTCGCGTACCCAGGCCAGGTACTCCTTGTAGCTTTTGGCCGGTGTGCCGCCCGAGAGCGCCAGGCCGTTGACGAAGGTGGCGAAACCGGCCACCGGCACGAAGTCCTGCGCCGGGTCGAAGCCCGGGTTCTTCAGCGTCAGCGGCAGGATGGAAATGCTGTGGTCATGCGAGAGGAAAAGCACCGAGCCGTCGGCCGGCGCGGCCTTGAGAGCCTGGGCGGCCAGCTGGCCGCCGGCACCGGCCTTGTTCTCGACGATGACGTTGGCACCCAGCTGGTCCTTGAGTTTCTCGGCCAGCACGCGCGCGATGGCATCGGTGCCGCCGCCGGGCGGGAAACCCACCATGATCTTGATGGTGGACGGGTCGGCCAGGGCCGGGCCGGCAAGGAGCAGGGCGGCCGCGGCCAGGCCCAGGGTGCGGCGCTTGAGGTTCAGGAACATGGTGTCACTCCAGAGGGGTAAATAAACGGGGAGAAGGCAAATTTTGCATCACTGAAGTTCCGTGGGAGTCCCGTGGCAGGGAAATGCAAGGGAAAGCTCTTACACTGGCCCGATAAGGTTTTCGATCGGACCCGTGCTGGCGCAGTGAGCGTGGTTCCGTGGAAAACAAGAACAGGGGGTGTCGGTGTCATGTCGTGTCGTCTATGCCCCTGTTCCATCCGAAAGATCATTCATCAGAGCATGGCTCAGCCGGGCTGCCCTCCCTGACGTCCCTGTCCGGGCGTCCGCCGCGACGGTCCTGGCGGCAGGAGGTGCTGGGCCTGTACGGTCTGGTGGGCGTGATCCTGCTGGCGCTCTGGGGCCTGGTCATCGGTTTTTCGGCCTTCCAGAAGCAGAGCCTGGTCGAGGATGCGCAGCGCGAGCTGGGCTACCTGCGCAGCGCCGTGGCGCAGCATACCGAGAGCCTGTTTCGCACGGTCGAGACCGATCTGCGGGTGATCGACCGCTGGTTGCAGGAACGCCCCGGCATCGACCCGCTGCGTGACCCCGGCTTCAACAACCTGGTGGATGACATGCGCAAGGCCTCGGGCGGGCTGATCGACCCGCGCATGGTCTCGACCCGGGGCCAGCTGCACTATCTGCCGGCGCGTGCTGGCCGGCCGCTGGCCGATGTCAGCGACCGGCCCTACTACCGCGAAGCCCTCAAGCTCGATGCGGGTCAGCTTTACATCGGCGACCCGGTGCTCAGCCGCGTGACCGGCAAATGGGGCATCCCGGTCTCGATGCGCCTGACGAAACCGGTCGGTGAC
Organism: Rhodoferax sp. BAB1; assembly: GCF_013334205.1. Lineage (NCBI taxonomy): Bacteria > Pseudomonadati > Pseudomonadota > Betaproteobacteria > Burkholderiales > Comamonadaceae > Rhodoferax > Rhodoferax sp. BAB1. Next base: position 3,157,833 of record NZ_CP054424.1, on the reverse strand, counting down.
ATGCAGGTGGTGTTCGCTGCCGTCGAACTGGACCGCCTGCAGGCCTACCATGAACAGTTCCGTGTCAAACCCTCGGGCGCGGTCGCCGTGCTGCGGCGCGACGGTGTCTTCCTGTCGCGCACACCCTTCCTGCCCGGGCTCATGGGCCGCAACTTCTCGGATCAGCCCTGGTTCGCGCTGATGCGCCAGGGTCCGCGTGGCGCCACCATCACGGACGGCACCCTGAGCAACAATCCGCCGCGCCTGCAGAACTTCGAGCAGTTGCAGGCTTATCCGCTGATCGTGAGCGTGAGCCGTAATGTGGACGATGTGCTGGCCAGTTACTACGAGCGCCGGGACATGATTCTGGCGGTGGTGGCGGTCATCACCGTGCTGGGCCTGTTCTTTGCCTGGCGCCTGCACCGTGCCCAGCATGCCAGCCAGAAGGCGCAGCGCATGCTGACGGAAGTCTTCGAGCTCAGCACCGACCTCGTGGTGCAAAGCGACATGGACGGCAACTGCCTCTATGCCAACCCTGCCTTTCGCCGTTTCATCGGCCGTGCGCCCGATGCCCCCCTGGCTTCACTGTCGGCGCTGGACATCCTGGGGGAAGAACAGTTCGCCCGCCGCGAGTCCGAGGTGCTGCCCACGGCCCTGCGGCAGGGCTACTGGCAGGGCGAGACCCTGGCCAGGAATGCCCAGGGCGAGGCGCGCGTTCTGAGCCACCTGCTGATTGCGCACCGTTCACCCGACGGCTCGGCGCAGCATTTCTCGGGCATCCTGCGTGACATCACGGCCTCCAAGGCGGCCGAACGACAGCTGCACGAGAGCGAGCAGCGGCTGCGTGCGATCACCGACAGCGTGCCGGCCCTGATTGCGGAAGTCGGAGCGGACTATGTCTACCGCTTTGCCAACCGGGCCTATGAGGAGTGGCTGGGCATCGCGCGCGGCGACATGCTGGGGCGCAGCATCGAGCAGGTCATGGGCCGGCCGCTGTTCGAGCTCATCGGTCCCTACCATGCGCGCGCCTTCCGGGGCGAGCGCGTGGACTACGTGCGCGAGGCCCGCCACGCCGGCCAAACCCGCTGGTTGCGCATCACCCTGGTGCCGCGGCTGGACCAGGACGGCCAGCCCGACGGTTGTTATGCCATCGGTTTCGACATCACCGAGAACCGCAAGGTCGAGGCGGCCCTGCGCGAGAACGAGCAGCGCCTGCGCGCCATCGCCGACAACGTGCCGGCCCTGATCGCCGAAACGGGGGCCGACCTGCGCTTCCGTTTCGTGAACCGCCGTTATGAGCAATGGATGGGGCTGGACAAGCAGCAGCTGATCAATCACCGGTTTGAGGAGGCCTATCCCGAGGAGGTCACCCGGGCCGTGATGCCCAGGCTGCAGGCAGCCCTGCGCGGCGAAGCCGTCGAGTACGAGCGTCAGATCACGGAAGTGCCCGGGGGGCGCGTGCTGCAGTTCCACCTGGTGCCGCGCCGGGACGAGCAGACCGGCACGGTCCTGGGTTTCTACACCCTGGGGACGGACATCACGGCGGCGCGGCAGGCGGAAGCGGCCCTGCACCAGAACGAGCGCCTGCTCGTCAGCATCACGGATCGAATGCCGATGCGGGTGTCCTATGTGGACCATGCGCAGTGCTACCGCTTCGTCAACCTGGCCTATGAAAAGGCCTTTGCCCGGCCGCGCCAGGCCTGGTACGGGCGCACGGTGCGCGAGATGCTGGGCGAGGTGGCCTACCAGAAGGTCGAGCCCTATATCCTGCGGGCCCTGCAGGGGGAGGCCGTCAGTTTCGACGGCGAACTGACCACGGCCGAAGGCTACCGCAGCTACCGCTCCGACTACGTGCCGCAGTTTGCCGAGGATGGCCACAGCGTCGTGGGTTTTGTCTGCATCATCACCGACACCACGGGCCAGAAACTGGAAGAGCGGCGCCTGATCGCGCTGAGCCAGCGCGATCCGCTGACCGGGCTGCTCAACCGCTCGGGCTTCGACAGCCGGCTGCGCGATGCGCTCCAGCATGCCCAGGCCACGCAGTCCTGCCTGGCCGTGATGTACCTGGACATCGACCGTTTCAAGCAGATCAACGACCAGCTGGGCCACCTGACGGGGGACCTGCTGCTGCAGGGCTTCGGTGGCCGGCTTTCCAAGATCCTGCGCGCCACCGATACGGTGGTGCGGCTGGGCGGCGACGAGTTTGCGATCCTGCTGGAAGAGATCGACAGCCCGCTGTCCGCCGCCCGGGTGGCGGAGAACATCGTGCAAGCCATGCAGGAGCCTTTCATCCTGGAGGACCGGAGCGTCGCGGTCACCACCAGCATCGGCGTGGCGGTCCAGGCCGGCGACGTACCGGTGGTGCCGCGTGAACTGATGCGCCGCGCCGACGAGCAGCTGTATGCCGCCAAGGGCCTGGGGCGCAACCGCTACAGCCTGGAGAAAGGCGAGGCTGCCTGATCAGCCCCAGAGCCGGAACACCAGCGGGATCAGCAACGAGGCCAGCACCACCTGCAGGCCCAGGGCCAGGCCCGCGTAGGCGCCGGCATCGGCATTGACCTGCAGTGCGCGCGCCGCGCCCAGGCCGTGCGAGGTGGTGCCCAGGGCAAAACCGCGCGCCATCCAGCCGGCTTGCGTGGTGGAAATGCGCAGCAGGTCGAACAGGTACTTGCCGCTCAGGGCGCCGATGATGCCGGTGAGCACGGCGAATACCGCGGCCAGCGCGGGGATTCCGCCGATCTTTTCGGCCACGCCCATGGCCACCGGCGCCGTGACCGACTTGGTGGTCATGGACAGCACCACGTCGGCGGGCAGGCCGAAGGTCAGGCCCAGCGCCCAGGCTGAGCCGGCCGCGGCTGCGCCGCCGATGAGGGCCGCCAGCAGCAGCGGGGCCCAGCGCGCGCGCAATTCCACGCGGCGCTGCCACAGCGGCCAGGCCAGCGCCACCACGGCAGGCCCGAGCAGGAAGTGGATGAACTGTGCCCCCGAGAAATAGGTGGGGTAGGGGATGCCGGTGAGCAGCAGCACGCCGGCGATGACCACCACGGTCCACAGCACCGGGTTGGCCCAGGGCGCCTGCTGGCGTGCGGTGTAGAAGGCATGCGCCAGCACGTAGACCGCCATGGTGGCCGTCAGGCCGAACAGCGGCGTGCTGGAGAGGTAGACCCAGAGCTGGACGAAGTTCTGCATGAGCTTACTTCTGCCGGGCCTGCTGTTTCATCAGCGCGCGCAGCACCAGGGCGGTGACGGCCAGGCCGATCCAGGTCGAGAGCACGATGACGGCGAGCATGCGTCCGCCGTATTCGCCGATCAGGCCCAGGTGCGTCATCACGCCCACGCCCACCGGCACGAAGAGCAGGGAGAGGTGGGCCAGCAGGAAGTCGGCACAGGCGGCCACCGGTGTGCGCACGGCCTCGAAGTTCAGGGCGGCCAGCAGCAGCACCAGGCCCACGACCGGGCCGGGAAAGGGCAGGCGCAGGCCGTGCGAGAGCAGTTCCCCGGCGGATTGCAGGACCAGCAGCCAGGCAAATCCGCGCAGGGCTTGCATCAGACCTCCGCCGGGCCGTTCCCAAGGAGGTCGATTCCCCCTCGGGGGGACGCGACCACAGGGAGCTTGGGGGCTGACATCCTAGAAGCGCGGCAGGTCGGGGTGGCTGATCTTGCCGCCGCGCACCAGCATCTTGCCGTACTCGGCGCAACGGTTGTGGGTGGGGATGACCTTGCCGGGATTGAGCGTGCCCTGCGGATCGAAGGCGCGCTTGAGGGCCAGCATCTGCGCGTTTTCCTCGGTGCTGAACTGCACGCACATGGAGTTGAGCTTCTCCACGCCCACGCCGTGCTCGCCGGTCACTGTGCCGCCCATGGCCACGCTGGTTTCCAGGATGTCGGCGCCGAAGAGTTCGCAGCGGTGCAGCTGGTCCGCGTCATTCGCATCGAAGAGGATCAGCGGGTGCAGGTTGCCGTCGCCGGCGTGGAAGACGTTGAGGCAGCGCAGCGCGTATTTCTGCTCCATCTCCTGGATGGCCAGCAGGATGTCGGCCAGGCGCTTGCGCGGGATGGTCGAGTCCATGCACATATAGTCTGGCGCCAGGCGGCCGCTGGCCGGGAAGGCATTCTTGCGCCCGCTCCAGTAGCGCAGGCGCTCGGCCTCGTCGCGGCTGACCGCAATGGCCGTGGCGCCAGCCTTGCGCAGCACCTCGCTCATGCGGCCGATTTCCTCTTCCACCTCTTCGGGTGTGCCGTCGCTCTCGCACAGCAGGATGGCGGCGGCGTTCAGGTCGTAACCCGCGTGCACAAAATCTTCCACCGCTGCCGTCATGGGCTGGTCCATCATCTCCAGCCCGGCCGGAATGATGCCCGCGGCAATCACCGCGGCCACCGCGTCGCCAGCCTTGCGCACGTCGTCGAAGCTCGCCATGATGCAGCGTGCCAGCTGCGGCTTGGGCACCAAGCGCACGGTGACTTCCACCGTCACGGCCAGCATGCCTTCGCTGCCGATGAAAACGCTGAGCAGGTCGTAACCTGGCACGTCCAGCGCCTCGGAGCCGAATTCGATGGGCTCGCCCGCCACCGTGTAACCACGCACTTTCAGCACGTTGTGCACGGTCAGGCCGTACTTGAGGCAGTGCACACCGCCCGAGTTCTCGGCCACGTTGCCGCCGATGGTGCAGGCGATCTGGCTGGACGGATCGGGCGCGTAATAGAGCTTGTAGGGCGCGGCGGCCTCGCTGATGGCCAGATTGCGCACGCCGGCCTGGACCACGGCCGTGCGGCTGACCGGGTCGATCTTCAGGATCTGGTTGAACTTGGCCAGCGAGAGCGTCACGCCCATGGCGTGGGGCATGGCGCCACCCGACAGGCCGGTGCCGGCGCCGCGCGCCACCACCGGCACGCCCAGGGCGTGGCAGGCCTTGAGCACGCCCTGCACCTGGGCCTCGGTCTCGGGCAGGGCCACCACCAGCGGGCGCTGGCGGTAGGCCGTGAGGCCGTCGCATTCGTAGGGGGTGGTGTCCTCGGCCTGCCAGAGCAGGGCATGGGCGGGCAACACCGAGCCCAGGGCCTGCACCACCCGCGACTGGGTTTCAGCACGTTGCAGGGCGTCGATCTGCGGGGTGGAGGCGGGAGCATTCATGAAGAACATTCTAGGCCCAGCCAGCGCCCGCGGGCAGACCCGCTTCCCTATAATTCGTCTCTCCCTTACTCTCGCTCCTGCGGCAGCTGCCCATGTCCGACCGTCTTGCGGTGCTGCCCCAGTACCTGCTGCCTAAAAAGGCCATCACCTCCTTTGCCGGCCTGGTCGCCGGTTCCGCCATGGGGGGCGTGACCACGGCCATCATCCGTCGTTTCATCCGCCGCTACGACGTGAACATGGCCGAGGCCGCCAACCCCGAGCCGGCCAGCTACCCCACGTTCAACGAATTCTTCACGCGCGCCCTGAAAGACGGCGCCCGCCCGCTGGCTGACGCCCACTGGGTCTGCCCGGTGGACGGCGCGATCAGCCAGTTCGGCGCGATCGAGCGCGACCAGATCTTCCAGGCCAAGGGCCACCGTTACAGCACGCAGGCCCTGGTGGGCGGCGACGCCGCGCTGGCGGCGCAGTTCGAGAACGGCCACTTCGCCACCTTGTACCTGAGCCCGCGCGACTACCACCGCATCCACATGCCCTGTGACGGGACGCTCACGCGCATGATCTATGTGCCGGGTGAACTGTTCTCGGTCAACCCCACCACGGCGCGTGGTGTGCCCGGCCTGTTTGCCCGCAACGAGCGCGTGGTCTGCATTTTCAACACGGCCCACGGCCCCCTGGCCCTGGTGCTGGTGGGCGCCACCATCGTGGGCAGCATGGCCACGGTCTGGCACGGTCTGGTCAACCCGCCACGCCGGCCCACCGTGACCGAATGGCACTATGAGGGTCAGGGTATTGAGCTCAAAAAAGGTGCGGAAATGGGCCGTTTTCTCCTCGGGTCTACCGTGGTGATGCTCTGGCCCCAAGGCCCTACGCAATTCAACCCGGACTGGGCGCCCGCCCGCCCGATCCGGCTTGGTGAGAAAATGGCCAATTCAGTGTCCTGAAACAACGGAGTTATATATGCCAGGTCTTCTGCCCAACGTGGATCCCGATGGACTGCTCGAGTTCTCGGTGGTCTACACCGACCGCGCCCTCAATCACATGTCCAAGCGCTTCCAGGGCGTGATGAAGGACATCTCCGGCATCCTCAAGGAAGTCTACAAAGCCAAGTCTTCCGTGCTGGTGCCCGGCAGCGGTACCTTCGGCATGGAAGCCGTGGCGCGCCAGTTCGCCACCGGCAAGAAGACCCTGGTCATCCGCAATGGCTGGTTCAGCTACCGCTGGACCCAGATCTTCGACATGGGCGGCATCCCGGCCTCGTCCACGGTGCTCAAGGCCCGTCGCGTGGGCACCGGTTCCCAGGCCGCCTGGATCCCCTGCCCGGTCGAGGAAGTGGTCGCCACCATCAAGGCCCAGAAGCCCGACGTGGTGTTCGCCCCGCACGTGGAAACCGCCGCCGGCATGATGCTGCCCGACGACTACCTGCGCAAGGTCACCGACGCCGTGCATGAAGTCGGCGGCCTGTTCGTGCTGGACTGCATCGCCTCCGGCTGCATGTGGGTCGACATGCAGGCCACCGGCGTGGACATCCTGGTCAGCGCCCCGCAAAAGGGCTGGAGCGGCTCCCCCGCCTGCGCCATGGTCATGCTCAGCGAGCGCGCCCGTGCCGCCATCGACGGCACCACCAGCACCAGCTTCGCGGCCGACCTGAAGAAGTGGCTGCAGATCATGGAGGCCTACGAAAACGGTGGCCACATGTACCACACCACCATGCCTACCGACGCCCTCACGCGCCTGGACGAGGTGATGCGCGAGACCAAGGCCTATGGCTTCGACAAGGTCAAGCAGGAGCAGATCACCCTGGGCGCCAAGGTGCGCGACCTGCTGGAGGCCCGCGGCTTCGTCAGCGTGGCTGCCGACGGCTTCAAGGCGCCGGGCGTCGTGGTGAGCTACACCACCGACCCCGAGATCCAGAACGGCAAGAAATTCCTGGCCCTGGGCTTGCAGACGGCCGGTGGCGTGCCGCTGCAGTGCGACGAGCCGGCCGACTTCAGCACCTTCCGCGTCGGCCTGTTCGGTCTGGACAAGCTGCACAACCCGGACCGCAGCGTGGCGCAACTGGCGGGCGCGCTGGACAAGCTGGGCTTCAAGGAAAAGGTCGCGGCCGCGGCCTGAGTTTTTCTGTCCTGAAAACAAAACGCCCCGTGGCCGCAAGGCCCGGGGCGTTTTGCTTGGGTTGTGCCGCGCTTACTTGAAGATCACCGTCTTGTGCCCATTGAGCAGCACGCGGTGCTCGCTGTGCCACTTCACGGCGCGGGCCAGCACCTGGCTCTCGGTGTCGCGGCCGATGGCCGTCAGGTCTTCCACCGTCTTGCTGTGGTCCACGCGGGCCACGTCCTGCTCGATGATCGGGCCTTCGTCCAGGTCGGCCGTCACGTAGTGGGCGGTGGCGCCGATCAGCTTCACGCCGCGGTCGTGCGCCTGGTAGTAGGGCTTGGCGCCCTTGAAGCTGGGCAGGAAGCTGTGGTGGATGTTGATGGCCTTGCCCGAGAGCTTGCGGCACAGGTCATCACTGAGCACCTGCATGTAACGCGCCAGCACCACCAGCTCGGCGCCTTCGGCCTGCACCACTTCAAATTGCTTGGCCTCGGCCTGCGCCTTGGTGGCGGCCGTCACCGGGATGTGGTGGAAGGGCACGTTGTAGCTGGCGGCCAGCTGGTAGAACTCGCGGTGGTTGGAGACGATGGCGCGGATGTCGATGGGCAGCAGGCCGATCTTCCAGCGGAACAGCAGGTCGTTGAGGCAATGGCCTTCCTTGCTGACAAAGATGACGGTGCGCATGGCCGTGGCCGCTGCGTGCAGGCTCCACTGCATGGCGTAGGGCTCGGCGAAGAGCTTGAGCTGCACCTGCAGGTCCTCGTACGTCACCTGGCCGCAGGAGAACTGCACGCGCATGAAGAACAGGCCGGTGGCGTGATCGTTGTACTGGGCGGCCTCTTCGATATTGCCACCGCGTTCGAGCAGGAAACCGGAGATGGCGTGGACGAGGCCCAGGCGGTCCGGGCAGGAGAAGGTGAGGATGTAGGTCTGGCTCATAAACCGGGGTGGCTGGTGTGTTGAAAAGTGGCCTGCATCCGCTTTTGGCTGGAGCAGGCCTCAATTGTCGCCAATTTCTGCGACCGTCCCTGGACGGGGCTGGTCGCAGGGTTCAGTTCGTATGGCCGTCCACCCAGTCCAGGTAGGCGCTGCTACCGGCCGTGATGGGCAGGCAGATGATCTCCGGCGTGTCGTAGGGGTGGTGCTCCAGCAGCCACGCCTCCAGCTGCGGGTAGAGCGCGCGGCGCGTCTTGATGGCCAGTAGCCACTCGGCTTCGTCGTGCGCACGTTCCTGCCAGACGTAGAAACTGCGGATGGCCTGGAGCTGCACACAGGCGCCCAGACGGGCCGACACAATGGCGCGGGCCAGTTCGGCCGCCTGGGCCTCGCTGGGCAGCGTGGTCTGCACCACGCAGTGGGTGGACGCTTCGGTACTCATGGGTGCTCCTTGGCTTGCGGCGATACTACGCGCAGTTTCTGCCTGCTTCATGACCTCTCCCTTCCTGCTCCGCGTGGTGGCCACGCTGCTGCTGGCGCTGGCCGCAGCCCTGCTGTGTGTCTGGCTGCGCATTCCCCTGCCCTGGATGATCGGCCCGCTGCTGGCCACGGCGGCCGCCAGCATGCTGCGCGCATCGACCACCAGCTGGGCGCCGCTGCGCAACATCGGGCAATGCACCATCGGCCTGGCGCTGGGCCTGTATTTCACGCCGCAGGTCGGCGCGCTGGTGCTGGGCCTGTGGTGGGCGGTGCTGCTAGGCATCGTGTGGGCCCTGCTGCTGGGCTGGCTGTTCGGCCTGTGGCTGCAGCGCACGCAGGCGCGTCACCTGCCGGGCCTGAACCAGGCCACCACCTGGTTTGCCGGCGCCATCGGCGCCGCCTCCGAGATGACGCTGCTGGCCGAGCGTGCCCATGCCCGTACCGATCTGGTGGCGGCGTCGCACAGCCTGCGCCTGCTCATCGTGGCCGTGCTCGTGCCTTTTGGCATGCAGTTCAGCGGCTGGCAGGGCATCGACGGGTCTGCCACGGCGGGACGCGCCTTCAGCCCCGGCGGCATGTTGCTGCTGGTGCTGGCGGCCAGCGCCGGTGCCTGGTTGCTGGACCGCCTGGGCCGTGCCAACCCCTGGTTCATGGGGCCGATGGTGGTGGCCATGGCCTTCACCCTGGCGGGCATCGAGCTCACCGGCATCCCGGGCTGGCTGAGCAACGCCGCGCAGCTATTCATCGGGGTCAGCCTGGGGGTGCGTTTCACGCCGGCCTTTGTGCACACCGCCCCGCGCTGGCTGGCCGCCGTGGCCGTGGGCACGCTGGCCATGATCGGGCTGAGCGCGGGGTTTGCCTGGCTGTTGTCGCTGGGCACGGACCTGCACCCGGCCACGCTGTTGCTGGGCACCGCACCGGGCGGCATTGCGGAGATGTCCATCACCGCCAAGGTGCTGCAGCTCGGCGCGCCGGTGGTGACCGTGTTCCAGATCTGCCGGCTGTTTGCGGTGCTGGTGCTGGTCGATCCCCTGTTCCACTGGCAGCAGCGCCGCCGCAGACCTTAGTGCCGGAAGCGGTTGTCGCGGGTGTAGAGGGCCAGGTCCACCAGCTTCAGGCCGGCATGGTCGCCGGGCTGGTAGCCGGCACGCAGGCCGGTGAGGTCGAGCGAGCCCGCCTTGTAGATGCCCGACACGAAACTCTCGCGCGTCGGGTTGGGCCCGGCCCCGCGCAGCGCGGCTACCAGGGCCTTGGCCGTCATGTAACCCTCCAGGCTGCCGTAGGAAAAATCCACGCCAGGCTTGAGGCGTTTGAAGGCCTCCTGGTACTCGCGCGTCAGCTCGGTCTTGCGTTCCCAGGGGCTGGGCAGCACCTGGGCGAACAGCATGCCGTGCGCCATCTCGCCCAGGTGGCGGGCCAGCTGGGTCGAGCCTGAATTGACGGCCATGAAGGGGGTGGCACTGCCCTTGGCGCGGGTCTGCCGGATCAGTTTTTCATAGACGCCGGCACTGCCGTGGTTGATCACGCCCTGCAGGTTCGCCGCGGCGATGCGGCCGGCCATGGCCGCGAGTTGCTCGTCGCTGACGTCGGACTTGAAGGGCAGGTCCAGTACCAGTTCCAGGCCCAGTTCCTGGCACAGGCGCTTGAAATTCTCCAGGTGCTGCAGGCCGACCTCGGAGTCCGCGCGGAAGAAGGCCACGCGCTTGCCGCCGGTGGAGCGGAGGTACTCCAGCAGCACACGGAATTCGTCGCGGTGTTCGGCGCGCACCGGAAACACCAGCGGCTGGTGCGGCCGGCGCAGGGTGGGCGAGCCGGCCATGGGACCGAAGAAGGGCACCTGCAGCTGGTTGGTGATCTTCATCACCGCGGTGGACGGGCCGCCCTCGATGGAGCCGAACAGGACAAAGACCTTGTCCTGTTCGATCAGGGCGCGTGCATTGGCCTCGGCCTGGCTGCCCTTGTTGTCATCGTCCAGGGTCTTGAGCACGATCTGGCGGCCGTTGACACCGCCGCGGGCGTTGACGTCCTGCAGGTAGGTGTTGACGCCGTCCATCACGGCGCTGCCGTATTCGTTCTTGCCGCCCTGCAGGGTGATGCTCTGCCCGATCAGGATCTGTCTGGGTGTGACGCCGTTCTGGGCCAGCACCGTGCCGGCCAGCAGGAGCAGCCCGGCGAGCAGGAGGCCACGACGGGTGCGGGAGCGGAAGGTCAGGGTTGGGGGGCGCATGGGGACTCCGGGACAAGGCTGGTGACAGGACCCGAAGGTAAGGGAAAGCCCTCGGTGTGTCAGTGATCCAAGTCACGCTTGTGCCAAGTCCCTGCAGACGGGCTACCGGGATGTGCACTAAATCACGCCCAGGTGGCGAAGACTCAATGCACGTGGAGCGAGATGGTGGCCAGTTCGGCGTATTGCGCCAGGGTGTCTTCCACTTCTTCCTGCGTCGGTGTCGAGCGCTGCCATTCGCTCAGGCGCTGCTGGAACAGTTCGGCCCAGGAGCCGTCCAGGTAGATGCCCTTGCCGACGCGCTTGTCCACGATCTCGAAGCCGTGGCGCAGGAGCGCAGGTTGCGCGGCTTCGTCGACGGCCTCACCTTCCGCTGTGGCCAGCAGGTGGTTCACGATGAAGTCGTCCGAGTTGTAGAGGGTGTTCATGGCGTACAGGAGAAGAGGTTCCTGCGTCCCAGTTGGCGCTGGCCAGGCCGAATTCAAGGGCCGGGACGGCCTTTCAGGGCTTTTGGCTGCCACGCCACTGCTGGTCGATGTAGTCGCCATTGGGCTGCGTCAGGCGGATGCGGGCCGGCAGCCAGCCCAGGCCGGGCGCGAGCCAGAGTTCGACATTCAGGTCATCGGGGTGGCGCAGCAGGCGCGTGAGCCTGAGCGTGGCCTGCTCGCCGCCGGGCAGGTTCAGCGTTTCCTCGCCGTTGACCACGAAGTGCCAGGTGTCCGCCCCCTTGGTGCCCACGGTCTGCAGCGCCAGCTCGGTGCCGCGCGGGTAGTTCGCGGGGTTCGCTGCCAGCTGGCTGGCCAGCTGCACGAAGACGCTGAGCTGGTCCTGCGCCCCCTTGAGCAGCGGGGTGGAGGGAGAGCCATCGCTGAAGCGGGCCTGGGCCTGCTCATGGTCAAACTCGACCACGCGTTCCTGGCGTGACTTGTCTTCAAAGCGTTGTGCCTGCAGTCCGTCCGGCGTGATGCGTCCACGGCTGCTCTGTACCCTCGACCCCAGCAGAAAGGCGCCGACTTCCATGCGGGCTTCATAGTCGTCGCCATCATGGGCCCAGAGCAGTTCACCGCTGGCGTGGTAGCGCATGTTGCGTACTTCGCCCGAGATGGTGTAGCTGAGCCTTTGCGAGCCGGGGATGGCGACCAGCGCTGCGGGCGGCAGGGGCAGGGCGCTCGCCTCTGCCGGGCTTGCGCTTTCCAGCTCGGACGCAGGCTCGGGCAGTGGCGGCTCCGGGGGGGTGATTTCGGCGACCGGCTCAGGCGTGGTGTCCGGCGGCGGGCTCTCCGGGACCGGCATGGGCGGTGGCGGTGTGGGGCGCGACGCACGGGGGCCTGCGCGGCGCTGGGGGGCGGCGTGGCGGCAGGCGGCTGGGCCGGTGCCATGGTGTAGAGGATGGGGCGCACGATGGTCGAGACATGAGCCCCGGGCCGTGGCCCGAAGAGCCAGAGCAGGAGCAGGTGCAGGGCGGCCGCCAGCAGGGCGCTCAGCAGCAGCCGGCGCCAGGGATGGGGCGGTGGCCAGTTTCTGTCCTGCAGGGTCATCCCGTATGGCCCAGTTCGTGCGAGAGCTGGCGGGCCGCCTGGCCCAGGGCCGTGGCCACCGCGCCGTTCCAGGCGGTGTCGACCGTGGCCACCGAGCCCATGGCCACGATGCCCAGCACCATGTGGCCGTCGAAGTCGAACACCGGCGCGCAGAAACCGGCGATGCCCGGCAGCAGGGTGTCGACCACCCGCGCCATGCCATGCGCACGCACGTCCTTGAGCAGCTGGCTCAGTTCGGCCTGCTTGCGTGGCAGGTCGGTGCGGCCCAGCTGCCGTGCGCGCGCGAGTTCGGTGCGCAGCAGCGGGGCGATGGCCTCGCGCGAGACGTGGGCCGCAAAACAGCGCCCCGTGGCCGAAGACAGCAGGGGCATGACGTCACCCAGGCGCAGGTTCACGGTGACCGACTGCGGTGACTCTTCCCAGTGCACGATGGTCGGGCCGTGGTTGCCCCAGACGGCGATGGCCAGGGTGTGGCCGATGTGCTGCATCAGCGCCGGCAGGCGTTCGCGCGCCAGCTTCACGGCGTCCAGCCGCGTGATGGCGGCCAGGCCCATGCGCAGCGCGGCCGGGCCCAGGTCGTAGCGCGCGCTGGCCGTGTCCTGGCTCACCAGGCCCAGGCGCTGGAAGCTCACCAGGTAACGGTGCGCCTTGGCCGCGCTCATGCCGGCGGCGGCGGCCAGGTCGCGCAGCATCAGCGGGCCACTGGCGCGGGCCAGCGCGTCGACCAGGGCAAAGCCCACCTCGACCGACTGGATGCCTGCGCGTGTCTTGTCCATGATGTAATTGGAAGCTCGCCCGTTCCGATGGGCCGAACCAGTTTAACGATACGTCATCCGAGAACCATCGATGAAGCTTGCTACCTACAAAGACGGTTCGCGCGACGGCCAGCTGGTCGTCGTTTCGCGCGACCTGAGCACGGCGCATTATGCGACCGGCATCGCCCATCACCTGCAGCAGGTGCTGGACGACTGGAACTTCCTCTCGCCGCAGCTGCAGGATCTTTACGTCACGCTCAACCAGGGCAAGGCGCGCCATGCCTTCCCCTTCGATCCGGCCCTGTGCATGGCGCCGCTGCCACGTGCCTACCAGTGGGCCGACGGCTCGGCCTACATCAACCACGTGGAACTGGTGCGCCTGGCGCGCGGCTCGGAAGTGCCGGCCAACTACTACACCGAGCCGCTGATGTACCAGGGCGGCAGCGACGACTTCCTGGGTCCGCGCGACGACGTGGTCTGTGTCAGCGAAGACCACGGCATCGACTTCGAGGCCGAGGTGGCCGTGGTCACCGCCGACGTGCCCATGGGCGCCACGCCCGAGCAGGCGCTGGACGGCATCCGTCTGGTCATGATCGCCAACGACGTCAGCCTGCGCCACCTGATTCCCGACGAGCTGGCCAAGAACTTCGGTTTCCTGCAGAGCAAGCCCGCCACCGCCTTCGGCCCCGTGGCCGTCACACTGGATGAGCTGGGGGATGCGTGGCAGGGTGGCAAGCTGCACCTCACCCTGCAGAGCGCCTGGAACGGCCGCACGGTCGGCATGTGCGAAGCCGGCGAGGAGATGACCTTCCACTTCGGGCAGTTGATCGCCCACCTGTGCAAGACGCGCAATGTGCGCGCCGGCAGCATCATCGGCTCGGGCACGGTGAGCAACCGCGCCACCGAAGTGAACGGCAAGAAGGAATGGAGCAAGGGCTACAGCTGCATCGCCGAGAAACGCGCCATCGAGACCATCCAGGACGGCCAGCCCGCCACCGACTACATGAAGTTCGGCGACACCATCCGCATCGAGATGAAGGGGCGCGACGGCCAGTCGGTCTTCGGCGCCATCGAACAGAAGATCGTGCCTTTGGCCAGGTAAGCGCCAAGGCGCTACTGATCTGAAGCGAGAACGGCCTGCCAGAAGTCTTCCGCCGCCGTACCCAGCGGACCGCGGTCGCGATAGAGGCGTACCTCCAACTCGATGAACCCTTCGGGAGGTGCTGCCTCAAGCAGGCGCCCTTGCTGAAGGTCTTCTGCGACCAAGGTTCTGGGCAGCCATGCCAGTCCGCGGCCGTCCAGCGCCATGGTTCGCAGCACGGAGGCCAGGTGGGCCGTGAAGACGCTTTGGGCCAAGTGACGGTCGAGGGCCGCACCGTGAACCTCACGAAGGATACGGCCCAGCCCGGACTCTGCGCTGTAGCTTAGAACGTGGGCAGGGGTTTCGCCAGCTTCGCCAAAAAGAGAATGTCGCGGTTTTCCTTCTGCATCTGGTGCCGATACGGGAACGAGCACGTCGGTCCCAACGCGTGCGCAGGGATAACTGTGCGTCTGAAGCTCACTGGTGGATAGCGGGTGCGCATGACAAAGCACGAACTGCACATCCCCCTGGAGCAGCTGTGACTCGCAGCGCGCCAGTACATCGGAGACCAGGCTGATGGGGCCCACCGAGTGGCGTGTTTCCAGTCCGCGCAGCCAACCGGGCATGAAGGTGAAAGAGAGGGCGTGCGTGGCCGCGAAACGCAGGGTGGTCGCGTGAGCATCAGCGACCGCACGCGCTTCGCCGGGGATGCGCAAGGCGCGTGAGGTCAGATCTTGCGCCACACCCTGGAACCATACGCCCGCGGGGGTCAGCCTGGCCGGCTGGCTGCTGCGGTCAAACAGATCCGTCCCGAGCCACTCCTCCAGCGCACGAATCCTGCGGCTGAAAGCCGGTTGCGTCATGTGCCGCTCTTCGGCTGCCCGCGAAAAATTCCCGCTGTCCGCCAGCGCGCGAAAGTCATCCAGCCATGAAAAATTCATTGAAATCATGGGGCGGTGCTTTCAAAGCATGGAAGTCAAAAAAAACAGCATTGGTCTAGCGATCCCCTTCTGATGACAATTTGCTTGTCCACCAACACCTCAGAAGTGAGCGCCATGAAAATCGTAGACATCCGTGAAATCACCCTGCCGATCAGCTCCCCCATCCGCAACGCCTACATCGACTTCAGCAAGATGACGCTGAGCCTGGTGGCGGTCATCACCGATGTCATTCGTGATGGTAAACCAGTGATCGGCTACGGCTTCAACTCCAACGGCCGCTACGGGCAGGGCAAGTTGATGCGTGAGCGCTTCATCCCGCGTGTGCTTGAAGCCAGGCCGGATGCCCTGATGGATGACAGTGGCAAGAATCTGGATCCGCACAAGGTATGGAACACCATGTTCACCAACGAAAAGCCCGGCGGCCATGGTGAGCGCTCGGTCGCCATTGGCACCATCGACATGGCGGTGTGGGACGCCGTGGCCAAGATCGAAGGCAAGCCGCTCTTCCAGCTTCTTGCCGACCGCTACGGCAACGGCAAGCCGAACCGGAAAATCTTCGTGTATGCCGCCGGTGGTTATTACTACCCCGGGCAGGACCACGGCAAGCTGAAAGATGAGATGCGCAGCTACATCGACCGCGGCTACACCGTGGTGAAGAAGAAGATCGGCGGCGCCTCGCTGGACGAGGATCTGCGTCGTATCGACTCGATCCTGAGCGTGCTGCAGGACGGACAGAAGCTTTGCGTGGATGCCAACGGCCGCTTCGACCTGGACACCGCCATCCAGTACGCCAAGGCCCTGTCCCGGTACGACCTCTTCTGGTACGAAGAGGCGGGCGACCCGCTGGACTTCGAATTGCAGGCCACGCTGCGCAACTATTACAAGAACCCGATGGCGACCGGCGAAAACCTGTTCTCCATGCAGGATGCGCGCAACCTGATCCGTTATGGCGGCATGCGCCCCGACCGTGACTGGCTGCAATTCGATTGCGCACTGAGCTACGGCCTCGTCGAATACCTGCGCACCCTCGACATGCTCAAGGAGCACGGCTGGTCGCCCAGCCGCTGCATCCCGCACGGGGGACACCAGATGTCACTGAACATCGCCGCCGGCCTGGGCTTGGGCGGCAATGAGTCCTACCCGGACCTGTTCCAGCCCTTCGGCGGTTTCCCCGATGGCGTGAAGGTGGTCGACGGCCATGTGACCCTGCCCGATCTGCCGGGCATCGGCTTCGAGGGCAAGGCCGATCTGTACAGCCATATGCAGGCACTCTCTGCCTGATCCCGCCCGGGCGCAGGCGGGGTGCCGGCGCAGGACTCAGGCCTGGCCGTTCATCTTGTCGTGTTTCAGGAAATACTGCTTGGCCATGGCCACCAGCTGGCCGTCGCTCGGGTGGTCGCTGGTCACGACGCCGACGATGGCCTGGTCGATGGCCTTGTCGTGGCGTGCGCAATGCGCCTTGAACTCGTCCTTGGCCTGGGCCGGACCGGTCACCAGGATCTCGTGCACGCCCTTGAGGGCCTCGGCGATCGAGTGGTAGTAGGTCTCGTCGTGCGAGGCGTGGCCGCCCGCAGGGCTGTGGTGACCGCTGGCGCTGTCGCCGCGCCCTGAACCCTGGTGCGAGCCGGTGTGGCCGCCGGTGGCCTTGTGGTGGCTGCGCGATTTGATCTTCTGCGCGGCAATGTGCTCGCGATCGAACAGGATGACGTGGGCTTCGGAGCGGTCGAGCCAGACGATGGCGTGAAAGGTAGGCATGGTGGGTTCTTTCTCGGGGTCGTGAAAAGGTGAAGGGCGCGCGTTTCAGGCGCGCCGGCTGTGTTCCAGTTTGTCCTGGCAGGCGATGCAGCGCGGCGTCTCGGGCGCCGCGTGCAGGCGCGCGGCCGGGATGTCGGTGCCGCAATCGGTGCACACGCCATAGGTTCCGGCCTCGATGCGCTTGAGGGCGGCGTCCACGGCGTCGAGTTCGGCGCTCTCGCGGGCATCGAGCGTGAACTCCAGCTCGCGTTCGGTTTCCAGCTGGGCGCGTGAATCTTCCTTCTGCCCGCCGAAGTGCTCGGCCGAGGCCTGCGCGCGGCCGACGTTGCCGCCGCGCAGGCTGGCCAGCTGGGCCAGCAGGGTGCTGCGCTGTTGCAGCAATTGCTGCTTGAAGGGGGCGGTGATCTGGGTGCTCATGTCGGTCTCTCCATCAGGTATGGGTCCATCATGCGCTTGCACTCTGCGCCCGTCTTTGACACAGGTCAAGGCCGGTGCCGGCTGCGGTCCGGGCCGCGTGGGGGATAATGCGGAACCATGCAGACCCTGCGCCACGCCCGTTTCCTCGCCCGCCTCGTGCTGGTGTGGTTTGCGCTCGCGCTGGGTGTGGCCATCGCCTCGCCCCTGGTGAACCCGCAGTCCATCGAACTGGTCTGCGCCAGCGGCGGCGCCATGAAGCTGATCGTCAAGAGCGATGACGGCAGCCAGTCCACGTCCAGCCACACGCTGGATTGCCCCCTGTGTGCCACGACCGGTGCGCCACCACCCCTGGCCCAGTTGCCGCTGTCCCTGCCCTCGGCCCTGGCGCAGGCCTTGCGCCCTCTCACCGCGGCCCACATCGCCAGCCGCACCGCCGCGCCGCTGCCACCGCGCGGCCCGCCCGCACTCTCCTGAAATAGCAAGCTTGTGGTGCCTGATGCCCGCCTTTGCGCGGCAGCAGGCCGTCTCTGGTTTTTCAGGAGCAGGAATTGGCTTACTCCCTATGGGCCCGGGCCTCTTGGCCGGTGGCCGCGCTGTCACTGGTGCTCATGTTGCTGGTTTCCGGCTGTCAGCGCGCGGATGACGCCGCGCCATCGGCCAGTTTTCGCGGCATGGACATCACGGGTGCCAGCTACGGCCGTGATCTCCGTCTGCGCGATCCCGATGGGCGGGAACGCACGCTGGCCGATTTCCGGGGCAAGGCGGTGCTGCTGTACTTCGGTTTCACCCAGTGCCCCGACGTCTGCCCCACGGCCCTGAGCCGGGCGGTCGAGGCCAGGCGGCTGCTGGGTCCGGAAGGCGAGCGCCTGCAGGTGATTTTCGTCACCCTCGATCCCGAGCGCGACGCGGCTACTGTGCTGCGGGACTACACCGCCGCCTTCGACCCGACCTTTCTCGGCCTGTCTGGCGACCCGCAAGCCACACGCGGGACGGCCGACGACTTCAAGGTCTATTACAGGAAGGTGCCAACCGGCGGCTCCTACACCATGGACCACTCGACCCTGTCCTATGCCTTCGATCCGCAGGGGCGACTGCGCCTGGCCTTGCGCCACGAGCAGAACGCCCTGGACTACGCCCACGACCTGCGCCTGCTGCTGCAGGGCCGGTAATCCAGTGACCCATTTCGCGCCTTATCAATTTTTCAACGACATCACCATGAAATACCTCTCCACTCTCTTTTTCGTGCTGGCCCTGTCCATCGGCAGTGCACTTGCCCCAGCCTGGGCCGGCGACACCGACCCGCTCTTCATCAACCTCACCACCGATGAGCCGCACAGCGCCAGCATGGCCATGACCTTCGGCCTGCACCAGCATGAAAACGGCCATCCCCTGACGATCTTCCTCAATGACAAATCGGTGCTGATCGGCGCCAGCAGCCAGGCCGGCAAATTCGCCGCCCAGCAGAGGATGCTGGCCGAACTCATGAACAAAGGGGCCGTGGTGCTGGTCTGCCCCATGTGCATGAAGCACTACGGCGTGGCCGAGGCCGATCTGCTGCCGGGCCTGCAGGTCAGCAACCGAAAACTCTCGGGCGACGCCCTGTTCCGCGACAACACCCGGTCGATCAGCTGGTAAGCCGCGACCGATCAATTTCTCTCCCACCCTGAAAGGAACTCACCATGAAACGTTATGCCCTCACCCTCGCCGGCCTCGCGCTGGCCCTCGCCGCCCAGGCCCAGGTCTCCGTCAAGGAGCCCTGGGTGCGCGCCACCGTCTCGCAGCAGAAGGCCACCGGCGCCTTCATGCAGATCGTCTCGGCCAAGGACGCCAAACTCGTCCAGGCCAGCTCACCGGTGGCGGGCATCGTCGAGATCCATGAAATGACCATGGCCCAGGACGTCATGAAGATGCGCGCCATTCCCGGGCTCGACCTGCCGGCCGGCAAGGCCGTGGAGCTCAAGCCGGGCGGTTACCACGTCATGCTCCTGGACCTCAAGGCCCAGGTCAAGGAGGGCGACGTGGTGCCGCTGAACCTGGTGATCGAAGGCCGCGACGGCAAGCGCCAGACGCTCGAACTCAAGGTTCCGGCCCGCGCGCTGGCCACGCCCGCCGCGGGCGCCCAGGGGCACGGCAACGGCATGAAACACTGAGCCGCCCCCGAGACACCGCGCCCGTTTTCCGATGGGGTCCGCACGCATCCGCCGCCATGTCGCCAGGCTCGCCCTGGCCGTCATGCTGCTGGGCGCGCTGGCGCCTGCCGTCTCGCACGCCCTGGCCTGGTCCCGGGCCGGGGCGGCCGCGCCCTCGCTGCTCGACATCTGCATGGGCGGCAAACCACGTGTTGCGGCCCTTGGCCTTGCGTCCATTGCCAGTCCGGTTGAATCGTCCGCAGCACAGCCCGTCAGCGGGCAGGCGCCCGTTGCGTTTCCGGATCACTGCCCTTTTTGCCTGCTTGTCGCTGAACGGCTGGGGCCGCCGCCCGCTGCTCTTGTGCACTTCTTCCATGCGGATCCCGCTTTGCCCCGGCCGGACACGCAGGCACTTTTCATCGTAACCCTGGTCACGTCCTCGCCACTGCCGCGAGGCCCGCCGCACTCTCTCCCGTCTGCCCCCTGAAGTCGCTGCGCACCACGCGCCCCTGCGGGCCGGTCGCGTTGCGCGCATGACAGACCGGCGCCCACAAGCACCGGCCAGGCGTGCTGCGATCCGCAGCAGCAGACCCATCACCCCAAGCGCCACCTGGTGTGTCGCTCCCCTGTATTGCCATGCGCAAACATCCAGCACCACCAGGTGCGGATGAATCGCGAACCTTTCATAAAACCATGAGCCCACAAAAATTCCGCACCCGCCGCGCGCTGGTGCAACTCACCTGGCTGACCCCTCTGGTCCTGGCGCACCAGGCGGCACAGAGCCAGGCCACGGCCACGCTGCCCGCCGTCACCGTCACGGCCAGCGAAACCCCCCAACTCGAACGTCCGACCTCCACCGGCTCCAATCTCGACCTCACGCTCCTGCAAACTCCCGCCAGCCTGGAGGTCATCAGCCGGGAACAGCTGGAAGCACGTGGTGATGCCACGCTGATCGACGCCATCACCCGCGCCACCGGCATCAGCAGCATGGGCCACCCGGGCAACAGCGGCAGCGCCCTGTCGGTGCGCGGTTTCACCGACTCCACCTCGGTCATGCGTCTGTACGACGGCACCCGCCAGTACGGCAACGTCTCCGTGAGCTTCCCCTTCGACACCTGGGCCATCGACCGCATCGAGGTGCTGCGCGGGCCGGCATCGGTCATTTATGGCGACGGCGCCATCGGCGCTGTCATCAACGTGATCCCCAAGAAGCCCGTTCGTGGCGCCATCCAGAGCGAAGTGCAGGCCACGGTCGGCACGGATGGCAAGCGGGCCCTGGCCTACGGCAGCGGCGGCAGCATCAACGAGATGCTTTCCTACCGCTTCGACGTCAGCGGCGACCGCTACGATGGCTGGGTGGACCGTGGCGATTCGCGCAACCGCACCCTCTCCGGCGCGGTACAGCTCGACGTCTCGCCCGATCTGCAGTTCAAGCTCAGCCACGCGCAAGGCAAGCAGAACCCCATGCGCTACGCCGGCATGCCCGCGATCAACGGCGAGCACCCGGAGGCGCTGCGCGAGAAAAACTACAACGTGCTGGACAGCGCCATCGAGTACCGCGACAAATGGACCGAACTCGGCGCCCAGTGGACACCCGACAGCAACACCCTGGTGCGCAGCAGGCTGTACCACATCCAGAGCGACCGCTACTGGCGTAACGTTGAAACCTTCACCTACAACACCGTCACCGGCCTGATCGACCGCACGGACAACACCGAGATCGCGCACGACCAGACCCAGGTGGGCAACGTCACCGATGCGGCCTTCACCGGCAAGCTCTTCGGCCTGCCCAACCGGGTCTCGGTCGGCTTCGATGTCAACACCAGCAAGTTCCAGCACAGCAACAACACCTACACCGGGACCACGACCTCGGTCGATCCCTACAACCCGGATCCGGGCTACTACAACAGTGCCATCCCCTTCATCCCGCGCTATCGCACCTACGCCGACCAGCACGCCGTCTTTGCCGAGGACCGGCTGGAGCTGAGCGACAAGCTGTCGGTGATCGGCGGCCTGCGCCATGACCAGGTCGCGCTCAAGCGCGACAACCTCGTCACCGGCACCCAGGACTTCAGCAAGACCTACACCAGCGTTGGCGGCCGCCTGGGCGCGGTCTACCTGGTGCAGCCCGACACCTCGCTTTACGCGCAGTACTCCCGGGCTGCGGATCCAGCGCGTGCCCTGCTGTTCATGAGCACTGCCAACAGCGTCTTCGACCTGACCATGGGCCGGCAGATCGAGGTGGGCATCAAGCAATCCATCCTGGACAAGAAGGGCGACTGGTCGCTGGCGCTCTACGACATCACGAAAAACAACCTGATGACCCGCGACAGCGCCAACCCCGCGCTGTGGATCCAGGTGGGCCAGCAGTCCACACAAGGCATCGAGGGCACGGTGTCGCTGCCGGTGACCCGCACGGTCCAGCTCGACGCCAACGTGGCGCTGCTGCGTGCGCAATACGATGACTTCACGGAATCGGTCAGCGGCGTCGCCGTGTCCCGCAACGGCAATACGCCCGCCAACGTGCCCGAGCGGCAGGCCAACCTCTGGCTGGGCTGGAAGGCCTTGCCGGAGTGGACGCTCTCGGGTGGCATGCGTTACGTCGGCACGCGTTACGCCAACAGCGCCAACACGATCGAACTGCCGTCCTACACCACCACCGACCTCGCCGTGCGCTGGCAGGTGAAACCTGCCACCACGCTGACCCTGCGCGGCTTCAACGTCTTCGACAAGTACTACTTCACCACCGCCTACTACAGCGGCACCCAGTGGCTGGTGGGCGAAGGACGACGTGCCGAGCTGACCCTGCACCACAGGTTCTGAGGGGGCACGGCTGATGTGGAGCACCGCACACGCCAGGCGCTTCGTCTACCTGTTCCACCGTTGGAGCGGCATCGGCTTTTGCCTGCTGATGCTGCTCTGGCTGGTGAGCGGGGTGGTGATGCTCTTTATCGGCTATCCCAAGCTGTTGCCGCAGGAGCGGCTGCAGGCGCTGCCCGTGCTGGAGGTTCCCGGCTGCTGTGTGCCTGCGGAGGTGGCACTGGCGCACAGCCGCGCCCCCGCGCAGCTGCAGGAACTCACGCTGACCCGCATTGGCGGCCAGCCGCGCTACCGCTTGCGCGAGGGGGATGGCACGCTGCGCCTGGTCGACGCCGGCACGGGCCGGCTGCTGCCGCCCGCCGACGAAGCCGTTGCCCTGGCCGGCGCCCGCGCCTTCCTGCCCGGCGCACCGGCGCGGCTGCTGGGCCAGGTGGAGGACGACCGCTGGACCCATGGGCGTGCCCTGGACGCGCACCGCCCGCTCTACCAGGTGCAGATGGACGATGCGCAGGCCACCCTGCTTTATGTCTCCTCGGCCACCGGCGAGGTGGTCCTGGATGCACCGCAGGCCCAGCGTTATTGGAACTTCGTCGGCGCCTGGCTGCACTGGCTCTACCTGTTGCGCGACGGTTCGCACGACCCCGTCTGGACCTGGCTGCTTATCATCCTGTCGGCGGCAGGCACGCTCAGCGTCGTCGCGGGTGCCTGCACGGGCCTGTGGCGCTGGCGTTTCCAGGGCCGCTACAAATCGGGCCGCCGCACGCCCTACCGCAGCCTGCCCATGCGCTGGCATCACGTGGCGGGCCTGTCCTTCGGGCTTATCCTGATCCTCTGGATGTTCAGCGGGCTCATGTCCATGAACCCGCTGGGCATCTTCAGTGCCGCGCACGGCCGGCCCGACCTGGCCGCCTACCGCCAGGGCACAGCCGGCTCGATGCAAGCCACATTGACCACGAACGAAGCGCTCGCCCTGCTGCGCGATGCCGGCTTCGCGACCAGCGAACTGGAATGGAAAGTCCTGGCAGCTTCACCCTATCTGCTGGCGCGCAGCGCCAGCGGGGACAGCCGGCTCATCGTGCGTTCGGACCAGATCTGGACGGTGCAGGAACGCTGGCCGGATGCGCAGCTCATCACCGCAGCTGCCAGCTTGAGACCGGCAGCCATCGTGTCGGTCGAAATCCTGCACGACTACGATGCCTACTATTACGAGCGCCAGGAGGCCTCCATGTACGCTGGCAATGCGCGCAGACTTCCAGTGATCAAGCTGGTGTTTGCGGATCCTGGCAAGACCTGCGTCTACCTCGATCCACGCAGCGGGGATCTGGTCCAGAGTGTGGACGGCGCTCAGCGTGCCGGACGCTGGCTCTTCAATTTTCTGCACAGCTGGGACCTGCCCTCGTGGTTGCGAGCCGGCGTGGCACGGGAAACGACGCTGATCCTGCTCAGTCTTGGTGGCCTCCTGATTGCTGCAAGCGGCATCTTCCTTGCCGTCAAACGGCTACTGCTCGCGACGCAACAGGCGAGGCAAAGACGATAGCTCTCGTGCTACAGGTCCTGCCCCCGGACATGGCCGGGCGCGGCATGCAGCACCGAGGCCCGGGAGAAGCACAGAACTTGCGAAGAAATCGTAGCGAGCGGGCCGAGCGCAAGGCGGACGGAGCACAGCCACCGGAACGTACTTCCTGTACGTGAGGATGGCGAGCACCGCCCAACGCGGCGATCGGGCCGCGCAGTAGATTTATTCGTAAGTTCTCAGCGCCCCAGCAGATTGCGCTGCACGTGCTGCAGGTGGCCGCGTGTGCATTCCAGCGCGCGCTCCAGGTCGCGCTCGCGCAGGGCGGCGACCAGCTGGCGGTGTTCCTGCTGGTAGGCCGCGCGCCGCTCGGGCGTGACGCTGCGGCGTTTGAGCATGCCCCATTCGCCCTGGGCGCGGGCCTGGTTCATGAGCTTGAAGACCTGGCCCACGAAGCTGTTGTGCGCGGCCTCGGCGATCACCTCGTGCAGCAGGCCGTCCCAGTGCTCGAAGTCTTCCAGCGTGTGTGCCGCTTCGGCGCGCTCGCAGCACTGGGCCATGCGCGCGAAATCGGCCGGCGTGGCATTGCGGATCACCATCTCCACGATGGCCGGCTCCAGCGCCATGCGCACCTCCATCAGCTCGGAGGGGCTGACCGCCGCCGCGACGGCGCTCGACTCCAGCGCCGGCAGCAGGGCGGCGATGCGCTCGCTCACATAGGTGCCGCTGCCCACCGTCTGCGTGATCAGGCCCGCCTCTTTCAGCTGTCCCAGCACCCGGCGCACGGCCGAGCGGCCCAGGCCGTACTCGGTGCACAGCGCGCGCTCGGTCGGGATGCGGTGGCCGGCACGCCAGATGCCGGACTTGAGTTTTTCCAGCAGGGTTTCACGCAGCAGGGCAGACGGGTCCATGGTCGGGATGGGGCAGGGTGGAGAGGATGGCCGCGATCATAGCAAACGCTAGACCAAATCGAACCAATAAAAAAGGTGCCTACGTATTTTCCACTGGACACAGAGGATAATCCGCCTTTTATAATTTTCACCAAGATCAACCAATAGCAACCAAAGAAGGTTGCTCTTAGCCCGCAGGAGTTCGCATGAAGATCGCACGTGTACAAAAAGACGGCCAGATCCACCTGGCCCTGGTCGATGAAGCCAAACAGGAAGTCGCCCTGGTCGGCGGCCCGCTGGCCCAGCACCCCAACCCGGTGCTTTACGTCATCCAGCTCGGCGTGAGCGCAGCGCAGCTGCAGGCCGCCGTGACGGCGCGCGTGCCCATGGCCCAGGTGAAATTCATGGCGCCGCTGTCGGCCTTCCTGCGCAACCCCTTCGCCGTCGGCAAGAACTACCACGAGCACGCCATGGAGTTCGACAAGAGCGGCTTCAACGCCACCACCGGCGGCGCCTCGGCCATCCCCGCCTATCCGCAGATCTTCACCAAGGCCACGCTCACGCTCAACGGCCCTACCGACCCCATCCAGTTCAACCCCAAGCACACCCAGTCGGTGGACTACGAGGGCGAGATCGGTGTCGTCATCGGCACCACCTGCCGCAACGTCAGCAAGGCTGACGCCATGAAGCAGGTCTGGGGTTTTGTGGCCACCAACGACGTCACCGCGCGCGACCTGCAGAAGAACCACGCCCAGTGGTTCCTGGGCAAGTCGCTCGACGGCTTCTGCCCCGTCGGCCCCTGGATCACCACCACCGACGAAGCCCCCACCGACATGACCATGCAGACCTGGGTCAACGGCGAGCAGCGCCAGAATGCCCACATCTCGCAGCTGATCTTCGACGTGCCCACCCTGATCGAGCAGATGAGCGCGGCCATGACCCTGCTGCCCGGTGACATCATCCTCACCGGCACCTCGGTGGGTGTGGGCATCGGCTTCACGCCGCCGAAGTTCCTCAAGCACGGTGATGTCGTGCGCGTGGCCATCAGCGGCCTGGGCGAACTCAACAATCCCGTGCAGGAAATCTGATTTCCTTCGGCCGAGACAACCATCCACAACGAGGAGACCACCATGACCCAACGCCGTGAATTCCTGCAACTGGGCGCTGCCACACTGGCTGCTGCCGGCCTGCCCGCCTTCGCGCAGGACGCCTATCCCAGCAAACCCGTCACCCTGCTCGTGCCCTTCCCGCCGGGCGGCGTGGCCGACACCGTGGGCCGCCCCGTGGCCGAGGCCATGGGCCGCGCCCTGGGCCAGACCATGGTGGTCGAGAACAAGGGTGGCGCCGGCGGCGGCATCGGCATGGCGCAGGTCGCCAAGTCCCGCGCCGACGGCTACAGCCTGCTCATGGCCCTGTCCTCCATCGTGGTGCTGCCCGAGGCCGACAAGGTGCTCAAGCGCAACCCCATGTTCACGCTGGACCAGCTCAAGCCCGTGGCCCGTTTCACCGCCGACCCCACGGCGCTGGTGGTGCGTGCCGACAGCCCCTGGAAAACCTACCAGGACTTCATCAACCATGTGAAGGCCAAACCCGGCCAGGTCACCTTCGGTTCTTCGGGCAACTACGGCACCATGCACGTGCCCATGGAGCAGCTCAAGGTCGCCACCGGCACCTTCATGCTGCACGTGCCCTACACCGGCGCCGGTCCGGCCGTGCTGGCCCTGCTGTCCGGCCAGGTCGATGCCCTGTCCACCGGGCCGTCCAGCGTGATGCAGCACGTGCGTGCCGGCAAGCTGCGCGTGCTGGCGCACTGGGGCGAAGGCCGTCTGGCCGCGCTGCCCGACGTGCCCAGCTTCAAGGAACTGGGCGTGCCCATCAGCTACTCGCAGTGGGCCGGTCTGTTTGCCCCGGCCGGCACCCCCGAGCCCGTGCTGGCCAGGCTGCGCCAGGCCGCCAAGGCCGCCAGCGAAGATGCGCGCGCGCGCCAGGCCCTGGCCGCGGCCGGCACCTCCTTCCAGTACCAGGACACGCCCGAGTTCGAGCGCTTCGTGCAGGCGGATGCCCGCGCCATGACGGCGCTGGTGCAGCGCATCGGCCGCGTCGAGTAAGGGCGCTTTCGGCCGCACTTCAGCGACCCCGTGTGAATGGCCCTAAGATGGGCCCGAAACACGGAGTTGAGGGGAGGCGGCTTTGTCGTACACACTGCATCGTTGGGGCGTCGCACTGCTGGCGCTGTGGCTCGGGCTGCTCTCGGCGGCCTGGGCCCAGCCGCGCACCGTGCGCGTCGGCGTCTATGCCAACGAACCCAAGGTCTATGTCAATGCCGCGGGCCGCGCCACCGGCATCTTCGTGGACCTGCTGGGCGAGGTGGCCCGCGGCGAGGGCTGGGTCCTGCAGTTCGTGCCCTGCGAGTGGCAGGCCTGCCTGGAGGCGCTGGAGGCCGGCAACATCGACCTGATGCCCGACGTGGCCTACAGCGTGCAGCGCGAACAGCGCTTCGATTTCCACCAGGTCCCGGTCATGCACAGCTGGTCGCAGATCTACCGCAGCCCGTCCGTGCCCATCTATTCCATCCTGGACCTGGACGGCAAGCGCGTGGCCCTGCTGGGGGGCTCGATCCAGGCCAACCTCTTCAATGAACTGGTGGCGGGTTTCGGCGTCAGGCCGCAGCCCTTGCCGGTGGGCTCGCTGGACGAGGCCTTCCGCCTGGTGGCAGCCGGCAAGGCCGATGCGGCCATTGCCAACCATTTCTTCGGCAACCGGCTCGGGCCGCGTTACCGCCTGGTCGAGACGCCCATCGTCTTCAATCCCTCGCGCCTGTTTTTCGCCACCGGCCAGGACCGCAACCCGGAACTGCTGGCCACCATCGACCGCTACCTGCGCGACTGGCAGAACGACCCGCGGTCGATGTATTTCTCCATCATCAAGCAATGGGGCGGCCAGGTCGTGGAGCCCGCCGTGCCGCGCGCCTTCTGGTGGGGGCTGGCGGCGGTGGCCGGCCTGCTGCTGCTGGCCCTGCTGCTGGCGTGGCTGCTGCGCGGCCAGGTCGTTGCGCGCACCCGCACCTTGCAGGCCGCGCACGAGGAGGTGGGCCGTTTCAAGGCCATCTTCGACCAGTCCACCTTTGCCGCCTGGATTGCCCGGCTCGACGGCCGGCTGGTCTACATCAATGCGCGCTGCGCGGCCCTGCAGGGCAAGGCGCCGCAAGACCTGATCGGCCAGCGTTATCTCACCCTGTACGCCCCCTCGGGGCAGGACACGGCCGAAGCCTACTGGCGCGGCGTGAGCGAAGGCCAGGACGGCGCGCCGCGCGAACTGCTGCAGCTGGCCGATGCCGGGCGCGAACTGCCCATGCTCAGCAGCGGCCTGCTGCTGCGCGACGCCCGCGGCCGCGGCGAACTGCTGGCCTGCACCGCGGTGGACATCAGCGACCGCAAGCAGGCCGAGGAAAAGATCCACCAGCTCGCCTTCTACGACGTGCTCACCGGCCTGCCCAACCGGCGCCTGCTGATGGACCACCTGCAGCACGCCCTGGCCGCCAGCGCGCGCCACGGCAGCGGCGGGGCCCTGCTCTTCATCGACCTCGACCACTTCAAGACCATCAACGACACCCTGGGCCACGACGTCGGCGACCAGCTCCTGCGTGAAGTGGCCGCGCGCCTGCGCTACTGCGTGCGGGTGGGGGACACCGTGGCACGCCTGGGCGGCGACGAGTTCATCGTGCTGATCGAGGACCTGGGCGAGGTCGCCGAGATCGCCGCCGGCCAGGCCGAGGCCGTGGGTCGCAAGATCGTGGCCGCGCTGAGCCAGCCCTACCAGCTGGGCCCCAGCCTGCAGCACAGCACCCCCAGCATCGGCGTGGCCCTGTTCACCAACGGCCAGGTCCAGGCCGACGAACTGCTCAAGCAGGCCGACCTGGCCATGTACCAGGCCAAGGCCGCCGGGCGCAACAGCCTGCGCTTCTTCGATCCGCACATGCAGACGGTGGTGTCGGTGCGTGCCGCGCTGCAGAGCGACCTGCGCGTGGCCCTGCACACCGGGCAGCTGGCGCTGCACATCCAGCCGCAGGTCGACACGGCCGGCCGCCTGATCGGGGCCGAAGCCCTGCTGCGCTGGACGCACCCGGTGCGCGGCAGCGTCTCGCCGGCCGAATTCATCCCCGTGGCCGAAGAGAGCGGCCTGATGCACGAGCTGGGGCTGTGGGTGCTGCAGCGGGCCTGCAGCCTGCTGGTGGCCTGGGCTGCCCAACCCGCCTTGCAAAAACTCAGCCTGGCCGTCAACGTCAGCGTGCAGCAGTTCCGCCACCCGGACTTCGTCTCGCATGTGCTGGAAACCCTGCTGGGCACCGGGGCCAGCGCCGCGCGGCTCAAGCTGGAGATCACCGAAAGCCTGCTGATGGACGACGTGGAAGGCGTGATCGCCAAGATGGAGGCCCTGCGTGCGCATGGCGTGAGTTTCTCGCTCGACGACTTCGGCACCGGCTACTCCTCGCTGACCTACCTCAAGCGCCTGCCGCTGGACCAGCTCAAGATCGACGCCTCTTTCGTGCGTGACCTGCTGAACGACCCCAACGATGCGGCCATCGTGCGCACCATCATCGCCCTGGCGCGCAGCCTGGGCCTGCAGGCGGTGGCCGAGGGGGTGGAAACCGAGGCGCAGCGCCAGGCCCTGGCCACCGAGGGCTGCCTGGCCTACCAGGGCTACTACTTCAGCCGGCCGGTGCCCGCCAGCGTTTTCGAGGGGCTGGCCGCGCAGGCCCTGCCCTTGCCGGCGGCCATGGAGTAAGCTGGCAACAGTGCACACCAGAAGCAGGAGCAGCCCATGAGCAACAAGGCAGACCCCAGCGGCTTCGGCCAGTTCGTACCGGGTTTCGATTTCCTGCAGAAGCTGGCCCAGGGCGGCCAGGCCCCCATGGCCGGCTGGGTGGC
The DNA here is from genome assembly GCF_013334205.1 of Rhodoferax sp. BAB1. Taxonomy (NCBI): domain Bacteria; kingdom Pseudomonadati; phylum Pseudomonadota; class Betaproteobacteria; order Burkholderiales; family Comamonadaceae; genus Rhodoferax; species Rhodoferax sp. BAB1. The sequence goes on along the minus strand of NZ_CP054424.1, from coordinate 3,128,222 downwards.
GCCCACCCTGGACGCCGAGGCGCTGGACAAACGCATCACCGAGCTCAAGGCCGTGCAGTTCTGGCTGGACCAGAACGCCGCCGCGCTCAAGGCCACCATCCAGGCGCTGGAAGTGCAGAAGATGACCCTGGCCACGCTCAAGAGCATGAACGTGCCCATGCCCGGCGCGGGCATGGCCTGGCCCATGCCGGGCGCGCCAGCGGCGGCCAAACCCGCAGCAGCACAGGCACCCAAGGCGGCGCCCGCCGCCCCGGCCGACAAGCCGGCCGCTGCCGCCGCACCCCTGGCCGACCCCATGCAGTACTGGGGTGCGCTGACCCAGCAGTTCCAGCAGATCGCCGGCCAGGCCATGAAAGACGCGGCTGCGCGCAGCGCTGCTGCAGCCGCCCCGGCCAAGCCTGCGCCCGCCGCCAAGGCCGCGAAGAAAGCCGCCCCGCGCAAGCCCAAGCCTGTTTGAGATGTCGATGAAAAACTTTCCCCTGGCCCACGCCACCCACCCGCAATGGCGCATGGCCGCCGCGCTGGTGCTGGCGCAGCTGCGCGCGCAGCTGGCCCTGCCCGGCGCCAACCATCCCACGCTGGCCCTGCTCTACATCACCGATCACTACGTCGCCGAAGCCGAGGCCATCCTCGCCCACCTGAGTGCCGAGCTGCCCGAAGTCACCGACTGGGCCGGCACCGTGGGCGTGGGCATAGCCGCCACCAACGTCGAGTACTTCGACGAGCCGGCCATGGCCGTGATGCTCTGCGACCTGCCCAGCGACCAGTACCGCGTGTTTTCCGGCGTGGCACCGCTGGGCCTGGGTTTCGAGCCGCACACCGCGCTGGTGCACGCCGACGGCCATACCCCCGAACTGTCCGAGCTCATCAACGAGATGGCCGCGCGCACCGACAGCGGCTACCTCTTCGGCGGCCTGGCCGCCAGCCGCGGCGAGAGCGTGCAGTTCGCGCTGGGCGGTGACGGCTTCATCCGCGGCCAGGGCCGCTCCACCGGCGTGTTCCACGGGGGCTTGAGCGGCGTGGCCTTCGGCGCCGGCGTGTCCGTGGTCTCGCGTGTGACCCAGGGCTGCTGCCCGGTGGCCGGCAGCCACGCCATCACCGAGGCCGAGCGCAACGTGGTCTACCAGCTCGACGGCGAGCCCGCGCTGCAGGTGCTGCTGCGCGAACTGGAGGTGACGCTGGACGAGCCCGAGCAGGCCCTGGGCGCCGTGCGCGCCACCCTGGCCGGCCTGGTGAGCCCGCAGGACGTGGCCGCTGACGGCCGCGCCATCAACCGCACCGGCAACTTCGGCAGCGACGTGCGGGTGCGCCACATCATCGGCCTGGACCCGCAGCGCGGCGGCGTGGCCCTGGCCGAACTGGTGGAAGAGGGCATGCAGCTGGCTTTCTGCCAGCGCAATGTGCAGGCCGCGCGCGCCGACCTCATGCGCATCTGCGCCGAGATCCGCGAGGAACTGGAACCGGAAGAACTGCCGCTGACCGCAGGCGGGCTGGAGGCCGAGCCTCCGGTGCAGACGCCCAAGCGCATGGTGGGTGCTGTCTACGTCAGCTGCTCCGGCCGCGGCGGCCCGCACTTCGGCGGGCCCAGCGCCGAGCTGCAGATCGTGCGCCACGCGCTGGGCGACGTGCCGCTGATCGGTTTCTTCGCCGGCGGCGAGATCGCGCGCCACCACATCTATGGCTACACCGGCGTGCTGACGGTCTTCCTCTCCGATTAACCCTCGACCCTGGCATTGGCGTCTGAGCAGGTATGAAGTGAACAATCAACACCCTTTTCTGGGCATTCTTTTAATGCTCGCATACGTTGCGGATGCTTTGTTGCTAGCTGGCGCAGGCGTGGTGGGCCTTGGGTTTATCTTCTTGGCCGGGGCTCATCCACTTCTGATGTCTGCTCCTGTCGGGATTGCAGTGTTCACCGGTTGGGCTTTTGGCCTGAGTTTGAAGCGACGAGCGGACCACTTGGTCCAGGCGCTGGCAATCGGCGCATCTCCGTTATTGTTCGCCCCAGTCTGGTATGGATTGATAGTGAAAATAACTGAGTCCAATTGCCGGGGATGGACTTGTTTCTGACCGCTGCGATCGTAGTTCCGCTTTCCAGCCTCATCGACGCAGTGCCGAGAACGCCTCGAACTCCCAACTCCGCATCGCCAGCACCAGGGCGTAACCCTCGCGGTCTTTCATAGGTAGTTTCTGGTCGGCCTGGTGTTGTTGGACAAAGTCCTGTGTCATGCACTGGATGCTGTGTCCCTGATGGCTGCTTTGCCGAATAGACGCGCGACTCAGTCCTGCGGTCGGGTCTTCAGCAAGTCCTTGCGGCACAGCGGCCCGTCCACCGGGTTCTCCAGGCTGTGGGCAATCGCCGTCACCAGCGCGTGCGCCTCCTCGGCACTGAAATGTTCCATCAGGGGCCGCGCCACCGCCGGCGGCAGCCGCACCACGGCGGGGCTGCCATCGCTGCGCGTGATGCTCAGGCTGGCCACCTGGTGGCTGCCCCAGTCGGGCCGCGCCTCGGCGCGCTGCATCTGCTCCTGCATCAGCGCCTCGTAGTCGGCCTCCAGGGTCTCCAGCGTGTCGTCGTCGGGCTCGGCGGCCAGCTCGACCACCCAGCCTTCCATGGCGTCTTCGCGCGTGCTGCTCTGCAGCGCCCGCGCCGCCAAGCCCTGCACGAAGCGATCGCGCAGCTCGGCGTCGAAGAACACATAGCCGGTGGCCATGGTGTGGTGCTTATTTGTCCTTGAGCTTCATGATGCCCAGGGCGTTCATCACCATCTTCTCGAACAGCGGCTCCGAAGTGCCGGCCTTCATCTTGCGCATGAAGTATTTCTCGAAGGCGATCTTGGCCAGGTGCACCCACTTGCCCTGCGAGAACCAGTTCACGTTGCGCGGCGGAATCTGCGGCAGCGCCACGAAGCAGGCGCCCGTATCGCCGAAGTCGGCCAGGCACACGGCGTTCCAGGTGGCCTTGGTGGCGGGCTGCTTGCCGTCGAGCTCGTCGCGGATGTTGTGCGCCGTGGCCGTCACCATGGACTCGATCATGTAACCCGTCTTGGGCGCGCCCGTGGGCACCGGTGTGGCTTCCACCGGGGGAATCGCCACGCACACGCCCACCGCGTAGATGTTCTTGTACTTGGGGTTGCGCTGCTGCGGATCGATCAGGATGAACCCGCGCGGGTTGGTCAGCCCCTCGATGCCGAACACCGCGTCGATGCCCTTGAAGGCCGGCAGCATCATGGAGAACTTGAAGTCCAGCACGTGTTCCTTCTTCGGTGTGCCGTCCTCGTTGTGCTCGGTCACGTACATCTTGCCGGCCTCCACCTTGGTGGTCTTGGCATTGCAGATCCACTTGATGTGGCGGTCGCGCATGACCGATTCCAGCAGGCCCTTGGAGTCGCCCACCCCGCCCAGGCCCAGGTGGCCGATATAGGGCTCGGCCGTCACGAAGGTCATGGGCACCTTGTCGCGGATCTTGCGCTTGCGCAGGTCGGTGTCCATGATCATGGCGTACTCGTAGGCCGGGCCGTAGCAGGAGGCCCCCTGCACCGCGCCCACCACCACGTGGCCCGGGCTCTTGATGAATTCCTGCCAGTCGCGCTCGGCCTCCACCGCGTGGTCCACGTGGCAGATCGAGTGGGTATAGCCCTTGGGGCCCAGGCCCTCGATCTCGTCGAAGGCCAGCTTCGGACCGGTGGCAATCACCAGGTAGTCGTAATCCACCGTGCGGCCGTCGTCCAGCTCGACCTGGTTCTTCTCAGGGTGCAGGCGCTTGGCCCCTACGCCGATGAAGTCGATCTTCTTCTTCGCCAGCACCGGCGCGATGTCGAGCTCGATGTCCTCGCGCTTGCGCCAGTCCACCGCCACCCAGGGGTTGGACGGCACGAAGTGGAACTTCGGGTTGTTCGAAATGACGGTGACTTTGTCTTCCGCGCGCGCCAGCGCACGCATCTCATACGCCATCGGCATGCCGCCGATGCCAGCGCCGAGGATCACGATATGGGCCATGGTTCTGTCTCCTGGTGTATGCCGCGCCTCTGACCGGGTGCGGCTGGTGCACCATTTATAGGCACCGGGGTATGTTTTCGACTTGATCCACATCAATCCATGTCGGCAAAAGCCTCAACGTCGCAGTGCGGCGAAAGCCTCAAACTCCCAACTCCGCATCGCCAGCAGCAGGGTGTAGCCTTCGCGGTCCTTCTCGGGCAGCTTCTGGTCGGCCTGGTGCTGCTGGGCAAAGTCCTGGGCCACGCGCTGCAGGCGTTCCATGAAAGACGGTGCGAGGCTGCGGCTGATGCTGCCGTGCACCAGCAGCAGGCCTTCGCCGTGGCCGTCGAAACCGCCGCTGTAATAGTCCAGCAGCGCGTGCTCGCGGAAGTAGTCCATCACCGGGCCGTGCGGTCGCCAGCGGAAGGTTTTGGCCAGTTTCAGGCGGTAGCGGTTCAGTGGCCGCAGCTCGATGATGCCGATGCGGTCCAGTTGCGCCAGGTACTTCACGCCCTCGGCCTCGCTCAGGCGGTAGCTCGCCACGATCTGCTCCAGCGTCCACTGGCTCAGCACGCAGATGGCCACCAGCAGCAGCTTCTTGTCGGCCACCACGGCCTTTTCCTGCTGCTGTGTCAGCTCGGCCAGCAGGGGCTGGGCGTCGGCCACACGGCGCGCCAGCTCGCCGAAGTCCAGCTTGAGCGCGCGGCAGATCGCGTCGATGCGCGACAGCGGCATGTCGCCCCGGGCCAGCATGCGCTTGACGCTGCTTTCCGCCATGCCCAGCTTCTTCGCCAGGTCGGCATAGGTCAGGTGGGCGGCCTTCAGTTCCTTCTTCAGGGCCAGGACGAGGTCGGCGGTGGTGCTCATGGCTTGCTCTCGGGAGTGTCGCGGTGGTATCGATTATCGATACTCCCGGTAGACAGAAGTGTGGAAGTCGCATGAAATGGCCCCATTGGCGATGCGCGCGCCCCACAGTGCGGCCATCGTCATCCCCGGAGCCTTTCATGTTTCCATCGATCTCACGTGCCGAAGCTGTTCTGCTGGGCGCCGTGCTGCTGCTCGGCCTGCTGGCCATCTTCGCCCCGCCCCTGGCGCAAGCACCGCACTTCCATGATTTCGCCGACCAGCGCAGCTGGCTCGGCATGCCCTGTGCGCTGGATGTGCTGAGCAACCTGCCTTTTGCGCTCTTCGGCCTGCTGGGCCTGCGTGTGCTGGGCCGTGTGCCGCAGCTGGACGCCACCCAGCAGCGGCTGGCCGCGCTGTTCTTCGGCGGTCTCCTGGTCACCGCCCTGGGGTCCGCCGTTTACCACTGGGCGCCGGACGACGCGGGCCTGGTGGTGGACCGGCTGGGCATGACGGTGGCCTTCGCCGGCCTGCTGGGCCTGGGCGTGGCCGTGCACCTCAGCGCGCGGGCGGGGCTGGCCCTGGCGGCGGTCGTGTTGTTGCTGGGCCCGGTGAGTGTGGCCGTCTGGGCCGCCCAGGGCAACCTGCTGCCCTGGGCCCTGCTGCAGGGCGGTGGTTTGGTGCTGCTGCTGGTGCTGGCTTTCATGAAACCCTTGCCTGGCGCGCTGGCCGTGCGCTGGGGTGCCGTCATCGCCATCTACGTCGTGGCCAAGCTCTGCGAGCAGGCCGACCACGCCATCTACCAGGCCACGGGCGAGATCATCTCGGGCCACAGCCTCAAGCACCTGGTGGCTGCATTCGCAGCATGGCCTGTCATCAGCGCGCTGCGCGCGCTCGGGCAGAATGCCACTCAACAATAAACGGAGGAGACCATCTTGAGTGACAAGAACAACATCGCCCCGGCCCCCGCGGCCCCGGGCCACGGTGAGCATCCCAACCAGTTCGCCCTGCTGCGCCAGCGCCGTTTCGCCCCCTTTTTCTGGACGCAGTTCACCGGCGCCGCCAACGACAACCTCTTCAAGTTCGCCTTCACGGTCATGGTCACCTACCAGCTCAGCGTGGGCTGGCTGCCGCCCGCGCTGGCCGGCCTGGTGATCGGGGCACTGTTCATTCTGCCCTTCGTGCTTTTCTCCGCCACCAGCGGCCAGCTGGCCGACAAGTACAACAAGACGCGGCTCATGCGCTTCACCAAGGACCTGGAGATCGCCATCATGCTGATCGCGGCCTGGGGTTTCATCATGGGGCAGGTCGGTGTACTGCTGGGCTGCATCTTCCTCATGGGCCTGCAGTCCACGCTCTTCGGCCCGGTGAAATACGCCTACCTGCCCGAGGTGCTGGGCGAGCGTGAACTCACCGGCGGCAACGGCATGATCGAGATGGGCACCTTCGTGGCCATCCTGCTGGGCAATGTGGTGGGCGGCCTGGTGGTGGCCATGCCCGAAGTGGGCCACCAGAACGTGGCCTTTGCCTGCGTGGCCCTGGCCATCGTGGGCCGTGCGACGTCCGCGCGCATCCCCATGGTGCCGGCGACCGACCCCACGCTCAAGATCAACTGGAACCCCTTCACCGAGACCTGGCGCAACCTCAAGCTCGCGCGCGGCAACATCGTGGTGTTCCGCTCCCTGCTGGGCATCAGCTGGATGTGGTTCTTCGGCGCCGTCTTCCTGAGCCAGTTCCCCAGCTTCGCCAAGGAGGTGCTGCACGGCGACGAGCAGGTGGCCTCGGCCCTGCTGGTGGTGTTCTCCATCGGCATCGGCACCGGTTCGCTACTGTGTGAATTGCTGAGCCGTCGCCATGTGGAAATCGGCCTGGTGCCCCTGGGCGCCATCGGCATGAGTGTGTTTGCGGTGGACCTGTACTTTGCGTCGCGCGGCCTCCCTGCCTCCGACATCATGGGCCTGGCCGCCTTCCTGGCCCAGCCCGCCCACTGGCGCGTCATGGCCGATCTGCTGCTGCTCAGCCTCTTCGCCGGCTTGTACAGCGTGCCCATGTACGCACTGATCCAGCTGCGCAGCCCGGCCACGCACCGCGCGCGCATCATCGCCGCCAACAACATCCTCAACGCCATCTTCATGGTGGTCAGCTCGGTGCTGGCCGGCGCCATGCTGGCGCTGGGCTTCAGCGTGCCCCAGGTCTTCCTGGCCGTGGGCCTGGCCAATGCGGTGGTCGGCGCCTACATCTTCCTGCTGGTGCCGGAATATTTGCTGCGCTTCGTGGCCTGGGTGCTCACGCACTTCGTCTACCGCTTCAAGGTGCGGGGCGAAGAGCACATTCCTTCAGAAGGCCCCGCCATCCTGGCCTGCAACCACGTGAGCTTCATCGACGCCGTGCTGCTCATGGCGGCCAGCCCGCGCCCCATCCGTTTCATCATGGATCACCGCATCTTCAAGATCCCGGTGCTGGGCTGGCTTTTCAAACTCGCCAAGGCCATCCCCATCGCCCCGCGCAGCGAAGACCCCGCGGCCTACGAAGCCGCCTTCGCTGCCGCAGCCCAGGTGCTGAAAGAAGGCGACCTCCTGGCCATCTTCCCCGAAGGCGGCATCACCAAGGACGGCACACTGCAGGAGTTCAAGGGCGGCCTCATGAAGATCCTGGAACAGCAGCCCGTGCCCGTGGTGCCCATGGCGCTGACCAATCTCTGGGGCTCGTTTTTCAGCCGCGCCGAACTGGTGGGTGGCAAGCCGACGGCGATGGCCAAGCCGTTTCGGCGGGGGATTTTCAACAAGGTGGGATTGAATGTGGGGGAGCCGGTGGCAGGAGGTGAGATGCCGCTAGATCAGCTGCGGGTGAGGGTCGCGACGTTGTTGGAGGCGGGATCGGGTGGGAAGGGTAGTGCGTGACCGATTTCGGCGCCAGGAGCAGACATTCCCAGACTTGACCAGAAGCGGGCATCGATTCCCAATTTGGGGGATGGACCCCAGCGTATTTGGTCCCTAGAATTTTCGGAATCCGTCACTCTCTCTGAGGCCGAAGGATCAACACCGCTTTGATGAAGAACATAGGAAAGGTGCCTAGCGTTGTACTCTCTATTTGAAGTCCGGGGCATGTTTGACAATCGGAACGTCTTGGCAGCAATCCGCTGCATCGCGATCCTGACCGTTGCATGTTTGATGGCCGCATGCGACCCGGTGGGAACTCTCCTGCGGAACGCTGGTGGTATGGGGAATTTCAAGTCTGACCCTAACTATGGGAAAGCCTATAACCAACGGCAGATGGAGATGCGTGACCTACCTGAACGCTTTTATACCGACTCGCTAGTGACGGAGGGTGCGGTCATCCCGAATCGTCAGATATTCAGCATGCTGACAGAAAGAGGGTTGCGATTCGTTGAGGTAAAGGCGCGCCGCTTCAAGGGGAAAGAGACCATTGGCTACTTTGGCATGACCGACGTGGACGGTGACGTTGCCTTGTATGTTCCCTTCCTTGCGCCTGGCACTGACTACGTGCGACTCGCGCTCGCCGATGGAGCCAGCCCAGAGTCGCGCTGCATCCAGGTCGAGCGCCTTCCACAAGTGATGAAATGGAGGATGGATGACAGTCCCCTATTGCCAGGCACCTGCATATCGGCAACGCCGATAGAGAAGCCGACAGCGCGCATGGCACTTGTTTACGAGGGCAAACATCCATGGGGAACACCTTTCGGCTACTGGTCACTTGTTGACAGGACTACCGGACAAAAACTGGCCGCTCTAACGTCGGCTGATAGTGACGCCATGCCGTCAAACGGCAATTCGGGCCACAGAGACCTGGTTCACCGCATCTGGAATGCACCGGGCTTTTCCAAGCAAGGGTACCGAGCGCTTTTTCAGAACAGGGTAAAGATCGAGTCGCCCTCGCCAACTGCCTTTGACGCAACAACCGTTAAACCGTACAGAGTCCGATATATCTTCGTAACCGAGAAGGAATACGCTCATCTATTCAATAGAGGCGTCGGAAAGGAGGGCTGGCAAACGGCCGTCCAAAGCGCGATGACTTCGCGATGGGGCTACGATGGGCCGCACCTGCTCGACTGGCAATCCAAGACATACACGGAGCTGACGTTCCCGTACCCGAGAACTTCGACAGCCGTGGATAAGGGGTTTTTCGCGATAAACGGGTGGTGGGACCATCGGACCGCGCCTGGAACGCTTGAGCGTTACGACAGTCATGGCAAGCAATTGTGGTCCGTACTTGTTAGCCCGCCCAATGTGTCATTAGATGAGAAATGCGGTGGGGGGGTGGCGGGGATAGGCGCTACCAAGGACTACGTTGTGTTTTATGGTCGATGCGGCTCCAGTTTGCCGCCATCGGAGCGCCCAGATCGGGGCCATGAGTACAAGGTCATGCTGACGGAGATCAGAAGGTCAGATTTGCCGAATTTCTAGCATGGGGCGTTGAGCGACCGTTCTCCCCGCAGATAAATAGTCGGGATGGGCCGAAAGTCGACACCGAGACTTGCGCGATGACGGAGGCTCCCATGAAAAAACTCCCCCTCAACAAAGCCTTCACCCTGCTGGAGCCCGGCCCGGTGGTGCTGATCACCACGCATGACGGCCAGCAGAGCAACATCATGACCATATCGTGGACCATGGTGGTGGACTTCACGCCAGTGTTCGCCCTCACCACCGGGCCCTGGAACCATTCCTTTGCCGCGCTGCGCAAGACCAAGGAGTGCGTGATCGCCATCCCCACGGTGGATCTGCTCGATAAGGTGGTGGGCATCGGCACCTGTTCAGGCAGCGACACGGACAAGTTCGCCAAATTCAAGCTCACCCCGCTCAAAGCCAGCAAGGTGAAGGCGCCGCTGATCCAGGAGTGTCTGGCCAATATCGAGTGCAAGGTGATCGACTACAACAAGAAGCACGGCGTCGTGTTCCTGCAGGGCGTGGCCGCCTGGGTGGACGCCACGCGCAAGGAACGGCGTTTGCTGCACGCCGTGGGCGACGGCACCTTCATCGCCGATGGCCGCAAGCTGGACCGCCGTAAGGCGATGGCCTCCAGGCTCCCGGCCGGCGTCTAAGCCCGGCCCGGTGCGGGCCAGCCCTCCAGTTGCTGCAAGGCCTGTAGCAACTGCTCACCTGCAGCATCTAGCGTGCCGTCGTTGTGCACCTCGATCAGCCGCTGCACCCCGCCCGGGCGGTAAGCGCCGGCGCGCTGCACGCGCTGCGCCACCGTGTCGGCACTCTCGCGGCCGCGCGCCAGCAGGCGCTGCTGCAGCACCTCGGCGCTGGCCGTGATGTGCAGCACCGTGAGCTCGGGGTAGTGCTGCTGCGCCTCGGGCAGGTAGGCGCGCGAGCCGTTGAGCAGCACCCAGCGGCCCGCCCGCAGCGGCGCCAGTTCCTGGTGCCGCACACCGTAGAGCAGATCGTGGGCCGCCCAATGCAGGCCGAAGGCTTGTGCATCGCGCAGGCGTTCGAAACTCGCGCTGTCCACGCTTTCGTGTGCCTCGCCGCCGGCCTCAGCCGCGCGGCTGATGGTGCGGCGGGCCCAGTGCAGGGGTAGCGCGGGGGGCAGCCGCGTGCGCAGCCAGGCCAGCAGGCTGTCCTTGCCGGCGCCCGAGGGGCCCATGACGTAGAGCAGGCGCTGGCTCATGCGCCGAGTGCCATGTGTTCCAGCAGCACGAAGTCGGCGCCGGGGCTGGGTTCGGCCAGCAGGGCCACCGCGTCGAAGCGGCTGGCCGGCAGGTGGGCGAACCACGATTGCGCGGCGGCCTGCAGCGCGTCGATCACGGCCGGTGCAACGCCGCGCAGCGGGCCGGTGAGCGAGCAGTGGAAGCGGTAGCGCTCCAGCACGTAGGGGTAGCCCCAGCGCAGCAGCAGCGCGTCTTCTTCCGGCGTCAGGCCGGCGGCGCGGCGGCGCTGCAGCTCCGCGGGCGGCAGCGGTGCGGCCAGCGGCTGCAGCTGCGTCACGCAGGCCCGCTGCACGGCGTTGATGGCCGGCTCGGCCCCCGTGGGCACCATGGCCAGGAAATCGTCCAGCCGTGCCACCTGCAGGGCGGGCAGATCAAAGGGCTGCAGCTGGCGGCACAGGCTGTACACGGCATCGCGCAGCTGTGCGGGTGTCACGCCCGGGGCCAATGCAAACGGGGCCTTGAGCGTGCCGTGCCAGCCATAACGGCGCGGCGCGGCTGTCAGGTGCAGGAACTCCGCGGCCGGCAGGCCCGGGATCTCGGGCGGCGTCAGCGTCTGCTGGCTGGCCGCGCAGCGTCCCAGCCAGCGGCTGCCGGCCTGCCACTCGGGGCTGTCCGGGCGCGGGGCGTAGTAGATGGCGTAGCGGTAGGCCGGCTCAGTGCTCATCGTGGCTCACCGTCAGCTTGACGCGGTCGCCGGCGAACCAGGCGGTGGCGTATTCGATCGGCACGCCCTGCGGGTCCACGTTCACGCTCTCCACCTGCAGCACCGGGCGGCTCTGGGCCTGCTTGAGGATGGCGGCGACTTCGGCGTCGGGCATCAGGGCGGTGATGCGGCTGTCGCGGCGCGTGTAGTCGGCCACGCCGTGCGCTGCAAAGGCGGCGGTGATGGAGCCGGTCTCGCGCACCACGGCTTCCAGATTGGCAAAACGCGGCAGGGGGAAAAGGCGCTCGCTGACCTGCAGCGGCTGCTGCTCGGCCTCGCCCAGCACGCGCAGCCACAGCAGCGTGCTGCGCGCCGGCAGCTGCAGCGCGCGTGCCTGGGCCGCCGTGGCGCGCACGGTGCGCGCGGCCAGCACCTGCAGGCCGCCGCGCAGGCCGGCCTGCGCCAGGTTCTGGTGGTGGCGGGTGCGCTTGCCTAGCGCCAGGTCCACCGCGAAGTCTTCCACATAGGTGCCGCTGCCCTGGCTGATGCGCACCAGGCCCTGGCTGCACAGGCTGGCCAGCGAGCGGCGGATGGTGTGGCGGTTCACGCCGTACTGCTCGGCCAGCGCGTGTTCGGAGGGCAGGCGCTGGCCCGGGGCGTAGACCCCGCGGCCGATGGCTTCGGCCAGTTCGGTGGCGATGCGGGTCCAGAAACTCTCACGCCCGGCCGGCGCGGTCTGGAGGGAGTTGGGAAAAGTCGTGGTGGCTGTCATGAAACCTACATCAAGGGTCTTTAAGCTGGCGGCAGGAAATCAAATTGTCTATACAACTTCAGGATAGCAGAGTGATGTTTCACGCATTTGACAACCCGGGCCCGGCCCGGCCCCTGGTCCGCGCGGACTGGATGGCGCTGCTGGCGCGCGCGCCGCAGGAGCTGCTGGAGTCCGTGCTGGGCCCGCAGGCCGGCGCGGCGTCGCGCTGGCTGCGCGCGCCCGAGACCGGGCTGATGATGGTGCAGGGCCGCGCCGGCGGCACCGGTGAGCGCTTCAACCTGGGCGAGGTCACCGTCACGCGCTGCGCCCTGCGCCTGGACGAGGCCGGCACCAAGACGCCCGTGGGCGTGGCCTATGTGCTGGGCCGCTCGCACCGCCAGGCCCAACTGGCCGCGCTGGCCGATGCCCTGCTGCAGGACCCGGCGCAGCAGGCCGCGCTTGATGCCCGCCTGCTGGTCCCGGTGCGTCAGCACCTAGCCCGGCGGCGCGCCGAGCGCATGGAGCGCACACGGAGCACCAAGGTGGATTTCTTCACCGTGGCGCGCGAAAGCGGCGCCGGTGCCGACGACGAGGAGGAGGGCGCATGAACCCGCAAGACCTGTCCGCCCTCGGTGCGGGTTTCACGCAGGAGGCCTACGGCAGCCAGCAGGTGTTCCGTGCGGCCCTGCAGGCGCTGTCGCACCCCGGCCGCCTGGTGGATGTCACACACGACGCGCAGGTGCCGCAGGTCGGCCATGCCGCCTCGGCCGCGCTGCTGCTGGCCCTGCTGGACGCCGACTGTTGCCTGTGGCTGTCGCCGGCGCTGCGCGACAGCGATGCCGCGGCCTGGCTGCGTTTTCACACCGGCTGCCAGCTGGCCGCCACGCCGGCCCAGGCGCAGTTTGCCTGGGTTGCCGCGGGCGACGCGCTGCCGCCGCTGGAGGCTTTTGCCGGTGGCAGCGAGAACTACCCCGACCAGTCGACCACCTGCGTGATCGACGTGGCGGGCCTGGGCCACGCAGCGGATGAAGGGCAGGACTGGCGCCTGTCCGGTCCCGGCATCCAGGGCGGAGCCTGTCTGCGCGTGACCGGGCTGCCGCCCGACTTCGTGGCGCAGTGGGCAGCCAACCACGCGGCCTTTCCGCGCGGTGTGGACCTGTTCCTGGCCACGCCGCAGCAGATCGTCGGCCTGCCGCGCAGCACGCGCATCGAAACAACCGTGGAGGCCTGACATGTACGTGGCCGTCAAGGGCGGGGAAACCGCCATCCTCAACAGCTACCGCCTGCTGGCCGAGCAGCGGCGCGGTGACCGTGCGTTGCCCGAGCTGTCGGTGGCGCAGATCCGCCAGCAGCTCAAGCTCTCGGTGGACCGTGTCATGACCGAGGGCTCGGTCTACGACCCCGAGCTGGCCGCGCTGGCCATCAAGCAGGCGGCGGGTGACCTGGTGGAAGCCATCTTCCTGCTGCGCGCCTACCGCGCCACGCTGCCGCGCCTGGGCAGCACCCTGCCGCTGGACACCGCGCGCATGGCGCTGGAGCGCCGCATCTCCGCCACCTTCAAGGACCTACCCGGCGGCCAGGTGCTGGGGCCGACCTACGACTACACCCAGCGCCTGCTGGACTTCACCCTGCTGGCCAACAGCCCGGACGCCCCGCGCAGCGACAGCGCCGCGCTCAAGGCCGAAGAAGGCGCCGTGCCGCGTGTGGTGGACCTGCTGAACCAGGAGGGCCTGATCGAGACCCGCCCCGTGCCGCCGGGCGACCCGGCGCCCATGGACCTGACGCGCGCGCCCCTGCGTTTCCCGGCCGACCGGGCCACCCGCCTGCAGAACCTGGCGCGCGGCGACGAAGGTTTCCTGCTGGCCATGGCCTATTCGACCCAGCGCGGTTATTCGCACAGCCACCCCTTCGTGGGCGAGATCCGGCTGGGGCAGGTGGCGCTGGAGATCGAACCGGAGGAGCTGGGTTTTGCCATCTCCATCGGCGACCTGGAGATCACCGAGTGCGAGATGGTCAACCAGTTCGCCGGCAGCAAGACCGAGCCGCCGCAGTTCACGCGCGGCTACGGCCTGGCCTTCGGCCACAGCGAGCGCAAGGCCATGGCCATGAGCCTGGTGGACCGCGCGCTGCGCGCCGAGGAGCTGGGCGAGCCGGTCGAGTCGCCGGCGCAGATGCAGGAGTTCGTGCTCTCGCACAGCGACAGCCTGGAGGCCTCGGGTTTCGTGCAGCACCTCAAGCTGCCGCATTACGTGGACTTCCAGTCCGAACTCGAACTGGTGCGCCGCCTGCGCGCCGCCGCGCCGCAGCCGGGCGCCGAAGGAGACCCCACATGAGCGCGCCGCAAGTCAATTTCGCTTACCTCGACGAGCGCACCAAGCGCATGATCCGCCGCGCCATCCTCAAGGCGGTGGCCATCCCCGGTTACCAGGTGCCTTTCGGCTCGCGCGAAATGCCGCTGCCCTACGGCTGGGGCACCGGCGGCATCCAGGTCACGGCGGCCGTCATCGGCCCGCAGGACGTGCTCAAGGTGATCGACCAGGGCTCGGACGACACGGTCAACGCGGTCAACATCCGGCGTTTCTTCGAGCGCACCACCGGCGTGGCCACCACCACGCGCACCACCGAGGCCACGCTGATCCAGACCCGCCACCGCATTCCCGAGACGCCGCTGCGCGAAGGCCAGCTCATGGTCTACCAGGTGCCGGTGCCCGAACCCATGCAGCGGCTGGAGCCGCGCGAGACCGAGACGCGCACCCTGCACGGCCTGGCCGAGTACGGCCTGATGCACGTGAAGCTGTACGAGGACATCGCGCGTTACGGCCACATCGCCACCACCTACGACTACCCGGTGCTGGTCAACGGGCGCTACATCATGGCGCCCTCGCCGATCCCGAAGTTCGACAACCCCAAGATGCACATGAGCCCGGCGCTGCAGCTGTTCGGTGCCGGGCGCGAGAAGCGCATCTACGCCGTGCCACCCTACACCGCGGTGGAAAGCCTGGGTTTCGAGGACCACCCCTTCGAGGTGCAGCGCTGGGACGCGGCCTGTGCGCTGTGCGGCGCCACCGACAGCTTTCTGGACGAGGTCATCACCGACGACGCCGGCAGCCGCATGCACGTGTGCTCGGACTCGGACTACTGCCAGTCGCGCCAGCCAGCCGTTGCTGACGTGACGCATGAAGCCACCGACAAGGAGCTGGCATGAGCATCGTCATGCGCCAGGCGCAGGCCGACGATCTGCCGGCCGTGCTGGCCTTGTATGCCCAGCCGGGCCTGGACAACGGCCGCGTGCTGGGCGAGGAGGAGGCGCGTGCGCTGTTGGCTGAATTCGCGCGTTACCCCAGCTACCGCCTCTTCGTCGCTTGCGACGAACGCGACGACGCCGTGGTCGGCAGTTATGCCCTGCTGGTCATGCACAACCTGGCCCACCGCGGCACGCCCTCGGCCATCGCCGAGGACGTGGTGGTGGCGCCGGACCGGCATGGCCAGGGCATAGGCCGGCAGATGATGGCCCACGCCGTGGCGCAGGCGCGTGCGGCTGGTTGCTACAAGCTGGCCCTGTCGTCCAACCGCAAGCGCCAGGCGGCGCATGCCTTCTATGAATCGCTCGGCTTTGCGCAGCATGGCCTGAGCTTCGTGATCGAAATATGAAACACCCCCGTTGCTTGCCCACTTCGTGTGGTCGCCTACGTGCCCCAGCCGGAGGCTGTGGCTCTTCGGTGCCGTCCAAACCTGCGCAGGCAGGTCTGGAGCCGCGGCACTCAGCCCCTCAAGGGGGCAACGCCAGTGGCCCGGCAAAGCCGGTTCCACGGCGTTCCCCGCTTAGACCGTCTCATGCGGTGCAACGTGCGCGCTGGAGTCACTGAAATGACAACGACAAATCTTCCCCTATTGCAGGTGCGCGGCATCGGCAAACGCTACGGCGAGCGCGTGGCGTTGCAGGACGCTTCCTTCGACCTCTGGCCCGGCGAGGTGCTGGCCGTGGTCGGCGAATCCGGCTCGGGCAAGTCGACCCTGCTCAACGCCGTGGCCGCGCGCAGCCAGCCCGATGCGGGCAGCGTGCTGTTCCAGTCCCGTGACGGCGCCGTGCAGGACGTGTTCGCCATGAGCGAGGCGCAGCGCCGCCTGCTGGCGCGCACCGACTGGGGCTTCGTGCACCAGAACGCGGCCGACGGCCTGCGCATGGACGTCTCGGCCGGTGCCAACGTGGGCGAGCGCCTGATGGGCCTGGGCGAGCGCCACTACGGCCGCCTGCGCGCCACCGCGCAGGAATGGCTGCAGCGCGTGGAGATCGACCCGGCGCGCATCGACGAGGCGCCGCGCGCCTACTCCGGCGGCATGCGCCAGCGCCTGCAGATCGCCCGCAACCTGGTCACGCAGCCGCGCCTGGTGTTCATGGACGAGCCGACCTCGGGGCTGGACGTCTCGGTGCAGGCGCGCCTGCTGGACATGCTGCGCCAGCTCACGCGCCAGATGCAGCTGGCCGTGATCATCGTCACGCACGACCTGGCCGTGGCGCGCCTGCTGGCGCACCGCATGATGGTCATGCAGCGCGGCCGCGTGGTCGAGGCCGGCCTGACCGACCAGTTGCTGGACGACCCGCAGCACCCCTACACCCAGCTTCTCGTCTCTTCGGTACTGCCGCCATGAACGCACCCCTGCTCCAGATGAAAGGGGTGGCCAAGCGCTTCACCCTGCACCACCAGAACGGCGTCGAGCTGCCCGTGCTCGACCAGGTCGATCTCAGCGTCGCCCCGGGCGAATGCATCGTGCTCGACGGCCCCTCGGGCATGGGCAAGAGCACCCTGCTCAAGCTGATCTATGCCAACTACCGTGCCAGCGCCGGCCGCATCACGGTGTCGCCGCCCGGTGCTGCCCCGGTGGAGATCACCGAGGCCACGCCGCGCGCGCTGGTGGATTTGCGCCGCCACACCATCGGCTACGTCAGCCAGTTCCTGCGCGTGATCCCGCGTGTGGGGGCGCTGGACGTGGTGGCCGAGCCGCTGGCCGAGGACGCCGGCGACGACGCGGTGGCCCTGGAGGCCGCGCGCGAGCAGGCAAGGCTGTGGCTGACGCGCCTGCGTATCCCCGAGCGCCTGTGGCACCTGCCGCCGGCCACCTTCTCGGGCGGTGAGCAGCAGCGCATCAACATCGCCCGCAACATGATCAAGCCGCGGCCGCTGCTGCTGCTGGACGAACCCACGGCCTCGCTCGATGCCGCCAACACCGCCACCGTGATCGAGCTGATCCACGAGGCGGTGGCCCGTGGCGCGGCGCTGGTGGGCATCTTTCACGACGCCGGTGTCGGCGCGCAGGTCGCCACCCGCCGCGTCAACGTCGCCGAATTCCGGAGAAACGCATGAACAGCCAGATCGTTTTCAAGAATGCCCGCCTGGTGCTGCCCGGTGAGGTGGTGCACGGCACGCTGGCCGTGGCCGACGGCCGCCTGGCCGGCTTCGACAGCGGCGGCAGCGCGGACCCGGCCGCCATCGACCTGGAGGGCGACTACCTGCTGCCCGGCCTGGTGGAGATGCACACCGACAACTTCGAGCGCCACCTGATGCCGAGGCCCAAGGTGCACTGGGCCGAGCTGCCCGCGCTGCTGGCGCACGACGCCGAAGTGGCCGCCGCCGGCATCACCACCGTGTTCGATGCGCTGGGCGTGGGCGAGGCCGATACCGACAGCCTGCGCGGCAGTGCCTGGGACCGGGTGCTGGCGACGATCGACACCGCCACCGCGCAGGACCTGCTGCGCGCCGACCACCACCTGCACGTGCGCTGCGAGCTGCCGGCGCCCAACACCATCGACCTCTTCAAGCCCTTCCAGGAGCACCCGCGCCTGTCGCTGATCTCGCTGATGGACCACACGCCGGGCCAGCGCCAGTGGGAGGACATCGAGCAGGCGCGCATCTACTACACCGGCAAGAAGGGCTGGAGCGGCGAGAAGTTCGAACGCCAGGTGGCGCACGCGGCCGAGTTGCAGGCGCAGTACGCCGAGCCGCACCGCGCCTACTTCGTCGACTACTGCCGCGCACACGGCATCGCCCTGGCCAGCCACGACGACACCACCGAGGCGCATGTGCGCCAGGCCCATGGCGAAGGCGCCAGCATGTCGGAGTTCCCGACCACGGTGGCGGCGGCGCGCACCGCGCACGAGCTCGGCCTGCTCACCGTGATGGGCGGGCCCAACGTGGTGCGCGGCGGCTCGCACTCGGGCAATGTGGCGGCGGCCGAGCTGGCGCGCCACGGCCTGCTCGACATCCTGTCCTCCGACTACGTGCCGGGCAGCATGCTGAGCGGCGTCATGCGCCTGGTGGACGAGGAGCTGATGACCCTGCCGCAGGCGGTGGCCACCGTCACGCGCAACCCGGCGCGGGCCACGGGCCTGCACGACCGGGGCGAGATCGCGCCCGGCCAGCGCGCCGATCTGGTGCAGATGCGCCTGGTGGACCTGCCCGGCGGCGCGCGCCAGGCCGTGGTGCGGGCGGTCTGGCGCGAGGGACGGCGCGTGATCTGAGCTGCCGCGAGGCCATGACGCACGCGTGCCCCGCGACTGTCAAAACCCTGTCACACACCGCTTCCACACTGCGCTGTCTAGACGACTTAACCAGGAGCCAATATGACTGCGGCACTCCACATCCGACAACTCAACAAGCACTTTGCCAATGGCCGGCATGCCCTGCGCGACATCAACCTGAGCGTGCAGCGCGGCGAGATGGTGGCACTGATCGGCGCGTCCGGCTCCGGCAAGTCCACCCTGCTGCGCCATGTGGCCGGCCTGGTGGCCGCCGATGGCGGCAGCGAATCCCTGATCGAGATCGACGGGCATTGCGTGCAGCAGGGCGGGCGCATCCACCGCGACATCCGCAAGGTCCGCGCCCAGGTGGGCTTCGTGTTCCAGCAGTTCAACCTGGTGGACCGCCTGCCGGTGCTGGTGAACGTGCTGGTCGGCCTGCTGCATCGCATCCCCTGCTGGCGCAGCTGGCTGCGCCTGTTCAGCCAGCAGGAGCGCAGCCAGGCGATCGAGGCGCTGGCGCGTGTCGGCATCGCCGACTGCCACGCGCAGCGCGCCTCCACGCTCTCCGGTGGCCAGCAGCAGCGTGCCGCCATCGCACGCACCCTGGTGCAGGGTGCCCGGGTGGTGCTGGCCGACGAGCCGATTGCCTCGCTCGATCCCGAATCGTCGCGCAAGGTCATGGAGATCCTGGCGCGCATCAACCGCGAGGACCGCTGCACCGTGATCGTCTCGTTGCACCAGGTCGACATGGCGCGCAAGTACTGCCCCCGCGTGGTGGCGCTGCACCAGGGCCAGGTGGTGTTCGACGGCCCCTCCTCGGCCCTGACGCCGGCCCTGCTGCGCGATCTGTACGGCGTGCAGGCCGACGAAATCCTCACTGGCACACCGCCCACCCAAGACGCAGCCCCCGCGGCGCCGGCCATGCCCTGGGTACCCCCCCTGGCGCAGGCCGCATGAATTTCCCCAACCCCACCCTGGAGTCACAACCATGATCAAAAAGATTTTTGCCCGCACTGCGGCCGCCCTCGCCCTGGGCCTGGCCGGCACGGGTGTGCTGGCGCAAGACATCAACTTCGGCATCATCTCGACCGAATCGACGCAGAACCTCAAGGCCGACTGGCAGCCGCTGATCGACGACATGAGCCGCCAGACCGGCCTGAAGGTCACGGCCTTTTACGCGCCCGACTATGCCGGCATCATCGAAGGCATGCGCTTCAACAAGGTGCACCTGGGCTGGTTCGGCAACAAGTCGGCCATGGAGGCGGTGGACCGCGCCAGCGGCGAAGTGTTCGCGCAGATGGTCAATGCCGACGGTACGCAAGGCTACTACTCGCACCTGATCGTGCACCGCGACAGCCCGATCAACAGCCTGGACGACGTGCTCAAGGGCGGCAAATCCCTGAGCTTCAGCAACGGCGATCCCAACTCCACCTCGGGTTTCCTGGTGCCGGGCTTCTACGTCTTCGCGCAGAACAAGATCGACCCCAAGACCCACTTCCGGATCACGCGCAACGCCAACCACGAGACCAATGCCCTGGCCGTGGCCAACAAGCAGGTCGATGTGGCGACCAACAACAGCGAGAACATGGAGAAGATCCAGAACCGCTATCCCGAGAAGTTCAAGGACATCAAGATCGTCTGGACGTCGCCGCTGATCCCGCTGGACCCCCTGGTCATGCGCAAGGACCTGCCCGAGGCGACCAAGGCCAAGCTGAAGAACTTCTTCTACAACTACGGCAAGACCGACGCGCGCGAAAAGCAGATCATCATGAAGATCTCCAAGCTGTCGGGTTTCAAGGAATCGAGCAACGCCCAGCTGATCCCGATCCGCCAGCTGGATCTGTTCGGCCAGCGTAACAAGGTCGAAGTGGATGCCAACCTCGGCGATGCCGACAAGAAGAGCCGTCTGGCCGACATCGACAAGAAGCTGGCTGCCCTGAAATGAACCTCAGCACGTCCTTGCCGGTGCCGCCGCAACTCAAGCGCAGCCTGAGCTGGCATCTGTCCTGGGTCGTGCTGCTGGCCGTGCTGGCGGCTTCCTGGAGCGGCGCCGACATGCGCCCGCTTGACCTGCTGCGCGACTCCGGCAACATGGCCACCTACGCGGCCGAGTTCTTTCCGCCGAACTTCTCGCAATGGCAGCTGTACGTGCAGGAGATGGTCGTCACCCTGCAGATCGCCCTCTGGGGTACGGCGCTGGCCGTGGTGACGGCGGTGCCCATGGCGCTGCTGGCCTCGGCCAACATCGTGCCGTGGTGGGTCTACCAGCCCATGCGCCGGCTCATGGACGGCTGCCGCGCCATCAACGAGATGGTGTTCGCCATGCTGTTCGTGGTGGCCGTCGGCCTGGGGCCTTTTGCCGGTGTGCTGGCACTGTGGATCCATACCACGGGTGTGCTGGCCAAGCTGTTCTCGGAGGCGGTGGAGGCCATCGACCCGCAACCGGTCGAGGGCATCCGCTCCACCGGTGCCAGCGCCCTGCACGAAATCGTCTACGGCGTCATCCCGCAGGTCATGCCCCTGTGGATCTCGTACACGCTCTACCGCTTCGAATCGAACGTGCGCTCGGCCTCCGTGGTCGGCATGGTCGGCGCCGGTGGCATCGGTGTGGTGCTGTGGGAGATCATCCGCGGCTTCCAGTACGCCGAAACCTGCGCCGTGATGCTGATCATCATCGTCACCGTCAGTGCGATCGACCTGGTGTCGGCGCGTATCCGCAAACTCCTCGTCTGATATCACCATGGCCCTCGACCACTCCGACCTCCAGCACCTGCTCACCACCCGCGGCCAGTCGCAATACGGCCGCGAGGCCGTCAACCAGCTCGAACACGCCCTGCAGTGCGCCCAGCTGGCCGAGCAGGCCGGGGAAACGCCCGAGACCATCGTGGCGGCTTTGCTGCACGACCTCGGCCACCTGCTGGCGGCGCAGCGCGAGGGCCTGGCCGACCACGGGCAGGACAAGGACGATCTGCACCAGTACATCGCCCTGCCTTTCCTGCGCGATCTGCTGCCCGACGCCGTGCTGGAGCCGATCCGCCTGCACGTCGACGCCAAGCGCTACCTGTGCGCGACCGAGTCGGGTTACTGGGAAGCGCTGTCGCTGGCCTCCAAGCACAGCCTCGAACTGCAGGGCGGTACCTATTCCGAACCCGAGGCGCAGGTCTTCATGGCGCAGCCCTATGCGGCCGAGGCCGTGCGCCTGCGCCGTTACGACGACCTGGCCAAGGTGCCGCAGAAGGCCACACCGCCGCTGGATCACTATCTGGGCATCCTGGCCGCCGTCTCCAGCGTCAGGCACTGACCGGTGCCGGGTGGCTCCACCCGGTTGGTCAGCCCGGATGCCGCCTTCAGGTATCAGATAAAGATACTTCGAAGGCAATATTAAAAGACTTGTACTGGAAACAGCCCCCATTCGAGGGGCTGCCTCGCACACTGACTGCATGTTCAACCACCCGAAGGGGTCATACATGCAAGTGCTCATCCACCGCGATTCCAAAGCCTGGTCCCTCCAGGTCTGGGTTTCCTTCCTGCTGGCCGTTTTCCTCTGCGGCGTGGGCCTGGCCTGGCTGCCGGGCAAGGACCTGGACCGCGCCTTCATGGTCATGGGTTATTTCTTCTGCCTCTCGGCCGCCTTCGTGCTGGCCAAGTTCGTGCGTGACAACGAGAAGGCCGAAGCCGAAGGCAAGGCGGCCGATTCGCCCATGTTCAAGTTCGTGGTCTGGATCGGCTTCTTCCTGGCCATGGCGCTCACGGGCTGGGGCCTGCTGCGCATGGAGATCAGCGAGACCTACAAGGCCTTCCTGGGCGTGAGCTGGCTCTACCTGATCACCACCACCTTCACGCTGGCCAAGACCCTGCGCGACAAGCACGAAGCCGACCTGGCCGAAGCCCGCCTGGATGGCCGCCGTAGCGCCATGCGCGGCGAATGAATGACACCACGACACCAGGAGTCATCATGAAACAACGTTTTGTATCTCTGGCTTTGACCATCGCTGTCGCACTGTGCAGCGTGGCCAGCCTGCCGGCCCGTGCTCACACCGAAGCTTCGGCGCTCAGCACGCTCTCGGCCCTGCCCGTCGCCTCGGTCGTGGTGGTGGGCAGCGCAGCGGCCGCTGCGGTGGTGATGGTGCCGGTGGCGCTGTCGGTCACCGGCGCGGTGCTGGTGGTGAAGACGGTGGAGTCCACCGCGCGCGGCACCCTCTATGTGCTGGAGCGCGCCTCGGACGGCGCGGTGGCCAGCATCGAGATCGTGGGCAAGGGCTTGGGCGCCTCCGTGGTCGGCGTGGGCACGGTGCTGGCCGTGAGCGTGATCGGCGCCGGTGTGGTGCTGTCGGTAGCGGGTGAGGCCATCGCCTTCATTCCCAATGCGCTGGGCCGGGCCCTGCTGCACAACGAGCGGGTGGCCTTATGAGCGGGGCAGGGATGAAATGCCTGCGCGGCGTGCTGGCGGCCGTGTTGCTCGGTGCTGCGCTGGCCGCCACACCCGCCCACGCTGGCCGCAGCTGCGAAAACCGCCCCCTGCGGGCCATCACCGTGGAGCGTGGCCTGACCCTGGCCGAGCGCACGCTGCAGGCACTCGATGCCAGCGGCGCGCAGGTGGTGCTGCTGGCGCGGGCCGGTCAGGATTTGAGCAAATACGGCCTGCGCTGGTCGCACCTGGGTTTTGCCTACAAGCAGCCGGACGGGCAGGGCGGCCACGTCTGGCGTGTGCTGCACAAGCTCAACCACTGCGGCACGCAGGAGGCGGCGATCTACCGCCAGGGCCTGGGCGAGTTTTTCCTGGACGACCTCTGGCGCCTGGAAGCGGCCTGGGTCGTGCCCGTGCCGGAAGTGCAGGCGAAACTCCACGCCCTGCTGCAACACGAGCAACGCGCCATTGCGCTGCACCACCGGCCCTACAACATCGTGAGCTACCCCTGGAGCCAGAAGTACCAGCAGAGCAACCAGTGGGCCATCGAGACGCTGGCCGCAGCCATGGAGCCCACGGTCTATTCGCGCGAACGCGCGCAGGCCTGGCTGCAGTTCAAGGGCTACCAGCCCAGCGTGCTGACCATCCGGCCGCTCACCCGCCTGGGGGCCCGGGTGGGCGCGGCCAACGTGGCCTTCGACGACCACCCCAGCGAGAAACGCTACAGCGACCGCATCGAGACCGTGACGGTGGACTCGGTCTTCAGCTGGCTGCAGCGCGCCCAACTGGGCGGGGCGCCCGTGGTGCTGCGTTACTGAGGCGCGGCCATGCTGCAGAATGCACGCACATCACAAGACAGACCAGGGAGTGAGACCATGCAATTTCCGCTGATGTTCGCCCTCACGGGCACGGTGCAGGGCTGGGTGCTCTGGTGGTTGTGGCGGTCCTTCGAGGACAAGGCCTGGCCGGCCACCGAGCCCATGCTGCTCACCGGCCTGCTCTACGCCGCGCTGGCCGTGCCGCTGGTGATCTACTTCACGCAGAACGTGGAGCACCTGCCGCGCACGGCGCGGCGCGCGGCGGTGGCGCTGTATGCGCTGCTCTACGCAGCCCTGGGAGCCGGCGCGGCCTGGGCCGCCGGCGTGACGGGAGTGGCCACGGGCGTGCGTTTCACCGACGGGCTGGCCGCGCTGGTGCTGGGTTTCGTCAGCCTGGGCCTGCTCTGCGGTTTCGACTTCGAGGCGCGGCGCTGGCGCTACGAGCGCCTGTTCCACTACGCCTGGCGCAACGGCATCCTGCTGGCCACGGCCTGGGCCATGGTGGGCATCGTCTGGCTGGTGCTGTTTGCCGGCGCGGGGCTGATGTCGCTGATCGGCGTGACGTGGGTGATGGAGATGATCCGCAAGCCGGTTTTCATCTTCCCGGTCACGGGCCTGGTGGCGGCGGGCGCTTTTGCGCTGGGGCTGGCGCGCGCGAGCATGACCGAGACCATCCGCCGCTTCACCCTGTCGATCTCCGCCTGGCTGCTGCCGCTGGTGCTGTTCTTCGCCGTGCTGTGGGTGCTGGCCCTGCCTTACACGGGGCTCGATCCGCTGTTCAGGACGCGCAGCGCCGCGCTCATGATGCTGGCCTTCACGGCCCTGGCGGTGGCGTTTGCCAACTGCGCCTACCAGGACGGTGAGCAGCCCTGGCCCTATCCCGCTTGGCTGAGCCGCGCCACGCAGCTCGCCTGGCTGGCGCTGGTGGTGGTGGCGGGTGTGGCCTGGTGGGCGCTGGGCCTGCGCGTGGCGCAGCATGGCTGGTCCGAAGACCGCCTGTGGGCCGCGCTGGTGGCCACGCAGGCCAGCGTCTATGCGGTGGGCTACGCGCTCTCGTGGTTCAGGCCCGAGCGCTGGATGCGCGCCATGGCACCCACCAACATCGCTGCTGCACTGCTGCTGTGTGTGAGCCTGCTGGTCTACCTGGCGCCGCCCACGCATGTGCGGCGCGTGGCCGTGGCCGCGCACCTGGCCCATGTGCAGCAGAAGCAGGGCCAGCAGGAGCCCGACTGGGTCTACCTGCGCTGGGACTCGGGGCGTTTCGGCCGCGAGGCGCTGCAGGCCATGGCGGCCGGGCAGGGCGTGCCGGCCGGCCAGGCCTGGGCCCAGCAGGCGGCGCGTCTGCAGGCGCAGACCAGCCGCTACGACCAGCGGCCCCAGGTGCTGATGAGCGAGCAGCAGCTGCAGGAGAAGTTCAGGGTCTACCCGCCGGGACGCAGCCTGCCGCAGAGTTTCCTGCGGTATGCGCAGGGCCAGCACCAGCCCTGGGAGCTGCAGCGCTGCTACAAGTCGAAGGACAACTGCCCGGTCTGGCTGGGCGATCTCAACGGCGATGGGCAGGACGAGCTGCTGCTCTTCGTCAACGGCTGGAACGGCACGGTGTTCATGCCCGCGGGGGACGGCTGGCGCCAGGCGGGTAACTTCAGGGCCCCCGGTGCCACGGGCAAGTTCGACCCGGCGCAGTTGGAGGGCGCGCAGAGGGTCGCGCCCTTGTGGCAGGACCTGCAGGTGCAGGGCCAGCGCCTGCGCATCCAGCTCAACAACTGAGGCGGGTCTAAGATAGCTGACCGGAATAGCCAGGCGGAGCAGGCCCCTCATGCAGATTGTGATCATCGACGACGTGGAAGCGAACCTGCTCCTGCTGCGGCATTTCATCACCCAGCTGGGCGAGGCGCACGAGGTGCGCGCCTACACCGACCCGCTGCAGGCGCTGGCCCATTGCCAGGCGTTGGCACCCGACCTGGTGATCGTGGACTACATGATGCCGCAGCTCGATGGTGTCGAATTCATCCAGCGCTTTCGGGCCACCCCGGGGCGGGCCGACATTCCCCTGCTGATGGTGACGGCCAACGACGAGATGGACGTGCGCTACCGGGCGCTGGAGGGCGGCGCCAACGACTTCCTGACCAAGCCGCTGGACCGCATCGAGTTCAAGGCGCGCATGCGCAACATGCTGGCGCTGCGCGCGAACCAGAAACGCCTGGAAGACCGCGCCAGCTGGCTGGCCGAGGAAGTGCTCAAGGCGACCGACGAGATCGTGCGGCGCGAACGCGAGACCATCCTGCGCCTGTCGCGCGCGGCCGAATTCCGCGACCCGGAGACGGGCGACCACATCCAGCGCATGGCGCACTACTCCTGGATGATCGCCGTGCGTATGGGCCTGCCGCTGGAACAGCAGCAGCTGATCCTGGAGGCCGCGCCCATGCACGACGTCGGCAAGGTCGGCATCCCGGACCACATCCTGCTCAAGCCCGGCAAGCTGGACGAGGCGGAGTTCGCCATCATGAAGCAGCACCCGGTGATCGGGCACAGCATCCTCTCGGGCAGCAGCTCGCCGCTCTTGCAGATGGCGTCGGACATCGCGCTGAGCCACCACGAGAAATACGACGGCAGCGGCTACCCGCTGGGCCTGAAGGCGGACGCCATTCCGGTGGTGGGCCGCATCGTGGCCGTGGCCGATGTGTTCGACGCGCTGACCTCGGCCCGGCCTTACAAGCCGGCCTGGGAGATGGAGCGCGCCGTGCAGCTGCTGCGCGATCAGCGCGGCCTGCATTTCGACCCGGCCTGCGTCGATGCCTTCCTGGGCCAGCTGGACGACGTGCAATCGGTGCGCCAGCGCTTCGCCGCCGAGCACTGAGAGGACTTCAGGCTGGCTTGGCCATGAATTCGACCAGGGCCTGGTCGAGCTGCTGCAGGTGGTTTTCCAGCGGGGGCAGCAGGGGCGCGGCCTCGGCGGCCGTGCCCTTGGCGCCCAGCAGTTCCAGCTGGCGTGCCAGGGCCTCGGCCGGTGCCGCGCCGAAATTGCCCAGCAGGCCGCGCAGGGCGTGGGCGGTGTGCTGCAGCTGCCGGGCGTCGCTGCGCGCCAGCGCCTCCTGCAGGCTGCGCAGCTGCACCGGCCAGTTCTGGCGGTAGGCGTCGGCAATGATGCGCACCACCACGGGGTCGGCCTGGGCCAGCGCCTGCCGGTAGTCGAAGGCCGACGTGCTGGCGGGGGCCGGGTCTGCGGCGCTGGGGGCCGGCGCGGCCGGGGCCACGGTTTCACCGGCCAGCACGGCGTGCAACTCACGCGGCTTGATGGGTTTGGCGAGGTAGCCGTTCATGCCGCTGGCCAGGCAGCGTTCGCGGTCTTCGGGCAGCACATTGGCCGTGAGGGCGACGATGCGCACGTGGTAGCCGCTGCGCTGTTCCTCCTCACGGATGCGGCGCGTGGCCTGCAGGCCGTCGAGCACGGGCATCTGCATGTCCATCAGGATGAGGTCGTAGGGCGGGTCGGCGTGGGTGGCCATGAAAACGGCCTGCTCACCGTTGTGCGCGAGGTCCACGCGGTGGCCTTCGCGTTCGAGCAGCTTAAGCGCGAGCTTCTGGTTGACCTCGTTGTCCTCGGCCAGCAGGATGTTGAGCCCGGCCTCTTCCGCGCCGGCCAGCGGGCCGGGCGCCGTCAGCGGCATGATGTCGCTGTTGTGTTCCTCCTCGTCGATGCCGAAGACGGCATGGAAATGGAAGGTGCTGCCCCGGCCTGCCGCGCTGCGCACACCGATCTCCCCGCCCATGGCGTGCACCAGCTTCTTGCAGATGGCCAGGCCCAGGCCGGTGCCGCCGAAGTGGCGCGTGATGGAGGCGTCGGCCTGGGTGAAGGGGTCGAAGATCGCCTGCTGCTTGGCGGGCTCGATGCCGATGCCCTGGTCCTGCACCTCGAAGCGCAGCACCACCTGGCCGGCGCGGAACTGCTGGCGCAGCACGCGCACGGTGACGGCGCCCTGCGGGCTGAACTTGATGGCGTTGCCCACCAGGTTGACCAGTACCTGGCGCAGGCGGCCCGGGTCGCCCACGAGGTAGGCCGGCACGTCCTCGCCGGGTTCGTAGACCAGCTTGAGCCCTTTCTGGCGGGCCTGGCTGTCCAGGCTGTTGAGCGTGCCGCGCACCAGCGGGTGCAGGCGGAAAGGGCGCGGGTCCAGGGTGAGCTGGCCGGCCTCGATCTTGGAGAAATCCAGGATGTCGTTGATGATGGCCAGCAGCGCGTCGGCCGACTTGCGCACCATGTTCAGGTACTCGCGCTGCTCGGGGGTGAGCGGGGTTTCCAGCGCCAGGCCGGTCATGCCGATGATGCCGTTCATGGGCGTGCGGATCTCGTGGCTCATGACGGCGAGGAACTCGCCCTTGGCGCGGTTGGCGCCCTCGGCCGCCTGCTTGGCCTCCTGCAGCGCCAGGCGGTCGGCCTCGCGCTCCTGCACCACCTTGAGCACCAGGCGCGAGAGCGCGGCGATGTCCATGTTCTGCATGACTGGTGCCGCCGGTGCATCGGGCATGAGATTGGCCAGCGCGCGGCGCAGGGTGGCCAGTGCCTGTTCACGCTGCTTGAGTTCCAGGCGCAGGCTGCCCGAGACATGCTGCAGGGTCTCGAAGGTGGGGCGGAATTCCACCGGCACCGCCTGTACCAGCTGGCTGGCCAGCGCCTCGAACTGCGCCGAGCCGTTCGCGGCCGTGGTGTCCAGGCGGCGCAGCGAGGCCAGCCAGCGGCGCAGGCCCAGCCAGATCAATGCCAGACCGCCCAGCAGGCTGGCCAGCGCCAGGCCGATCGCTACCTGCAGCTGCTCCCACAACTGCTGCGCCACGGCGTCCACATCGTGGCTCAGGCGCAGACTGCCGTGGCTGCGCCCACCCTCGTTCAGCGGACGGCTCAGATCCGACAGCAGGGCCCCGACCTCGTCGCGCAGCCAGCCCGGGGCGCCAGCCGGCGGCCGTGCCGGGTTCTCGCTGCGCAGGACCAGACCCTGGGGGTCGATGTAGACGACAGAAGCCACCGGCGCCTGCTGCACGGCGCGCTGCAGCGCGCGCTGCAAGGCCGGGGCGTCGCCCTGGATCGCGAGGTCGATCAGCCGCGGGGCGGTGGCTTCGGCCAGCAGGGCCACAGCCTGGCGCGAGGTTTCGATGTCCTGCCGGAACTGGTGGTTGAAGAACAGCCACAGGCTGGTGCTGCCCAGCAGCAGCATGATGGCCGTGTACAGGGAAAAGACGCGCGCGACCAGCGAGTTGGGCAGCAGGCGGTGGAAGGACAGGGCCATGCGGGCTCAGCCTCGGGGCGTCATGCGAGGGCCGGCCGTCTGCGCGGGGCCGCAGCGTGCTGGCGGGTGGAGGGCGACGAGGGCATGGGCTGGGTTTCTCGGACCGACGGGCTCAGCAAGCTTACTGCATGGCCCGGCGGTGCTGCGTTGCCCGGACGTGGCCGTGCAGTTTCCGAGGGTGTTCCATTCAAGGCAAGCTGTAGGGAATTGCAGCCGCCTGATGCGCACAGCCGCGGCCGCATGGGTTATCTTCAAGGCTCAACTCCTCTCCGCCCATGCCCCACGACGTCAGCCTCATCGCCACCATCGCCACCGGTTTCGGCCTGGCGATGATCCTGGGCCTGCTGGCCAGCCAGCTCAGGATGCCGCCGCTGGTGGGTTACCTGCTGGCCGGTGTGGTGATCAGCCCGGCCACGCCGGGTTTCGTGGGTGATATCGGCCTGGCCGGGCAGCTGGCCGAGATCGGCGTGATGCTGCTGATGTTCGGTGTCGGTCTGCATTTCTCCCTGCGCGAGCTGCTGGCGGTGCGGCGCATCGCCGTGCCGGGAGCCATCGTGCAGATCGGCGTGGCGGTGGTCCTGGGCATGGGGGCGAGTTTGGCCTGGGGCTGGCACTGGGGCGGGGCGCTGATCTTTGGCCTGTGCCTGTCGGTGGCCAGCACGGTGGTGCTCTTGCGCGCGCTGGAGGCCAAGGGCCTGCTCGACAGCATCAACGGGCGCATTGCGGTGGGCTGGCTGGTGGTGGAAGACCTGGTCATGGTGCTGGTGCTCGTGCTGGTGCCGGCGCTGGCCGGTGTCATGAGCGAGGCAGGCGCCGGGCAGGCGGCCGACACTGGCGAACTCTGGACCACCATGGGCCTGACGCTGGCCAAGGTGGCGGCCTTCATCGCCGTGATGCTGGTGGTGGGGCGGCGCGTGTTCCCCAAGTTGCTGTGGTGGGTGGCGCGCACCGGCTCGCGCGAGCTGTTCACGCTGTGCGTGGTGTCTGCGGCCATCGGCGTGGCCTTCGGCGCGGCCCTGCTGTTCGACGTGTCCTTCGCGCTGGGCGCCTTCTTCGCCGGCATGATGATGCGCGAGTCCGAGTACAGCCACCGCGCGGCCGACGAATCGCTGCCGCTGCGCGACGCCTTCGCCGTGCTGTTTTTCGTCTCGGTGGGCATGCTGTTCGACCCGGCCGTGCTCTGGCAGCAGCCGCTCAAGGTGCTGGCGGTGGTGGCCATCATCATGGTGGGCAAGACGCTGGCGGCCATCGGCCTGGTGCTGCTGTTCCGTTACCCGCTCAACACCGCGCTGACCATCGGCGCCAGCCTGGCGCAGATCGGCGAGTTCTCCTTCATCCTGGCCGGCATGGGTGTGGCCCTGCAGCTGATGCCGGCCGAAGGCCAGAGCCTGGTGCTGGCCGGCGCGCTGATCTCGATCGCGGCCAACTCGGCCCTCTTTGCCGCCATCGGGCCGCTGCAGCAGTGGCTGCGCCAGCGTTCCGAGCTGGTGCGCCGTTTCGAGCAGCGCGACGACCCGCTGGCCGAGCTGCCCATGTCCACCGATCCGAAACAGCTGACCGGGCAGGTGGTGCTGGTGGGTTACGGCAGCGTGGGCCGGCGCATGGCGGTCGAGCTGGCCGCGCAGCAGATCCCCTTTGTCGTGGCCGAGCAGAACCGCGAACTGGTGGAGGACTTGCGGCGCCAGAACATCCCCGCCGTGTGCGGCGACGCGGCCGAGCCCGAGGTGCTGATCCAGGCGCACATTGCGCGCGCCGCCATGCTGGTCATCACGCCGCCCGACTCCATGCGCGCGCGTCGCATGGTGGAGACCGCGTGGGCGCTCAACCCCAAGGTCGAGGTGCTGCTGCGCACCCTGAGCGAGGACGAGGCCGTGCTCCTGCGCCAGGAAGGCCTGGGCATGGTTTTCCTGGGCAAGGAAGAACTGTCGCGCAGCATGAGCACCCAGGTGCTGGACCGCATGCGCCCGCACCACGGCACGGTGAACCTGCGCAGCTGAGGCCGGGCCCGGGCTGCGGGTAAGATGAATCCAATCATTCCGGAGGACCTGCACATGACCTCGACCCAGCCCCATTGGCGTTTCTTCCGTGCCGGCGGTTTTGACCAGGTCCGCCTGGACACCGCGGCCGAACTGCTCAACATCGGCCAGCTCGACCAGAAGCTCTGGGTGGCCCTGTCCTGCCCGGTCAAGGGCATCGAGTTCGATGCCCGCACCCTGGCCTTCGTGGACAGCGATGCCGACGGCCAGGTCCGCGCACCCGAGCTGATCGCCGCCGTGGCCTGGGCCGGTGCGCGCCTGAAGGACAGCGAGGTGCTGGCGCAGAAGCTGCCGGGCGTGCCTTTTTCTGCCATCCGCGACGATGACGCCGAGGGTGCCGCCATCGCCGCCGCCGCGCGCGAGCTGCTGGCCGACATCGGCAGCGGCGACGGTCTGGTGACGGTGGAAGCAGCCAACGCTGCACAGGCCCGCCACGCGCAGCGCGCACAGGCCGCCTGGGAGGCTGCCGGTGCCGCCGCCCGCCCGCTGGGCGACGCCACTGCTGCGGCGCACGAGGCCCTGGCCGCCGTGGCCGAGAAGGTGGAAGACTGGTTCGTGCGCTGCCGCCTGGCCGCCTATGACGGACGCGCCGGCGCGGCCCTCAATGCCGCCGATGCGACGCTGGCCGCACTCGGTGGCGCGACCTTGAAGACCGATGCCGAGAGCATTGCCGCGCTGCCGCTGGCGCACGTGCAGGCCGGTGCGGCACTGCCGCTGGGCACCGGGCTCAACCCGGCCTGGGCGGCGCGTTTGGCCACCCTGCACCAGGCCGCCATCCAGCCGCTGCTGGGCGAGCGCGCGCTGTTGACCGAGGCCGACTGGAAGGCGCTGAAAGACAAGCTCGCACCCTATGCCGCCTGGCTGGCCGCCAAACCCGATGCCGCGGCCGAGGTCGATGGCGTGCGCCAGCTGGAGAAGCTGGCGCATTACGTGCGCGACCTGCTGGCCCTGGCCAACAACTTCGTGGCCTTCCGCGATTTCTACACCCGCCAAGGCAAAGCCACCTTCCAGGTCGGCACGCTCTACCTGGACGGCCGCTCGGCCGAACTCTGCGTGGCCGTCAACGACGCGGGCCGCCATGCGACCCTGGCCACGCTCTCGCGCATGTGCCTGGTCTATTGCGATTGCGTGCGCGGCGCCGAGAAGCTCAGCGTGGCCGCGGCCTTCACGGCCGGCGACTCGGACCAGCTCATGGTCGGGCGCAACGGCGTGTTCTATGACCGCCAGGGCCGCGACTGGGACGCCACCATCGCCAAGATCGTCGACCACCCGATCAGCCTGCGCCAGGCCTTCTGGTCGCCCTACAAACGGCTGGCCCGTTTTGTCGGCGAGCAGCTGCAGAAGATCGCCGCCAGCAAGGCCAAGGCCTCGGACGAGAAGCTCACTACCGCTGTGGTGGATGGCAGCAAGAAGGTGGCCGCTGCCCCCGCGGCGCCGGCAACGCCCCCGCCGCCTTTCGACGTGGGCAAGTTCGCCGGCATCTTTGCCGCCATCGGCCTGGCCGTGGGCGCCATCGGCACGGCCCTGGCCTCGGTGCTGGTCGGCCTGCTGGCGCTCAAGTGGTGGCAGGTGCCCATTGCGCTGGCCGGCCTGATGCTGGCCATCTCCGGCCCGGCCGTCATCCTGGCCTGGTTCAAGCTGCGCAGCCGCAACCTGGGCCCCATCCTGGACGCCAATGGCTGGGCCATCAATGCGCGCGCCAAGATCAACATTCCCTTCGGCACCTCGCTGACCCAGGTGGCGCACCTGCCGCCCAATGCCGAGCGCGCGCTCACCGATCCCTACGCCGAGAAGAAGAAACCCTGGGCCCTGTACTTCGGCATCGTGGCCGTGGCCCTGCTGGCAGCCTTTGCGTGGGTGCTTAGGGATCAGTGGCGTTGAGTTGAGTCGCCTCAGTCCTTGGGGGCCGGCTCGCTGCCGGCCTTCATTTCCCGGGTGACAGCCCGCAGGAAGTCCAGCTGCTTGCCGTAGTTGCGGCAGCCTACACACATGAACAGATGCAGGCGTAGCGGCAGGCGCTCGCCCAGCGCGAGCGGGCGGTCCTGCGCCTCGGACATGAGGTGGCTGGCCTGTTTGCAGTTCAGCATGTCTTTTCTCCTTCGGTGAACCAGCCGCGTTGCAGGCACAGGCGCAGCGCATTGCGTGCCCGGTGCAGGATGACGTTGCAGTTGCTCACCGTGATGCCCAGTTCCTGGCAGACCTCGGGCGTTTCGAAATCGAGAAATTCGCGCATCATGAAAACGCGCGCCGTGTTCTCGGGCAGGTGGGTCAGGCAGGCCTCGAACACGCCCCAGAAATGCTGCTGGCGCAGGGCCGCTTCGGGGCTGCCCCAGTCGCGCGGGCGCGAGGCCGGGGTCCAGTGCGCGTTCTCGCGGAACAGGGTTTCGAAAGTCTCGTCCAGGCTCTGCTCACCGTCGGAGAAGGACGAGACATTGGTGCTGCGGCTCTGCTGGCGGATGACGTCCACGATCTTGTTGCGCAGGATGCCGAAGACCCATGTCTTGGCCTGGGCCCGGCCGGCGAACTGCTGGGCATTGGCCAGCGCGGCCAGCAGGGCTTCCTGCACTGCGTCTTCGGCGGCGGCCGCGTCGCGCAACTGCAGACGCGCGAAGCGCAGCATGTCGGTGCGGATGGCGGCCAGGTCGGCAGGGGCTATGGTGAGGGGTAGGGTGAGGGCCATGTCCATTCCTAACCTTGGTCGCGCCTGAGTCCGGTTTTCTTACAGGCTCATACGCCGCGGGCCCGCTCCGCATGGAACTGGGCCACGAAGGCGCCAAAGCTGCCGGCGTCCAGCGCGGCGCGTACCTCGCGCATCAGGTTCAGGTAGTAATGCAGGTTGTGCACCGTGGCCAGCATGGGGCCCAGCATTTCGCCGCAACGGTCCAGGTGGTGCAGGTAGGCGCGGCTGAAACCTTCGCGCCCGCCCTGCAGGTAGGGCACACCGGAGTTGCCGGCGCAGGCGTAGCAGCTGCAGGTCTCGTCCAGGGGGCGCTCGTCGCTCTTGTGGCGCGCGTTGCGGATCTTGAGGTCGCCAAAACGCGTGAACAGGTGACCGTTGCGCGCATTGCGCGTGGGCATGACGCAGTCGAACATGTCGATGCCGTGCTGCACCCCGTAGACCAGGTCTTCCGGCGTGCCCACGCCCATCAGGTAATGCGGCTTGTGCGCCGGCAGCCGCGGGCCGACGTGGCGCATCAGGCGCTGCATGTCGTCCTTGGGCTCGCCCACGCTGACACCGCCCACGGCGATGCCGGGGAAGTCCAGCTCCTCCAGCGCGGCCAGCGATTCGTCGCGCAGGCTCTCGTACATGCCGCCCTGCACGATGCCGAACAGGGCGTTGGGGTTCTCCAGCCGCTCGAACTCGGTCTTGCAGCGTCGGGCCCAGCGCAGGCTGAGCTCCATGGAGACGCGCGCCTCGCGCTCGGTGGTCAGCTGGCCCTTGGTCTTGGGCTCCAGCGAGACATAGGGCGTGCACTCGTCGAACTGCATGACGATGTCGCTGTTGAGCACGGTCTGGATCTGCATCGAGACCTCGGGCGTGAGGAAAAGCTTGTCGCCGTTGACCGGCGAGGAGAAGCGCACGCCCTCTTCGGAGATCTTGCGCATCTCGCCCAGCGACCAGACCTGGAAACCGCCCGAATCGGTGAGGATGGGTTTGCCCCAGTTCTCGAAGCGGTGCAGGCCGCCGAAGGTTTTCATCACGTCCAGGCCCGGGCGCATCCACAGGTGGAAGGTGTTGCCCAGGATGATCTGCGCGCCCATGTCTTCCAGGCTCTTGGGCATCACGCCCTTGACCGTGCCGTAGGTGCCCACGGGCATGAAAACCGGGGTCTCGACCACACCGTGGTTGAGGGTGAGGCGGCCGCGGCGCGCGTGGCCGTCGGTCTTGAGGAGTTCGAATTTGAGCATGGTGAGGGTAGGGTCTGTTCACACCAATTTCTCAAGATGCGTTGCGGATCAAAAAAGTCATGCGGTAGGCGCGTGGACGCCGCCGGGGTAGGCCCCCGGCAAGTCCGCGCAACACCCCGCATGGCTTTTTTGGCCGCAACCCGTAGGGAACGGAGTGCAAACGGCGCCACTCGTTGTTGCACTCCTCCCCCAGACGGCCAGTCTGGGCTTCGTCGTGCGCCTAGATTGGCACCGTTTGCACCCGTTCGCACATGAGAAATTGGTGTGAACAGACCCTGATTTTAGGCTCTGCCCCTCACCCGGCGCTCAGACGCGGTTTTGCAGCGCCCGTTTCTTCCAGACTTCCCAGGGCCGGCCCAGGTGCTCGTCGTTCATGTCCGAGGTGGCCTGGGCTTCGCCCGGCGTCAGGTAGTTGATCTCGCCCAGGCGCATGGCCTCGCTCTGCAGGCGGGCGTTGCTCTCGGTGTAGATGGCGCGGAACACCACCTGCTGAATGGAGAAACCCACCACCACATTGCCATGCCCGCGCAGCAGCGCCACAGCCTGCTGGCCCAGGTCGGCCGCCAGGGCTTTGCCCAGGGCCTGGTTGCGGATCAGCAGGTCACTGGCCTCGCCGGCCGTGTGCCGGATCTCGAACACCGGCACCTGCGCGCCCAGGAAACCGCTCATGTGGCAGATCGGCCGCAGGCGCGCGCCCGTCACGCCAAAGGGGATGACCGCGGGCGAGTGGCTGTGGATGACGGCCATCACGTCGGGGCGGACGCGGTAGATCTCGCTGTGGATGAAACGCTCCACATAGGTCTTGCGGCCGCGTTCGTCGTGCACGCTGCCGTCCAGGTCGCAGGCCACGATGTCGTCGGCCGTCACCAGGCCCGGCGCCATGCTGCGGGCGATCAGGAAACGGTCGGGCTGCTGGTCATGGCGCACGCTGATGTGGCCGAAGCCGTCGAGCACGCCCTCGTTGACCAGGATGTGGTTGGCGATGACGAGGTCGTCGATCAGGGCGGGATTGGCGGTGGGGCTCATGTCGGGTCTCCTGGCGCGTCAGTGTTTTCCTGACTTGCGTTGGTTAATGATAAGTATGATTATCGTCATAAGATCAATTGCAACAACACGAGGAGACATCATGAACCTTCTGCATCGCATTTCTGCCGGCCTCGTCCTGGGTGCCGCGCTGCTGTCCCATGCCAGCGCCCAGAACTTCCCGCAACGCCCCATCCAGCTCATCGTGCCCGTGTCGGCCGGCGGCGGCACTGACGTCATGGCCCGTGCGGTCGGCCAGAAGGTGGGCGAACTGCTGGGCCAGCCCGTGGTGGTGGAGAACAAGACGGGTGCCGGCGGCAACATCGGCGTGGAGTTCGTGGCCAAGGCCAAGGCCGACGGCTACACCCTGCTGTTCTCGCCCAGCACCATCGCCACCAATGTGGCGGTCTACCGCAAGCTGCCCTACGACCTGCTCAAGGATTTCCAGACCGTGGCCCTGGTCGGGCAGACCGACGTGGCCCTGGTGGTCCACCCCTCCGTCAAGGCGGCGAACGTGAAAGAGTTCGTCGAGCTCGCGCGCAGCAAGGGCGGCGCGCTCAACTACGGCTCGGCGGGCACGGGCAGCTCCCAGCACCTCACGGCGGAATACTTCAACCAGATCGCCGGCACCACGTCCAACCACATCCCCTACAAGGGCCAGTCCCAGGCCATGAACGACCTGGTGGGCGGCCAGCTGGACTACATGTTCAGCCCCCTGCAGAACGCCCTGCCTTTCATCAAGCAGGGTCGCATCCGCGTGCTGGCCGTGGCTGCCAAGCAGCGCCACCGCGATCTGCCCCAGACGCCCACGCTGATCGAATCCGGCTACCCCGGCGCCGAGGTCTCCAACTGGTTCGCGCTCTACGCCCCCTCGGCCACGCCGCCGGCCGTGGTCAAGAGCCTGCACGCCGCCTACACCCAGGTGCTCAAGCAGCCCGAGATGAAGGCCAGGCTCGAAGGCATGGGTTTCGACATCGTCTACGCCAGCCCGGACGAGGCCACCGACTTCATGCGTTCCGAGCTGGTGCGCTGGACGCGCGTGGCCACCACCGCCGGCATCAAGGCGGAATAAGGCTTGGCGGCCCCTGGCCGCTACCCCCTCATGCAAAGCCCGGTACGCCGGGCTTTTGTGTGTCAAGGGTTGGGTCGGCGCTGCAGGGTTATCGTTGGCCGCCCGGGTGCGAGCCCGCCATCTGGCCGAGAATCCAGCCCTTGCATTCGCCCTTGCGCGTTTGCCAGCCTGTCCCCCATCCCTGAAGGAGCCTCCCCATGAAATCACGCGCCGCCGTCGCCTTTGCAGCCGGCCAGCCCTTGCAGATCGTCGAGATCGACGTGGCGCCGCCGAAAAAGGGCGAGGTGCTGGTCAGGATCACGCACACCGGCGTCTGCCACACCGATGCCTTCACGCTCAGCGGTGATGACCCCGAGGGCCTGTTCCCTGCCGTGCTGGGTCACGAGGGCGCGGGTGTGGTGGTGGAAGTGGGCGAGGGTGTCACCAGCGTGAAGCCGGGCGACCACGTCATCCCGCTCTACACCGCCGAGTGCGGCGAGTGTCTGTTCTGCAAGAGCGGCAAGACCAACCTCTGCGTGGCCGTGCGCGCCACCCAGGGCAAAGGCGTGATGCCCGACGGCACCACGCGCTTCTCCTACAACGGCCAGCCCGTCTACCACTACATGGGCTGCTCCACCTTCAGCGAATACACCGTGGTGGCCGAAGTCTCGCTGGCCAAAATCAACCCCGCGGCGAACCACGAACAGGTCTGCCTGCTGGGCTGCGGCGTCACCACCGGCCTGGGCGCCGTGAAAAACACCGCCAAGGTGCAGCCCGGCGACACGGTGGCCGTGTTCGGCCTGGGCGGCATTGGCCTGGCGGTCATCCAGGGTGCCAAGCAGGCGAAGGCGGGCCGCATCATCGCCGTGGACACCAACCCCGGCAAGTTCGACCTGGCCCGCACCTTCGGCGCCACCGACTGCGTGAACCCCAAGGACCATGACAAACCCATCCAGCAGGTCATCGTGGAGATGACCACCTGGGGCGTGGACCACAGCTTCGAATGCATCGGCAACGTCAACGTCATGCGCGCCGCGCTGGAGTGCGCGCACCGCGGCTGGGGCCAGAGTGTCATCATCGGTGTGGCCGGGGCGGGGCAGGAGATTTCCACGCGCCCCTTCCAGCTCGTCACCGGCCGGCGCTGGCTGGGCACGGCCTTCGGCGGCGTCAAGGGCCGCAGCCAGCTGCCGGGCATGGTGGAAGACGCCATGAAGGGCGACATCCAGCTCGCGCCCTTTGTTACGCACACGCGTGAACTGAAAGACATCAACGAGGCCTTCGAGCTGATGCACTCAGGCCAATCCATCCGCACCGTCATCCATTACTGAAGCGACCCGAGGAGAGAAGACATGAACCGCGTAGAGCGCCACGCCAGCTTCGGCGGCCGGCAGGAAGTCTGGAAACACCAGTCCACCACCCTGGGCTGCGAGATGAAGTTCGGCGTCTACCTGCCGCCCGCCGCCGTGGAGGGCCAGCGCTGCCCCGTGCTGTATTACCTGGCCGGCCTGACCTGCAACGAGCAGACCTTCATCACCAAGGCCGGCGCGCAGGAACATGCCGCGCGCCACGGTTTCATCCTCGTCGCCCCCGACACCAGCCCCCGCGGCCCCGGCGTGCCCAATGAAGACACGTACGACCTGGGCGAAGGTGCAGGCTTCTACCTCAACGCCACCCAGGCCCCCTGGGCCCAGCACTACCGCATGGCGGACTACGTGGCGCAGGAGCTGCCCACACTGATCGAGCAGAACTTCCCCGCCACGGATGCGCGCGGCATCTTCGGCCACAGCATGGGCGGCCACGGCGCGCTCGTCACTGCACTGCGCAACCCGGGCCGTTACCGCAGCGTCTCGGCCTTCGCCCCCGTGGTCGCCCCCAGCCAGGTGCCCTGGGGCCAGAAGGCTTTCACGGCCTACCTGGGTGCGGATGTTTCAGCTTGGAAGGAATGGGACGCGGTGGAACTGGTCGCCACCGCCCAGGAGCGCCTGCCCATCCTCGTGGACCAGGGTGAGACCGATGAGTTTTTGCGCAAGCAGCTGCGACCTGAGTTGCTGGAAGAGGCTTGCAATGCTGCAGGTCACCCGCTGACGCTGCGGCGGCATGCGGGTTACGACCACAGCTATTACTTCATCGCGAGTTTCATGGCGGATCATTTTGCGCATCATGCGCGGGGACTCTAGGTCGGCGGGTGTTTTGGGGCGGCTTCACGTCATCGGATAAGAATGCAGTGCCTATGGCCCGCGCCTTTTGTGGCGTCGTCTTTTGTCTCCGGGCATGCTTAGATCTGGTCGGACTGGAAAACTTGCACCTTCATAGCTCAAATATTTTGGGTCAAGCGGTCGTAGGCCCAGCCGGCGCCCCAACTCCCTGGGCGTTAGGACGGTCGTGCGCAACGAGCGAATCGGTTCTTGCTGGCTTCGCTGCCTGAAATTGGTGCATAGCGAACGGTCAACAGTCAATAAGCAGAACAAGCCGTATGTCTCCGCGGTTCGAATGTGCCAAGCGTCTTGGCTATTCGTGGAGCCGAGATGCTTGACGATACCTTTATAGAGAACGTCTGTGGAGTTTTGCAGCCGTTCTTGCTGCTGATCCGCCCAACTGGGTCCCTGTTTCCAACTTGGCTGAAAGTGCATTTCAGCCATTCGATCTACTGACTTAATGTCAATCCCACTGAAAAGGCTGAGGTCGAAATAGCCATACCCCTTGAAGCGACCGACTGGGTGTTTCCACTGCTCAACGCGAAGCTCCCCGGAAGTCTTGAAACGGACGAGTCCGATACGAGCTAAGTGGACAAGTCCTACGAGATAACAGACCTCCTCGTAGTCTCTCTTCGCTTCGGGTGAAGCGTGGCGATTGGGTTTGCGTCTGACAGGAACTCGCGCCATGTGGCCGGTATCCGGCATATGCGGCCCCCAAGGATGACGGCCGGTCGAAACCCAAAGTGTTTCGTGCGTGACTGCAAGTGCGAGCACTGAGCTGTCCACCAGAATTTCTATCGGGGAAGCGCCGGCAAGTCTTCTCCGTGCTTTATAGGTCGACAACGTCAGCAAGACGTTGCCCAAACGCGGGCTAGCGACATGTCGAATCTCTTGGACAAGGGCTGACAGTCGTTGTCTCAGCAAAGTCATGAGATAAATGATGCCTCAGAGCCGTTGTTCAGCCTAGCGAGTTTTACAAGACTCAGTTAGTCTTGGCGCGCCATGCCTCGCGGAAAAAACACCACTTTCATACAAGCGTTGATGCCGCATGTATGACTGGCCGATAGATGCTGACCAAAAGCAAAGGTTCAAGGGGAGATGGGTTGTCGAGTTCGCTCCAGCACTACTCATCCCCATAGCTGAAGAGGCGGTAGCGCTGCCTGATCGCATGCAGGCATCACCGCAACCTACCTCGGCCTGGCGTTGTGCACGGCGAACCAGCTGCTGATGAGGGCACCGATGATCACCACGATGGGGCCGGCGGTGTCGGTCATGGCCTGGGCGCTGCGCACGAGCCAGTGGTCCGTGGGCGTGGTGGGCAGGGGCACGTAGCCGCCCGCCGGAGCCATGCGCTCACTGGGGTCGGCCAGGCCGGCGGTAGCCGGTGCGACCAGGGCCGCCAGCACGGTGATCAGAAGCCCGGTCAGCCCCAGCCATTCGCCTAGCCGCAGTCGTGCGACGAGCACCGTGCCCAGGTGCATGGCCAGCAGCACCCCGATGGCGATGGCAGGTGCCAGCGCCAGGCGGGTCAGGTAACTTGTCACCAGCACATACACCCCTCCGATGCCCGCGGCGAGCGCGACCAGCGCGTACTCGGCCGCAACCCTTTTGAGCTTGGTGTGCGGCGGCTGCGGCGGGGTGAACTCGGGGAGCTGGGAGGGGCGGAAGTCGGTGTTCAACACGTGGGGTTATCCATGCAAACGGTCCCTCGCATTTTACGGACGCTTGTGACAGCTTGCCCTGTTGTAAGCGCCGGGATACAAATTTTTGCGCCGGCGTCCGTCAGCCCACGGGCCTTGACTGGCGGCCAGCGCTCATCCGTGCAAGCGCTGACTACGGCGACCGCTCCAGCAGCATCGCATCCCCATAACTGAAGAAGCGGTAGCGCTGGCTGATCGCATGCCGGTACAGCCCCATGATGTGCTCGTAGCCCGCAAAGGCGCTCACCAGCATCATGAGGGTGGATTTAGGCAGGTGGAAGTTGGTGACCAGCAGGTTGGCCACCTTGAAGTCAAAGCCCGGGGTGATGAAGATCTCGGTGTCCCCGCTGGCCTGCCCGGTCTGGGCCCAGGATTCGAGGGTGCGGATGGTGGTGGTGCCCACGGCGACGATGCGGCCGCCCCGGGCTTTCGTTTCCGCGATGGCCTGCTGCGTGGCGGCGGGTACTTCGTACCACTCGCGGTGCATGCGGTGCTCGGCCAGGTTCTCGGTCTTCACGGGTGAGAAGGTGCCGGCGCCCACGTGCAGGGTGACGCTGGCACGTTTCACGCCGCGTGCCTCCAGCGCGGCCAGCAGACCTTCGTCGAAGTGCAGGGCCGCGGTGGGCGCGGCGGCGGCGCCGGGTTTGGCGGCGAAGACGGTCTGGTAACGCGCCACGTCCTCGGCGCTGTCGCCGTGTTCGATGTAGGGAGGGAGCGGCACGTGGCCGTGCTGTTCCATCAGCGCATGCGGTTCGTCACTGAAGCGCAGGCGGAACAGTTGCCCCTCTTCATCCGGCCAGCGGCCCAATAGCGTGGCCGTGTAGCCGCCCGTCATCTGCAGCACCATGCCCACGGCCGGCCTTTTGCTGACCTTCATGTGGGCCACCACCTCGTGGCCCGTCAGCACGCGTTCGATCAGCAGTTCCAGCTTGCCGCCGGTAGGCTTCTCGCCGAACAGCCGGGCCTTGACCACCTTGGTGTCGTTGAACACCAGCAGGTCGCCGGGCAACAACAGGCCGGGCAGTTCTCGGAAGATGCGGTCCACCGGGGTGGCGGCGCGGCCGTCGAGCAGGCGCGAGGCGCTGCGCTCAGCCGCGGGGTGCTGGGCGATGAGCTCGGGCGGGAGCGCGAAGTCGAAGTCGCTGAGGGTGTGGGTGCGCGGGGCGCCGGGGGACGTGGGCATGTGCTTGAGGGCCGGACGGACCCGTTCCAAGTGAAAAGTGAAGAACTAAGGGCAGAATTGTCCCATGCCCGCCAAGCGACCCGCCACCGCCGAGAAAAAAGCCCCCAAGGCCTCGGCCGCTGGCGTGCCGGCCAAGAGCCTGCCGCAGAAGGCCCTGGAGAAGCTCAACCTGCGGCGCGACATCGACCTGGCCCTGCACCTGCCGCTGCGCTACGAGGACGAGACCCGCATCACCAAACTGGCCGACGCGCGCGAGGGCGACACGGCGCAGATCGAGGCCGAGGTCACGGCCTGCGAGGTGGCCTACCGCCCGCGCCGCCAGCTGCTGGTGACGGTGAACGACGGCAGCGACACCTGCGTGCTGCGTTTCTTCAATTTCTACCCCTCGCAGCAGAAGGCCCTGGCCGTGGGCACGAAGATCCGCGCGCGGGGTGAACTGCGTGGCGGTTTCCTGGGCTGGACCATGATGCACCCGCACACCCGGGCCGCCAGCGGCGAGCTGCCCACGGCACTCACGCCCGTCTACCCCACGGTGGCCGGCCTGCCCCAGCCTTATCTGCGCAAGGCGGTGCTGGGCGGCCTGGCGCGCGCCGAGTTGTCCGACACCTTCCCGCCCGAACTGGCGGTCGGGCTCAAGTTCAAGCCGCTGTGGGACCTGCGCCAGGCCCTGACCTTTTTGCACCACCCTACGCCCGATGTCTCGCTGGCCCAGCTGGAGGATCACACGCACCCCGCCTGGTTGCGCCTGAAGGCCGAGGAACTGCTGGCCCAGCAGCTGTCGCAACTGCAGTCGCGCCGCGAGCGTGAGCACCTGCGCGCGCCGGTCTTGCGCACGGACGGCAAGGGCTCGCTGCACGATCGCCTGTTGGCCGCGCTGCCCTTTCAGCTGACCACGGCGCAGCGCCGCGTGTGCACGGAGATCGCGCAGGACCTGGCGATGCACAAACCGATGCACCGCCTGCTGCAGGGTGACGTGGGTTCGGGCAAGACGGTGGTGGCCGCACTGGCCGCCACGATCTGCATGGACGCGGGCTGGCAGTGCGCGCTGATGGCGCCCACCGAGATACTGGCCGACCAGCATTTCCGCAAGCTGGTGGGCTGGCTGGAGCCCCTGGGCGTGCGTGTGGCCTGGCTCACCGGCAGCCAGAAGAAAAAGGAGCGCACCGAGATGCTGGGCCTGATCGAGCGGGGCGAGGCCGGCCTGGTGGTGGGCACGCACGCGGTGATCCAGGAGCAGGTGCAGTTCAAAAACCTGGCCCTGGCCATCATCGACGAGCAGCATCGCTTTGGTGTCGCACAACGCCTGGCCTTGCGCAGCAAGACCAATGGCGAGGACCTGGAGCCGCACATGTTGATGATGACGGCGACGCCGATACCCAGAACGCTGGCGATGAGTTATTACGCCGACCTCGACGTCTCCACCATCGACGAACTGCCGCCCGGGCGCAGCCCCATCGTGACCAAGGTGGTGTCCGAGCAGCGGCGCGACGAGGTGATCCAGCGCATCCGCGGCCAGCTGGAGCAGGGCAGGCAGGTCTACTGGGTCTGTCCGCTGATCGAGGAAAGCGAGATGCTGGACCTCACCAACGCCACCGAGACCCATGCGGAGTTGAGCGCAGCTTTGCCCGGCGTGCTGGTGGGCCTGCTGCATTCGCGCATGCCGGTGGCCGAGAAGAAGGCGGTGATGTCGCTGTTCACCAGCGGGCAGATGGGCGTGCTGGTCAGCACCACGGTGATCGAGGTGGGGGTGGACGTGCCCAATGCCACGCTGATGGTGATCGAGCACGCCGAGCGTTTTGGCCTCTCGCAGCTGCACCAGCTGCGCGGGCGGGTGGGGCGCGGGGCGGCGGCCTCGGCCTGCGTGTTGCTGTATTCCACCGGCGATGCGCCGCGTCTGGGTGAGACGGCCCGCGAGCGCCTCAAGGCCATGGCCGAGACCAGCGACGGTTTCGAGATCGCGCGGCGCGACCTGGACATCCGCGGGCCGGGCGAGTTTCTGGGCGCGCGCCAGTCGGGCGCGGCCCTGCTGCGTTTTGCCGACCTGGCGGAAGACAGCCATCTGCTGGCCTGGGCCCGCGAGGCCGCGCCCGTGATGCTGGACCGCTACCCGGACCTGGCCGAGCGCCATGTGGTGCGCTGGCTGGGCAGCCGCACGAACTATTTGAAAGCCTGAGTAGTTGCAAATTTGTAGCATCCGCGGCACGCCGGGCGTGGCATGGCGCCCAATGTGAATTAGACTCCGGGCATACCTGGAACATCCCCGATGGCCAAGGAACCCACCCACAAGCTCGCCTCCGGCGACACCGCCTATCTGTACCGCGCCACCATCGGCCCGCGCGCACAGGATTACTACCTGCGTCACTTTGCCTGCTTCGACGGCGAGGGCAAGGCAGGCAGCAGCTGGAACTGGGCGGCCTACTGGACCACCTTCAACTGGCTGGTATATCGCCGCATGTGGGGCTGGGCCCTGGCCTATGTGGCGGCCCTGATCGGCGTGGTGCTGCTGATCTTCGGCGTGGGCAAGCTGCTGCTCAACTATTCCGACACCAGCGCCCTGCTGCTTTTCCTGCTGCTGCTGACGGTGGCCTTTGTGGTGCCGGGCCTGTATGCCAATGCCTGGTTCTACACGCATTGCAACGAGAAGATATCGGCGGCGCTGCGCACCTCGCCCGAGGTGAAGGACGCGGCCACCGCGCTGTCCCGCCAGGCGCCGGACCAGCGCCGCCTGATGCTGCTGGG
The DNA here is from genome assembly GCF_013334205.1 of Rhodoferax sp. BAB1. Taxonomy (NCBI): domain Bacteria; kingdom Pseudomonadati; phylum Pseudomonadota; class Betaproteobacteria; order Burkholderiales; family Comamonadaceae; genus Rhodoferax; species Rhodoferax sp. BAB1. The sequence continues at coordinate 3,083,475 of NZ_CP054424.1, read as the reverse complement.
CCTGGGCAATGCGGTGGTGCTGGCGCTGGTGCTGTCCGTGCTGAACTGGTTCCAGGGTGCGGAAAGTGCGCTGCCGCAACTGGCGACGCGTGAGGAACGCCCGCAGGCCGGTGGGGAGTCCGGCCAGGTCCGGGCGCTGGTCGTCGCCCCCGCGCCTGTGGCTTCTGCGCCGGTCGAGGCCACGAGTCCTGCGCCGGCCGCGGTAGCCAGCGCACCGCAAGTGGCGCCGGCACCGGCGCCCGTGCTGGCGGCTTCCTCGCCCGAGGCGCCACGTGTGGCCCAGGCGGCGAGCGCGCTCGTGACACCTTCGACGGCCAGGCCCGCAGCGGCTGGGAAGCCGGCCATGGTCAACGCCTCGGACCGCAGCGTGGCATCGGCCCGGCCGGAGCCTGCCGTGCCGCCCGCCCCCGCGCCGCGCCCGGCGGCGACCGCCACCGCGGCGGTGGTCACGCCGGCACCCGCGGCGGCCCCCCGCCCGGCCCGTGCCGCCAGTGCGCCGCAAGCACTGCGTTATGTGTGGGTGATCCAGGTGGGCGCCTACGCCCAGGAGGCCAACGCGCAGAAGGCCTTGGCCCAGGTGCAGGGCCTGGGGCTGGAGGCAGGCGCCGAAACCTTTGCCAGCCCCAAGGGGCCGCTGATGCGCGTGCGTGTCGGGCCCTTCATGCGCCAGGCCGAGGCCGATCAGGCCGCGCTGCGCATCAAGACGCTGGATCTGCCAGTGCTGGTGATCCGTCAACGCCCCTGAGCGCCCGCTGCGCGCCTCAGCGCATCCCGATCCGTACGTTCCCGAAGATGCCCTGCGCCTCGCGCGGCAGGCAGCGCCAATAGGGCTCACTCGCCTGCACCTGCCCGCCCAGGGTCACGGCGGCCTCCCAGGGCCAGCGCGGCTTGTAGAGCAGGGCGCGGGCGATGGCGATCAGGTCGGCGTCGCCGGCCTGCAGGATGTCCTCGGCCTGCTTCGGATCGGTGATCAGGCCCACGGCGGTGGTCGGCAAGCCGCAGGCTTTTTTCACTTCGCGTGCATAGGGCACCTGGTAGCCGGGGCCGATGGTGATCTTCTGCTGCGGCGAGACGCCGGCGGTGGAAACGTGCATGAAGTTGCAGCCCAGGGCCTTGAGCTGGCGCGAGAACTCGGCCGTCTGCTGTCCGTCCCAGCCGCCCTCGACCCAGTCGGTGGCCGAAACCCGTACACCCAGCGGGCCGTCGAAGACGGCGCGTACGGCGGCGAACACTTCCAGCGGAAAACGCATGCGGTTTTCCAGGGGGCCGCCGTAGGCGTCGTTGCGCTGGTTGGCCAGGGGCGAGAGGAACTGGTGCAGCAGGTAACCGTGTGCGGCGTGCAACTCGACGGCGTCGATGCCGATGCGCTGGGCGCGCTGTGCGGCGGCCACGAAGGCCTCGCGCACCTGGACCAGCTGGGCCGCCGACATGGCCGCGGGTGGTGGCTCGTCGGGCAGTTGCGGCAGGGCCGAGGGCGCCAGCGGCAGCCAGCCGCCCTGGGCAGGAGCGAGCAGCTGTCCACCATGCCAGGGCGCGGCGCTGGAGCCCTTGCGCCCGGCATGCGCGAGCTGGATGCAGACCGGCATGGGGGGTGCCAACTTGCGCGCGCGCTGCAGCGTCTCGCCCAGGGCCTGTTCGGTGCGCTCGTCCCACAGGCCCAGGCAGTGGGGCGTGATGCGGCCGTCGGGTGTGACACCGGTGGCCTCGATGGTCATGAGGCCGGCGCCGCTGTTGAGCAGGCTGGCCCAGTGCGCGAGGTGCCAGTCGCCTGCCGCGCCGTCGACGGCCGAGTACTGGCACATGGGCGCGATGACGATGCGGTTGGCGAGCGCCAGGGGGCCGCGCGGTGCGGGCAGATGGAAGGGGGAGAAGAGCAGGCTCACGGCAGAGGGGGTGGGTGGTGGTTGGAAGATTTTGGCATGATGACTGCACCCGCCCGGTGGCGCAGGCCGCGCTGCCGCAAGACCCAGGGTGGGCAAACGCAAGGTGTGATGCATGCAGAACCTGAATGAAGCCGTGACGCTCTACCCCGCGCTGGGGGAGGTCACGCCCACGCTGGCCTCGCTCGGTGCTTCGGTGCTGGAGGTGCCGGCCGGGGCCGTGCTGTTCGACGAAAGCGCGCCCTGCCAGGGGTTCCCGCTGGTGCTGTCGGGCGAGGTGAAGGTCTCGCGCAGCTCGGGCGAAGGGCGCTTCCTGGAGTTGTACCGGGTGGTGCCCGGCGAGCTTTGCCTGGTGTCCAGCGCCTGCCTGTTCCGCGGTTTGCCGCTCTCGGCGCAGGGTGTCACCACCCGGCCCACGCGCCTGCTGCTGATTTCCCCCGAGACTTTCCGGCGCTGGCTGGAGACGCCGCGCTTTCGCGACGAGGTGCTGGGGCTGTTCGCGGAGCGCATGGCGGACCTGACCGGCCTGATCGAGGCGATCGCGTTTCACAAGCTGGACCAGCGCCTGGCCCGCGCGCTGCTGGGGCGTGGCCAGGACCTGGCCCTGACGCACCAGGCGCTGGCGGACGAGCTGGGCACGGTGCGCGAGATGGTCACCCGGCTGCTGCGCCGTTTCGAGCGCGAGGGCTGGGTGCTGCTGGCGCGCGAGCACATCCAGATCCTCAACAGCGCCGCCCTGCGTGCGCTGGCTGCCGCCGCGCCGGCGTCCTGACGGTGGGTGCCCGGGCTGTGTGACACAGGTCACAGACGTCGGGACGGGTCCGGCGTCCAATGAACCATCGTTTCACCATCACAAAGGAACCCACATGAAAACGAACGAAGGAAACATCGACCGCGTGCTGCGCGTTGTCGCCGGCCTGGTGCTGATCGGCCTGGCGGCCACCGGCACGGTGGGTGTCTGGGGCTGGATCGGTGTGGTGCCCCTGGCCACCGGCGCCCTGGGCTGGTGCCCGCTGTACACGCTGCTGGGTTTCAACACCTGCCCGCTCAAGCGCTGAGCCCGCTTGCCTGTTCCGGCAACTGCTGCCGGATGTTTGATGCACATCAAGGGGCCGTTGGCCCCTTGATGTTTTCGGGGGCGGCTGCGTCGGTCGGGCGCTTTCTGTCTGGCGCGGGCGGTGTGGACATGGAACAATGACCTTCGTGATGAAACATCTCGTCTGCATCCTGTGCCTGGGTCTGGCCCCTGCGGTCTGCGGGGCGGCTGATCCGCCGACCACGGGGGCCGCTGCCTTGCCGGCGCGTGATCTGGTGCTGGAACTGCGGGAGGTCGAAGAAGGTGGCGGGGGTTATGCCGTCGGCACCCGGCCTCAGGCGCCGCTGATGGCGCCGCAGCAGCTGCAGGTGCGCAACGGCAGCCAGGCGCGGCTGAGTTTTGCGCAGACCACGCCGCTGCAGTGGGTGCAGTCCGTGCAGGCGCCGGGCGCGCTGACAGGGGCGGGGGTGCGGCAGGGCCTGATCTGGCTGCAGGCCGGGCAGAGCCTGCAGCTGCGGCCGCGCTGGCCCGGCGGCCAGCGGCCCGCGACGGTGGAGGTCGAGGTGCAGACGGCCAGCGTGCAGCAGCAGCCCGGCCGGGAACTGCCCACGCAGGAACGCAGCGCGCTGGCCACCACCGTGCAGGCGCCGCTGGGGCAGTGGGTCACGCTGGCCCGTAGCGGTCAGGGCACGCCCCCGGGCAGCTACAGCAGCGATGCGGCCACGCAGCGCCCGCGCCTGCTGCAGCTGCGGGTGACGGCTCCTTGAAGGGTACTATCGGAATCGCTCACGGGATGCCACAATTCAATCATGACCCTCACCGAACTTAAATACATCGTCGCCGTGGCCCGCGAGAAACATTTCGGTCGCGCGGCCGAGGCGTGTTTCGTGTCGCAGCCCACGCTGTCGGTGGCGGTGAAGAAGATCGAGGAGGAGCTCGACGTCAAGCTCTTCGAGCGCAGCGCCAACGAGGTGACGGTCACGCCGCTGGGCGAGGAGATCGTGCGCCAGGCGCAGGCCGTGCTGGAGCAGGCCGCCAGCATCAAGGAGATTGCCAAGCGCGGCAAGGACCCGCTGTCGGGCCCGCTCAAGCTGGGTGTGATCTACACCATCGGCCCCTATCTGCTGCCCGACCTGGTGCGCCAGATGATCACGCACACGCCGCAGATGCCGCTGATGCTGCAGGAGAACTTCACGGTCAAGCTGCTGGAGATGCTGCGCACCGGTGAGATCGACTGCGCCATCCTGGCCGAGCCTTTCCCGGACGCCGGCCTGGCCGTGGCGCCGCTCTACGACGAACCCTTTTACGCCGCCGTACCCGCCAACCACCCGCTGGCGAAGAACGACAGCATCAGCAACGAGGAGCTCAAGGCCGAGACCATGCTGCTGCTGGGCACGGGCCACTGCTTTCGCGACCACGTGCTGGAGGTCTGCCCCGAGTTCGCGCGCTTCTCCAGCCATGCCGAGGGCATACGCAAGAGCTTCGAGGGCTCCTCGCTGGAGACCATCAAGCACATGGTGGCCGCCGGCATGGGCGTGACCCTGGTGCCGCGCCTGAGCATCCCCAAGTCGGCGCTGCTGCCCAAGGGCAAAGCCCGGGGCAACGGCCAGGAGGACAACTTCATCAAGTACCTGCCCTTCAGCGGCGAGCCGCCGACGCGCCGTGTGGTGCTGGTGTGGCGGCGCAGCTTCACGCGCTACGAGGCCATCGCCTCGCTGCGCAATGCCATCTATGCCTGCGAGTTGCCGGGCGTGAAGCGCCTGTCGCAGTGAGTTTTTTCATCCAGGAGTGACCATGGCCAAGAACGCCGCCCCCGCCATCAACATCGGCATCAGCGAGAAAGACCGCGCCGCCATTGCCAAGGGCCTGAGCCACCTGCTGGCCGACACCTACACGCTCTACCTGACCACGCACAACTTCCACTGGAACGTGACGGGGCCGATGTTCAACACCCTGCACACCATGTTCATGACGCAGTACACCGAGTTGTGGAATGCGGTGGACCCGGTTGCCGAGCGCATCCGCTCGCTGGGGCACCCGGCGCCCGGCTCCTATGCCCAGTTCGGCAAGCTGGCCTCGGTGCCCGATGTGCCGGCCAAGCCGCCCAAGGCGCTGGAGATGGTGCGCATCCTGGTGCAGGGCCACGAGGCGGTGGCGCGCACGGCGCGCAGCCTGTTTCCGCTGGCCGACAAGGCCGGTGACGAACCCACGGCCGACCTGCTGACCCAGCGCCTCACGGTGCACGAGCAGACTGCGTGGATGCTGCGCTCGCTACTTGAAGAATAAGCTCGCCCTTTATCTGGACCTGATCCGCTGGGACCGACCGGCGGGCTGGCTGCTGCTGCTCTGGCCGAGCTTGAGCGCGCTGTGGGTGGCGGCCGGCGGTTTCCCGGGCTGGCATCTCGTGGCCGTGTTCGTGCTGGGCACCATCCTCATGCGCAGCGCGGGCTGCTGCCTGAACGACGTGGCCGACCGTGACTTCGACAAGCATGTGAAGCGCACTGCGCAACGGCCGGTGACGGCCGGCAAGGTCTCGGTGCGCGAGGCCTTGTGGCTGGGCACGGTGCTGGCCCTGCTGGCCTTCGGCCTGGTGCTCACGACCAACCCGGTGGCGGTGGCCTGGTCCTTCGCGGCACTCGCCGTGGCCATCATCTATCCCTACGCCAAACGTTTTTTCGCCATGCCGCAGGCGGTGCTGGGCGTGGCCTTCAGCTTCGGCATCCCCATGGCTTTTGCGGCCGTGCGCGGCGAGGTGCCGGCGCTGGCCTGGGGGCTGCTGATCGGCAACCTCTTCTGGGTGCTGGCCTACGACACCGAGTACGCCATGGTGGACCGCGACGATGACCTGCGCATCGGTATGAAGACTTCGGCCATCACGCTGGGGTCCTGGGACGTGGTGGCGGTGACCAGCTTCTACGTGATCCAGCTGCTGATCTGGACCGTGCTGCTGGTCGAGCGCATAGCCCCCTGGGCCTGGTTCCTGGCGCTGGTGGCGGCTGTGGCGCAGGTGGTCTGGCACCACCGCCTGATCCGTGAGCGCACACGCGAAGGTTGTTTCAAGGCCTTCCGCGTCAACCACTGGTTCGGCTTCACGCTGTTCGCCGGCATCGTCGCCGGCTATGCACTCAGGTAATCAGTCCTTGCCGTATTCCGCGCCGAGTTCGCGCGAACGGCGCTCGGCGGCGTGCAGGGCCTGGCCGAAGTGCTCCTTGAGCTTCTGGCTCTCCATCATGGTGATGGCTGCGTAGGTGGTGCCGCCCTTGGAGGTGACGCGCTGGCGCAGCACCTCGGGCGGCTCGTCGGAGAACTTGGCCAGTTCACCGGCGCCGCGGAAGGTCTCCACGGCCAGCTGGTAGGCCTGTTCGTGGCTCAGGCCCATCTCCACGCCGGCAGCGGCCATGGCCTCGAGGAAATAGAAGACATAGGCCGGGCCCGAGCCCGAGAGCGCGGTGACGGCGTCGAGCAGGTCCTCGCGCTCGACCCAGACGAACTCGCCCATGACGGAGGCGATGTGCTCGATGTGGTGGCGGTCCTGCTCGCCGACACCGGCGCGCGCGTACAGGCCGGTGATGCCCTTGCCGATCAGGGCCGGTGTGTTGGGCATGCTGCGCACCACGCGCTCGGTGCCGAGCCAGCGCGCAATGCTGCCGCTGGGGATGCCGGCAGCCACGCTCAGGTGCAGCGCGTCGCGCACATGCGGGGCGGCGGGCAGGGCGGCATCCTTGAAGGTCTGCGGCTTGACGGCCCAGATCACGATGGGGAAATCCTTCAGGAAAGGGCCGGGTTCGGCATGGGCGACCAGGCCGAAATTGTCCTTGAGCCTCTGCTGGGCCTCGGGGTTGGTGTCCACCACCTCGATGCGGGCGACGGGCAGGCCTTTCTTGATCAGGCCGCCGATGATGGCGCTGGCCATGTTGCCGCCGCCGATGATTGCAATGCGTTCGTTCATAAGGTGTGGTTGGCTGATCGGCCGGGGACCCGGGCCGTGCGGGAAAATTCCTGCGTCCATTGTCGCAGTTTGCGTTACGCTTTCTTCCCATGGACCACATCCTCGCCCTCGACCAGGGCACCACCAGTTCGCGCGCCCTGGTGTTCGATCGCCGCGGTGCGGTCGTCGCCCTGGCGCAGCAGGAATTCACCCAGCACTTTCCGCAGGCCGGCTGGGTCGAGCACGACGCGGCGGAGATCTGGCGCAGCCAGCTGGCCGTGGCGCGCCAGGCCCTGCAGCGTGCCGGCCTGGGCGCCCACCAGTTGCGCGCGCTGGCCATCACCAACCAGCGCGAGACCACGGTGCTGTGGGATCGCCGCACCGGCGAGCCGGTGGCGCCGGCCATCGTCTGGCAGGATCGCCGCACCGCGGCGCTGTGCGACACGCTGCGCCCGCGCTGGGCTGCGCGCATCCAGCGCAAGACCGGCCTGGTGCTCGACGCCTATTTCTCCGCCACCAAGCTGCAGTGGCTGCTGGACCATGTGCCCGGCGCGCGGGCGCGGGCCGAGGCCGGTGAGTTGGCCTTCGGCACCATCGACAGCTGGCTGCTCTGGAACCTGACCGGCGGGCAGGTGCACGCCACCGACCCCAGCAATGCCGCGCGCACCCTGCTGTTCAACATCCACACCCTGCAGTGGGACGAGGAGCTGCTGCGCCTCTTCAACATCCCGGCGGCGGTGCTGCCCCACGTGCATCCGTCCAGTGGTGTGTTCGGCGAGACCGAGCCCTCGTTGCTCGGGGCGGCCGTGCCCGTGGCCGGCATCGCGGGCGACCAGCAGGCCGCCACCTTCGGGCAGGCCTGCTTCGCCCCGGGCATGGCCAAGAACACCTATGGCACCGGCTGTTTCATGCTGATGAACACGGGGGACACGGCGGTCACCAGCCAGCACCGCCTGCTGGGTACCGTGGCCTGGCTGGGCCCGCACACACCGGCCTGCTACGCGCTGGAGGGCTCGGTCTTCATGGCGGGCGCCACCGTGCAGTGGCTGCGCGACGGCCTGCAGATCATCCAGTCGGCTGGTGAGGTCGAGGCGCTGGCGGCCAGCGTGCCCGACACCCAGGATGTCTACCTGGTGCCGGCCTTTGCCGGCCTGGGCGCGCCCGACTGGGACGGCCACGCGCGCGGCACCCTGGTGGGCATGACCCGCGGCACCACACGCGCCCACATCGCCCGCGCCGCGCTGGAGGCCATCGCCCTGCAGACCGCCGACGTGTTCCATGCCATGGGCCAGGACGCCGGCGTGCCGCTGCGCGAACTTCGCGTGGACGGCGGCGCCAGCCGCAACGACCTGCTGATGCAGCTGCAGGCCGACTACCTCGGGGTGCCGGTGCTGCGCCCGGCGCTCACCGAGACCACGGCCTTTGGTGCGGCGGGGCTGGCCGGCCTGGCCAGCGGTTTGTGGTCGGGCGCCGACGAGCTGTCGGCCCTGTGGCGCTTGCAGCGCCGTTTCGAGCCGCGCTTGCCGGCGGCGGCGCGGCGGGCCAAGCTCGCGCGCTGGCGCGAGGCGGTGGACCGCGCGCGGGGCTGGGCCTGAACATGGAACACCCCCAGGCTGCGCGCACTGCGTGTCGCTACATGCCACGTGCCTACGCCAGAGGCTCAGGCTCTTCGGTCTGTCCGAGCCTGCGCAGGCAGGCCCGGAGCCGCAGGCCTCAGCCCCTTGCAGGGGGCAACGCCAGCGGCCCGGCAAAGCCGGTTCCACGGCGTTTCCCGGTTGAGTCCTCGTTCGCGTCTTTTTGTGCGCTGATACGTCTGGTGGAGTTTCGGCCGTGATCGAAAATACCGAACCCTTGCCGACGCGGCGCGCCGACTTGCTGGTCCGGCTGGCCGAACCCCGTACCTGGGACCTGGCCGTCGTGGGGGGCGGTGCCACCGGCCTGGGCGTGGCCCTGGACGCGGCGGCGCGTGGCCTGTCGGTCGTGCTGCTGGAGTCGCACGATTTCGCCAGCGGCACTTCCTCGCGCTCGACCAAGCTGCTGCATGGCGGCGTGCGCTACCTGGCCCAGGGCAATCTCTCGCTGGTGCGTGAGGCGCTGCATGAACGTGGCACCGTGCTGCGCAACGCGCCGCACCTGGCCTCCAGGCTGTCGTTTGTCATGCCCTCCTATGCCTGGTGGCAGACGCCTTTCTACGGCATCGGGCTCAAGCTTTATGACCTGCTGGCGGGCCGTGCCGGCCTGGGCGCAACGAGTTTCCTGAGCCGTGCGCAAACGCTGGCCGCCCTGCCCAATCTGCAGCCCGCAGGCCTGTGCGGCGGTGTGGCCTACTGGGACGGCCAGTTTGACGATGCGCGCCTGGCACTGGCGCTGGCGCGTACGGCCGCCCGCGAGGGGGCGCTGCTGCTGAACTACTGCCCGGTCACCGAGCTGCGGCACGAGAACACCCGGCTGGTCGGCCTGCGCTGCCGCGACGCCATGGGCGGTTTGTCCTATGAAGTACGTGCCCGCTGCGTGGTCAACGCCACCGGGGTCTGGGTCGACGCGCTGCGCCAGCTGGACGGTGCCGCCCAGGGCCGCAGCGTCGGCCCGGTGGTGGCGCCCAGCCAGGGGGTGCATGTGGTGGTGGACCGGGATTTCCTGCCGGGTGAGCACGCACTGCTGGTGCCGAAGACTGCCGACGGGCGGGTGCTGTTCGCCGTGCCCTGGCTGGGCAAGCTGGTGCTGGGTACCACCGACACGCCGCGCAGCGACCTGCCACGCGAGCCGAGGCCCCTGCGCGCCGAGCTCGACTTCATCCTGGGCGAGGCGGCGCGTTACCTGGCGCGGGCACCGACCCGCGCCGATGTCAAAAGCATCTGGGTCGGCCTGCGCCCCCTGGTCCGGCCGGCGGGTGACGATGAAACCAGCACCGGCAGCATCAGCCGAGAGCACACGGTGCTGGTCAGCGCCACGGGCCTGGTCACGGTGACCGGCGGCAAATGGACCACCTACCGCGCCATGGCGGAGGATGTGCTGGCGCGCTGTTTCCAGGCCGGCTTGCTGCCGGAAAAACCGGCCGGTGTGAGTGGTCAGCTGAAACTGGTGGGGGCAGAGCCGGCGGACGGGGGGGCGAGACCGGCGATGGCCGCTGCCGCAGGCCCTCATATATATGGCAGTGAGCAGGCCCTGCTCCAGACCCTGCCGGGGGCAGGGCGGGTGCTGGCGCCGGGCCTGGAGGAGGCCATGGTGCGGTTTGCCGCCCGATTTGAGTATGCGCTAACTGTCGAGGACGTCCTTTCCAGGCGATCTCGACTGCTCTTTCTGGATGCGGCTTTGGCTGCATCATTGGCGCCGCGGGTGGCGGCCATCCTGGCCGAGGAAACGGGGCGGGATCCCGCCCTGGTCGACTTCCAGGGCCTGGCCGGCGACTATTTACGCTGGCCGTCCGAACAAGACGCTTGACGCCCTGCCAATTCTTTGGCACAATTGCGGGCTTCGCTTGAAAAAGCTGAAGTTTCTGCCCAGCGGAAGCGGTGTGAGTGGTTCATGCCGGGGACGACGGGCCCAAGACTGATCGGTTGTGTGCTGCATGGCAGTGCCTCTCGGTGCAAGTTGGGAATATTGAAATGATCCAGACTGAATCTCGGTTAGAAGTCGCCGACAACACCGGCGCGAAGTCCGTTTTGTGCATCAAGGTGCTCGGCGGTTCCAAGCGTCGTTACGCCAGCGTCGGCGACGTCATCAAGGTGAGCATCAAGGAAGCTGCTCCGCGCGGCCGCGTCAAAAAAGGCGAGGTCTACAGCGCTGTGGTGGTCCGTACCGCCAAGGGCATCCGCCGTGGCGATGGCTCGCTGGTCAAGTTCGACGGCAATGCCGCCGTGCTGCTCAACAACAAGCTGGAGCCCATCGGCACCCGCATCTTCGGCCCGGTCACGCGCGAACTGCGTACCGAGAAGTTCATGAAGATCGTGTCCCTGGCTCCTGAAGTTCTCTAAGGACACGCCATGAACAAGATTCGCAAAGGCGACGAAGTCATCGTCCTCACCGGGCGCGACAAGGGCAAGCGCGGCAAGATCGCGCTGCGCAAGGACGACAGCCATGTGCTCGTCGAGGGCGTGAACGTGGTGAAGAAGCACACCAAGCCCAACCCCATGAAGGGTACGACCGGCGGCATCGTGGAGAAGTCCATGCCCATCCACCAGTCGAATGTGGCCATTTTCAATGCGGCGACCGGCAAGGCCGACCGCGTGGGCATCAAGCTGCTGGCTGACGGCAAACGCGTTCGCGTTTACAAGTCCAGCGGCGAAGAAATCAAGGTGGCATAACCATGGCACGTCTGCAACAACACTATCGCGAGAAGGTCGTCCCCGAGTTGACGGCCAAGTTCGGCTACAAGTCGCCGATGCAGGTTCCGCGCCTGACCAAAATCACCCTGAACATGGGTGTGAGCGAGGCCGTGGCCGACAAGAAGGTCATGGACAACGCCGTGGGCGACCTGACCAAGATCGCCGGCCAGAAGCCGGTCGTGACCAAGGCCAAGAAGGCCATCGCCGGTTTCAAGATCCGCGAGCAGCAGGCCATCGGTTGCATGGTGACCCTGCGCGGCGTGCAGATGTACGAGTTCCTGGACCGTTTCGTCACCGTGGCACTGCCCCGCGTGCGTGACTTCCGTGGTATTTCCGGTCGCGCCTTCGACGGCCGTGGCAACTACAACATCGGCGTGAAAGAGCAGATCATCTTCCCCGAAATCGAATACGACAAGGTGGATGCCCTGCGTGGTCTGAACATCAGCATCACCACGACGGCGCAGACCGATGAAGAGTGCAAGGCACTGCTCGCCGGTTTCAAATTCCCCTTCAAGAACTGAGGTGACCTGTGGCTAAAGTAGCTTTGATCGAGCGCGAGCTCAAGCGAGACAAACTGGTCGCCAAGTACGCGAAGAAACACGCGGAACTCAAGGCCATCGCCAGCGACATGAAGCGCAGCGACGAAGAGCGTGCAGCTGCCCGTCTGGGCCTGCAGAAGCTCCCGCGCAACGCGAACCCGACGCGCCAGCGCAACCGCTGTGCCATCACCGGCCGTCCGCGTGGCACTTTCCGCCAGTTCGGCTTGGCTCGCGCCAAGATCCGTGAAATGGCTTTTGCCGGTGACATCCCTGGTGTCACCAAGGCCAGCTGGTAAGCAGGAGATTAAAGATGAGCATGAGTGATCCCATCGCCGACCTGCTGACGCGTATCCGTAACGCGCAGATGGTGGCCAAGACCTCGGTGTCGGTGCCTTCTTCCAAGGTGAAGATTGCCATCGCCCAGGTGCTGAAGGACGAGGGCTACATCGACGGCTTCCAGGTGAAGTCCGAAGGTGGCAAGTCCGAACTGGAAATTGCCCTGAAGTACTACGCCGGTCGCCCGGTGATCGAGCGCATCGAGCGCGTGAGCCGTCCCGGCCTGCGCGTGTACAAGGGCCGTGACGCCATCCCCCAGGTCCAGAACGGTCTGGGTGTGGCCATCGTGACGACCCCCAAGGGTGTCATGACCGATCGCAAGGCGCGCGCTACCGGTGTCGGTGGCGAAGTGCTGTGCTACGTGGCCTAAGGCATTGAGGAGAAACTGAAATGTCGCGCGTAGGAAAAATGCCTGTAACCATCCCGACCGGGGTGGATGTCTCGGTCAAGGCCGATCAGATCAGCGTCAAGGGTGCCGGTGGCACGCTGTCGCTGGCCCAGTCGACCCTGGTCAAGGTGAGCAACGAGGGTGGCAAGCTGAGCTTCGCCCCCGCCAACGAATCCCGTGAAGCCAATGCCATGAGCGGCACCATGCGCCAGCTGGTGAACAACATGGTCAACGGCGTGAGCAAGGGTTTCGAGAAGAAGCTGACGCTGATCGGCGTGGGCTACAAGGCCCAGGCCTCCGGTGCCAAGCTGAACCTGGCCGTGGGTTACTCCCACCCGGTGAACATCGAGATGCCCGCGGGCATCACGGTGGCCACCCCGGCCCCCACGGAAATCGTGATCAAGGGTGCAGATCGTCAGCGTGTCGGCCAGATCGCCGCTGAAATTCGCGCCGTTCGTCCCCCCGAGCCCTACAAGGGCAAGGGCATCCGTTATGCGGATGAGAAGGTCACGATCAAAGAGACCAAGAAGAAATAAGGAGCTGCACCATGATGACCAAGAAAGAGCAGCGTCTTCGCCGGGCCCGTCAGACCCGCATCCGCATTGCAACGCAAGGCGTGGCGCGTCTGACCGTGAACCGCACCAATCTGCACATCTATGCCAGCGTGATCTCTGGCGACGGTGCCCAGGTCCTGGCCAGCGCCTCGACCGCCGAAGCCGAAGTGCGCAAGTCGCTCGGCGCTTCGGGCAAGGGCGGCACGGCTTCCGCGGCCCAGCTGATCGGCAAGCGTATTGCCGAAAAGGCCAAGGCTGCCGGCGTCGAGAAGGTGGCGTTCGACCGCGCGGGCTTCGCGTACCACGGCCGCGTCAAGGCGCTGGCCGAGGCGGCACGTGAAGCAGGCTTGCAGTTCTAAGCAGATCGGAATTAAAGATGGCTAAAGTTCAAGCAAAGATGCAGGGCAAAGGGGCCGAGGGTCCCGAGGACGGCCTGCGCGAGAAAATGATCGCGGTCAACCGCGTGACCAAGGTGGTCAAGGGTGGCCGTATCCTGGGTTTCGCTGCACTGACCGTGGTGGGCGATGGCGACGGTCGCGTCGGCATGGGCAAGGGCAAATCCAAGGAAGTGCCGGCTGCCGTGCAGAAGGCCATGGAAGAAGCCCGCCGCAACATGCTCAAGGTGTCGCTGAAGAACGGCACGCTGCACCACCAGGTGACGGGTCGTCACGGTGCCGCCAACGTCATGATGGCGCCGGCGCCCAAGGGTACCGGCATCATCGCCGGCGGCCCGATGCGCGCCGTCTTCGAAGTGATGGGCATCACCGACATCGTGGCCAAGAGCCACGGTTCGACCAATCCTTACAACATGGTTCGTGCCACGCTGGACGCGCTGAACAACTGCAGCACCCCTGCATCTGTGGCAGCCAAGCGCGGCAAGAGCGTTGAAGAACTCTTCGCTTAAACGGGAGTTTCAGACATGACTACGCAACAAACCGTCAAACTGCAGCTGGTCCGTAGCCCGATCGGCTGCAAGGAATCGCACCGCGCCACCGTGCGTGGCCTGGGCCTGCGCAAGCTGAACAGCGTCAGCGAACTGCAGGATACCCCTGCCGTGCGCGGCATGATCAACAAGATCAGCTATCTGGTCAAGGTTCTCTGAGAGGCTGATGATGGAACTCAATAGCATCAAGCCCGCAGCGGGCGCCAAACACGCCAAGCGTCGCGTCGGTCGCGGCATCGGCTCCGGCCTGGGCAAGACCGCCGGTCGCGGCCACAAGGGTCAGAAGTCCCGTTCGGGCGGCTACCACAAGGTCGGCTTCGAAGGCGGCCAGATGCCCATGCATCGTCGTCTGCCCAAGCGCGGCTTCAAGTCGCACCTGCTCAAGTTCAATGCCGAGATCACTCTCGGCGCGCTGGAGCAGCTGGGCGCCGACACCGTCGACCTGCTGACGCTCAAGCAAGCCGGCCTGGTCGGCGAGCTGGCCAAGGTGGTCAAGGTCATCAAGTCGGGCGAGCTGAAGAAGGCCGTCAAGCTCAACGGTATCGGTGCCACCGCAGGTGCCAAGGCTGCCATCGAGGCAGCCGGCGGTAGCGTGGCCTGAAGCAAAGATCGAGAGTAGAACGAAGTGGCAACGAACGCGGCTCAGATAGCAAAAACCGGCAAGTTCGGCGACCTGCGTCGTCGGCTGGTCTTTTTGCTGCTCGCACTGGTGGTGTACCGCATCGGTGCGCACATCCCCGTGCCGGGCATCAATCCGGACCAGCTGGCCCAGCTCTTCCAGGGCCAGCAGGGCGGCATCCTGAGCCTGTTCAACATGTTCTCGGGCGGCGCGCTGTCGCGCTTCACGGTGTTCGCGCTGGGCATCATGCCGTACATCTCGGCATCGATCATCATGCAGCTGCTGACCTATGTTCTGCCCGCTTTCGAGCAGATCAAGAAGGAAGGCGAAGCCGGCCGTCGCAAGATCACGCAGTACACGCGTTACGCCACCCTGGGCCTGGCCCTGTTCCAGTCGCTCGGTATTGCCGTGGCGCTGGAGAGCTCGGCGGGTCTGGTGATCGCCCCGGGTTTCGGTTTCCGTTTCACGGCGGTCGTCACGCTCACGGCTGGCACCATGTTCCTGATGTGGCTGGGTGAGCAGATCACCGAGCGCGGTCTGGGTAACGGCATCTCGATCCTGATTTTCGGTGGTATCGCCGCCGGCCTGCCCAGCGCCATCGGTGGCCTGCTGGAGCTGGTGCGTACCGGTGCCATGAGCATCATCGCCGCGCTGTTCATCGTCGCCCTGGTGGTGCTGGTGACCTATTTCGTGGTGTTCGTCGAACGCGGCCAGCGCAAGATCCTGGTGAACTATGCGCGTCGCCAGGTCGGCAACAAGGTCTACGGCGGCCAGTCCTCGCACCTGCCGCTCAAGCTGAACATGGCTGGCGTGATTCCGCCCATCTTCGCCTCGTCCATCATTCTGCTGCCGGCCACCGTGGTGAGCTGGTTCAGCAGCGGCGACTCGATGGTGTGGCTCAAGGACATCGCCGGCAGCCTGACCCCGGGTCAGCCCATCTATGTGCTGCTGTACGCGACGGCGATCATCTTCTTCGCTTTCTTCTACACGGCGCTGGTGTTCAACAGCCGTGAGACGGCCGACAACCTGAAAAAGGGTGGTGCCTTCATCCCGGGCATCCGTCCGGGTGACCAGACCGCCAAGTACATCGACCGTATCCTGCTGCGCCTGACGCTGGCTGGTGCGATCTACATCACCTTTGTCTGTCTGTTGCCCGAGTTCCTGATCCTGAAGTACAACGTTCCGTTCTATTTCGGTGGTACGTCGCTGTTGATCATCGTGGTCGTGACCATGGATTTCATGGCCCAGGTGCAGAACTACATGATGTCGCAGCAGTATGAATCGCTGTTGAAGAAGGCCAATTTCAAGGCTACGCCAGGTGTCTGAAAGAGATGGCGAAAGACGATGTGATTCAGATGCAGGGCGAGGTGGTGGAAAACCTGCCGAACGCGACCTTCCGCGTGAAGCTGGAAAACGGCCACATCGTCCTGGGACATATCTCAGGCAAGATGCGCATGCACTACATACGCATCCTGCCGGGTGACAAAGTGACTGTCGAGTTGACGCCTTACGACTTGACAAGAGCACGGATCGTGTTCAGGGCCAAATGAATTTGCAGGTTCCGGATAGTCCGGAACCAGGCGTAAGAAGTTTTAGGAGAATGAAATGAGAGTTTCGGCTTCGGTCAAGAAAATTTGCCGCAACTGCAAAATCATCCGCCGCAAGGGTGTGGTGCGTGTGATCTGCACGGATCCCCGCCACAAGCAGCGTCAAGGCTGATTGCAAGAGTTATAGAGGACGAAAATGGCACGTATCGCTGGCATCAACATTCCGCCGCATAAGCATGCAGAAATTGGCTTGACCGCCATCTTCGGCATCGGTCGCACGAGCGCTCGCAAGATTTGCGATGCCTGCGGCATTGCATATTCCAAGAAGATCAAGGATCTGACCGACTCTGATCTGGAAAAAATCCGCGACCAGATCGCCGGTATCACCATCGAGGGTGACCTGCGTCGCGAGACCACGATGAACATCAAGCGTTTGATGGACATCGGCTGCTACCGCGGTTTCCGCCATCGCCGCGGCCTGCCCATGCGCGGCCAGCGTACGCGCACCAATGCCCGTACCCGCAAGGGCCCGCGCAAGGGTGCCCAGGCACTGAAGAAATAAACTGGCATTGAAAGATCACCATGGCTAAAGCTCCCGCCAATAATGCCGCGCAACGTGTGCGCAAGAAGGTTCGCAAGAACGTGGCTGACGGCGTCGCCCACGTGCACGCCTCCTTCAACAACACCATCATCACGATCACCGATCGCCAGGGCAATGCCCTGTCCTGGGCCTCGTCGGGTGGCCAGGGCTTCAAGGGTTCGCGCAAGTCCACGCCGTTCGCCGCCCAGGTGGCGTCCGAAGTGGCTGGCCGTGCCGCCATGGAGCAAGGTATCAAGAACCTCGACGTCGAGATCAAGGGCCCCGGCCCCGGTCGTGAGTCTTCGGTGCGTGCCCTGGCCGCACTGGGCATTCGCATCAACCTGATTTCCGACGTGACGCCGGTGCCGCACAACGGCTGCCGTCCGCAGAAGCGTCGTCGTATCTGATCGCAGCTGCGATCAGACGCCGTCGTCTCGACCATTTTTTAACAAGCCCACCGCCATCGGCATTGCGCTGATGGCTCCCGCAGGCAACTGCGGAAGTTGACATAGAAGGAAGTTCAAGTGGCACGCAATCTCGGCCCCAAGGCCAAACTCTCCCGCCGTGAAGGCACTGACCTGTTCCTCAAGAGCGCCCGTCGCTCGATTGCGGACAAGGCCAAGTTCGACTCCAAGCCCGGCCAGCACGGCCGCACTTCGGGCGCCCGCACCTCCGACTTCGGTCTGCAGCTGCGTGAAAAGCAGAAGGTCAAGCGCATGTACGGTGTGCTGGAGCGCCAGTTCCGCCGTTATTTCGAGGAAGCCGACCGTCGCAAGGGCAACACCGGCGCCAACCTGCTGTTCCTGCTGGAGTGCCGCCTGGACAACGTGGTCTACCGCATGGGCTTCGGCTCCACGCGCGCTGAAGCGCGTCAGATGGTTTCGCACAAGGCGATCACCGTGAACGGCAATTCCGTGAACATTCCGTCGTACTCGGTCAAGGCCGGCGACGTGATCGCCGTGCGCGAAAAGTCCAAGAAGCAGAACCGCGTGGTGGAAGCCCTGCAACTGGCCCAGCAAGTCGGCATGCCGGCCTGGGTGGAAGTGAATCTCGACAAAGCCGAAGGCACCTTCAAGAAGGTCCCGGATCGCGACGAATTCGGGTCCGACATCAACGAATCGCTGATCGTCGAGTTGTACTCGAGGTAATCAAGGTGACAACGAGGCTGCAGCGCAGCCTCGGCCCTTGGAGTTTTCGTACCTGACCGGAGGCATTCCGGTCAGGCGCTTCACCAGCCTTACCGGTGTAACGAGCCGGGGGTATTGACAGGAAGTCTGCATGCAAACCAGTCTGCTGAAACCCAAAGCAATCAACGTCGAACAACTCGGCCCGAACCGCGCCAAAGTGGCGCTGGAGCCGTTTGAGCGTGGTTATGGCCACACCCTGGGCAACGCGCTGCGCCGCGTCCTGCTGTCGTCGATGCCGGGTTACGCTGCCACCGAGGTGACCATTGCCGGCGTGCTGCACGAGTACTCGTCCATCGACGGCGTGCAGGAAGACGTGGTCAACATTCTGCTGAACCTCAAAGGTGTGGTGTTCAAGCTGCACAACCGCGACGAAGTCACGCTGAGCCTGCGCAAGGACGGCGAGGGCGTCGTCACGGCGGCTGACATCCAGACCCCGCACGATGTCGAGATCATCAATCCCGACCACGTGATCGCCACGCTGTCGGCCGGTGGCAAGCTCGACATGCAGATCAAGGTCGAGAAGGGCCGCGGTTACGTGCCCGGCACCATGCGCCGTTACGGCGACGAGCCGACCAAGTCGATCGGCCGCATCGTGCTCGACGCTTCCTTCTCCCCGGTCAAGCGCGTGAGCTACACCGTCGAGAGCGCCCGCGTCGAGCAGCGTACCGACCTGGACAAGCTGGTCGTCGAGATCGAGACCAATGGCGCCATCACCGCCGAAGACGCCGTGCGCGCTTCGGCCAAGATCCTGGTCGAACAGCTGGCCGTGTTCGCCCAGCTCGAGGGCAGCGAACTCGCCGCCTTCGACGCACCAGCACCGCGCAGCGGCAGCCAGTTCGACCCGATCCTGTTGCGTCCGGTCGACGAACTCGAACTGACCGTACGTTCGGCCAACTGCCTGAAGGCCGAGAACATCTATTACATCGGCGACCTGATCCAGCGCTCCGAGAACGAACTGCTCAAGACCCCGAACCTGGGTCGCAAGTCGCTCAACGAGATCAAGGAAGTGCTGGCTTCGCGCGGTCTGACCCTGGGTATGAAGCTCGAGAACTGGCCGCCGGCCGCGCTCGAGAAGCGTTGATTTAGAATACCGGTCCCGCTCAAGCGGGACGGAAAACCAGCCCTTCAGGGCTGGGTGCACCGGGCAGTACCTGATACGGCTGCCTGTTTATATAAAGAAAGGAAAGCACCATGCGTCACGGACACGGTCTCCGTAAACTCAACCGCACCAGCGAGCACCGCCTCGCCATGCTGCGCAACATGATGAATTCGCTGATCGAGCACGAGGTCATCAAGACCACCGTGCCGAAGGCCAAGGAGTTGCGTCGCGTCGTCGAGCCCATGATCACCCTGGCCAAGGAAGCCACGCTGGCCAACCGCCGCCTGGCATTCGACCGCCTGCGTGATCGCGACAGCGTCACCAAGCTGTTCAACGACCTCGGCCCGCGTTTCAAGACGCGTCCGGGCGGCTACACCCGCATCCTCAAGATGGGTTTCCGCGTGGGCGACAACGCTCCCATGGCCCTCGTTGAACTGGTGGACCGTCCGGCTGAATCTTCTGAGACGGCCAAGGCAGAATAAGCTATAATGCTAGATTACCGCGCGATGGAGCAGCCTGGTAGCTCGTTGGGCTCATAACCCAAAGGTCGGAGGTTCAAATCCTCCTCGCGCAACCAACAAGGAAAAGCCCTCTTAGGAGGGCTTTTCTGCTTCTGGGCACTGTAACAAGCAGTGTCGTGAATGTAGGAGCCAGGCCAAAAGCCCTGCTCCCCCTTCTTGGAACCACACATGACCACTCGTCGCCAATTCGGCCTGGCCGCCGCATCCCTGCTGGCCGCTCCCACGTTGCTCAAGGCCCAGGCCAACAACAAGATCATCCTCGGCCAGTCGGCCGCCTTCACCGGCCCTGCGGCCGAACTGGGCATCCAGTTCCACCAGGGCGCCAGGCTCTGGTTCGACCAGGTGAACGCGCAAGGGGGCATCGCTGGCAAGACCATCGAGATCAAGACCCTGGACGATGGTTACGAGCCGGACCGCTGTGCCGCCAACACGCAGAAGCTGATCGCCGAGGACGTGTTTGCCCTGTTCGGCTACATCGGCACGCCCACCAGCCTGGCCGCGCTGCCGCTGCTGAGCAAGGCCCAGGTGCCGTTCATTGCGCCTTTCACTGGGGCCATGGGCTTGCGCGAGCCTTTCAACAAGCAGGTCTTCCACCTGCGTGCCTCCTACAACGACGAGACGGCGCTGATCGTGCGCCAGCTGACCAATCTGGGCCTGAAGAAGATTGCGGTCTTCTACCAGAACGATGCCTACGGCAAGGCGGGCCTGGACGGCGTGACGCTGGCGCTGGACAAGTTGGGCCTCAAGCCCGTGGCGCAGGCCACGGTGGAGCGCAATTCGGTGGATGTCGCCGCTGCTGTGCGCACCATCAATGCCGCTGCGCCGGACGCCGTGGTGCAGATCAGCGCCTACAAGTCCTGTGCAGCGTATATCCGCGCTGCCCGTGCCGCGGGTTTTGGCGGTACGTTCTTCAACGTATCCTTTGTCGGTACCCAGGCCCTGGCCGATGAGCTGGGCAAGGAGGGTGCCGGCGTGGTGGTGTCGCAGGTGATGCCCTCGCCGTATTACCCGGCGCGCCAGATCGCGCGCGAATTCGCCGATGCGGTCAGGAAGGCTGGCAATGTGCAGGCCAACTTCTCGAGCATGGAAGGTTATCTGGCGGCCAAGGTCGTGAGCGAAGGCCTCAAGCGTGCCGGTACGCGCATGAACAGCCGTGAGGGACTGATCCAGGGCATCGAGGCCATCGGCAGCCAGAGCCTGGGCGGTTTCCAGGTCAACTTCTCGGCCGGCAACCACGTGGCCTCGGGTTTCGTGGAACTGTCCATGCTGACCGGTGACGGGCGCGTGCGTACCTGAACGTCGCCGGGGAATACCCCGGATGACAAGGGGGCAGCCGGAGGAATAGACTCTCACCCATGAAGGTCATCGATTCCATCGTCGCCCAGGCCGCCGGCATAGCGGCCATCCGGCGCGACATCCACGCCCATCCGGAACTCTCGTTCGAGGAACAGCGCACCGCCGACCTGGTGGCCGCCAAGTTGACCTCCTGGGGTATCCCCGTGCACCGCGGCCTCGGCGGTACCGGCGTGGTGGGTGTCATCCGTCAGGGCCAGTCACCGCGTGCCATCGGTTTGCGCGCCGACATGGATGCCCTGCCCCTGCAGGAGGGCAACACCTTTGCCCACGCCAGCCACCATGACGGCAAGATGCATGCGTGCGGGCACGACGGCCACACGGCCATGCTGCTGGCCGCAGCCCAGCACCTGGCGCAGCAGCGCAACTTCGACGGCACCGTCTACCTGATCTTCCAGCCGGCCGAAGAGGGCGGCGCCGGTGCCAACGAGATGATCAAGGACGGCCTCTTCGAGAAATTCCCGATGCAGGCCGTGTTCGGCATGCACAACTGGCCGGGCATGAAGGCCGGCACCTTTGCGCTGAGTCCGGGGCCGGTGATGGCGTCGAGCAACGAGTTCAAGATCACCATCCAGGGCAAGGGCGGCCACGCCGCCATGCCGCACAACGCGGTGGACCCGGTGCTGGTGGCCTGCCAGATGGTGCAGGCCTTCCAGACCATCATCAGCCGCAATATCAAACCCATCGACGCGGGGGTGATCTCGGTCACCATGATCCATGCGGGGCACGCCAGCAACGTGATCGCCGACAGCTGCGAGCTGCAGGGTACGGTACGTACCTTCACGCTGGAGGTGCTGGACCAGATCGAGGCGCGCATGCGCGAGGTGGCGCAGCACACCTGTGCCGCCTTCGGCGCCCGCTGCGACTTCGAGTTCGAACGCAACTACCCGCCCACCATCAATGCCGAGCCGGAAGTGGCTTTTGCCCGCAGCATCATGGCCGACATCGTTGGCGAGGCCAACGTCCTGAAGCAGGAGCCCACCATGGGCGCGGAAGACTTCGCCTACATGCTGCTGGCCAAGCCCGGGGCGTATGCCTTCATCGGCAACGGTGACGGCGTGCACCGCGAGATGGGCCATGGCGGCGGCCCCTGCACCCTGCACAACCCGAGTTATGACTTCAATGACGAGCTCATCCCGCTGGGCGCGAGCTACTGGGTGAAACTGGCCGAGGCCTGGCTGGCGCCAGGGCGTTGAGGGGATTCAGCGCGGCAGGCAGAAACCGCGGTGTGCGGCGATCTGCAGCAGCCCGTCGAAGATCAGGGTGTCGACCAGGTCGAAGGGCGTGGACAGGCTGGGGGCCATCTTCCAGCCGGCGCCACCAGCCATCACGCACCAGGGTTCGGCGCTGCAATGCTCGCGCACATGGTCCACCATGCGCTCCATCGCACCCGCAATCGCGTAGGTGCCTCCGCTGGTCAGCGCATCGCTGGTGTTGGTGGGAAAGGGGCGCACCTCGCCGGTGGGCACGTGCAGGCCGGCCGTACCGGATTCGAGCGCACGCAGCATGATGCCGTGGCCCGGCAGGATGTAACCCCCCAGGAACTTGCCGCTCGCGTCGATGGCCTCCACCGTGACGGCGGTTCCGACCATGGCGACGACGATGGGGCGAGGCGGGCCCATGGCCAGCATGCTGTGCCAGGCGCCGATCATGGCCACCCAGCGGTCCGGACCCAGGCGGGCCGGGTGGTCGTAGCCATTGCTCAGGCCGGCTTCGTGGCTGCTGGCGATGACCCAGTGTGGCGAGACGTCCCAGTGTTCCATCTGCGCCTCGACGCGATGCTTGACGGCATCACTGGCCACCACGCAACCCAGCATGCAGCTCGGCGCGGGCAAACCGGCCCAGGCGGTTTCGGCCAGGCGGTCGATGTGGTCCAGGAATTCGGCGCCCTGGGCCAAGACCCGCGCGCCGGGCTGCGGCGCGTCGTACAGGGCCCACTTGAGGCGGGTGTTGCCAACGTCGATGGCGAGAAAAGACATGATTTAGGCTCGGTTGGCGACAGCCGGCATCATAAAGGAGAGGGCTTGCTCAGCCCTGTCGCCAGGGCAGGCCGTGGTAACGCCAGCCACCCTTGCGGCCGCGATGCGCCTGCGCGTCCGGATCACCCTCGAAACCTTCAAGGATGTTGTAGGCCTCGATGCCGAGTTCTGTGGCGCGACGCGCAGCGGCAATCGACCGTACCCCGCTGCGGCACAGCATGACTGCCTTCTTGCCCGGCGGCACGGCCGCGCGCACGGCGGCATCAAAATTCGGATTCGGCACCATGCCCGGCCACTGCTTCCAGGCCAGGCCCACGCTGTCCGGCACGAAGCCCACCCATTCGCGCTCGGCATCGCTTCGCACATCGACCAGCACGGCCTCGCCGGACTGCACCCATGACCAGGCCAGCTGCGGCGTGACGTTGCCCGCGTAGCCCTCGGCTGGGCGCACAGCCATGAGCGCCGCGCCATCGGCATCGTGGCGCAGGCCGGATTGCAGGTTGGCCGGTACGGCCTCGTCGATGCGCCTGGGTCTGGGCAGATGCAGGTTGTCCATGATGGCCATGAACTCGGCCAGCGACTTGCCTGCGACCCGCGCATTGCCCGCCTTCTCGGCGCCTATGGTCGAGTGGCTGCGGCCCTGGTAGTCGTGGCCTGGCCAGACCACGGTGTCATCGGGCAAGGTGAACAGCACCTGGGTCAGGCTGCGGTAGAGCGCCTCGGAACTGCCCGACTGGAAGTCGGTGCGACCGCAACCATTGATGAGCAGGGTGTCGCCGGTGAAGACGTGGTGCTGGCCTTCGGACGCCCAGACAAAACTCATGCTGCCGGCGGTGTGCCCAGGGGTGTGGAGCGCGCGGATATGGTGGCGGCCGAATCGGAGCTCGGCGCCGTCCTGCAGCTGGAGGGCCGCCGTGCGGATGCCACAGGCCTCGGGGGCGGCCGTCCTGGCGCCGGTGTGTTCCACCAGCAGGCTGGCGCTGGTGACGTGGTCAGCATGGGCATGGGTTTCCACCACCAGCATGAGCTTGAGGCCGTATTCGCGCAGCACGCCCAGGTCGCGCTCGAGCTGCTCATCCACCGGGTCGATGATGAGCGCCTCCCGACTGTCTGCGTCGAAGAGCAGGTAGGTGTAGGTGCTGGAGGCCGGGTCGAAGAGCTGGATCGGGTTCATGGTGCGGGCAACATCCGGTGCAGAAGCGCAGGGTAGCCTCAAGGATACGCAAAAAAGCGGGGCTTGCGTCACGACCCCTGACGCAAGCCCCGCTGTCCGATGGCCGTCTGGACTCAGACGATCTTGACGCTCAGGTTGGGCAGGCCATCGATGTGCATCTCGATCACGTCGCCACGCACCACCGGGCCCACGTTCTCCGGTGTGCCCGAATAAATGATGTCGCCGGGGAAGAGTTCGTTGGCTTCGGACAGCTTGCTGATCTGCTCGGCCACGTTCCAGATCATCTGGTTCAGATTCGCGTTCTGCTTGGTCTGACCGTTGACCTTGAGCCAGATGTTGCCCTTGGTGAAATGCTCGACCCGGCCGAGCTTGTGCACCGGGCCGATGGGCGCAGATTTGTCGAAGCTCTTGCCGATCTCCCAGGGCTTTTTCTGGTCGCCCATGGCGCGCTGCAGATCGCGGCGTGCCATGTCCAGGCCCAGGGTGTAGCCGTAGACCAGATCCAGCGCCTTCTCGACGGGGATGTTGCGCCCGCCCTTGCCCAGGCAGGCCACCAGTTCGGCCTCGTAGTGGTAGTTCTTGGTCAGCGAGGGATAGGGGTGGTCGGCCACGGTGCCGGCGGCCACGTACTGGATGGCGTCGGTCGGTTTCTGGAAGAAGAAGGGCGGTTCGCGGTCCGGGTTGGAACCCATCTCAATCGCATGGGCTCTGTAGTTGCGGCCGATGCAATAGATGCGGCGCACCGGGAACATCTCATCGCTGCCGACGATGGGGATGTAGGTGTCGCTCACCTCGAACGGGGTCCTGGCCTTGTTCTGGGCCACGCCGGGCAAGGCGCAACCGGCCAGCGCACCGGTGGTGACCAGGGCCGTGTTCTGGAAAAAATGACGTCGATCCATGGAAGTCTCCTCTTTTGAATTGCTTTTGTTGTGTGTGAACACAGCAGCGTTGTAGCAGGGCCGTGACTGGAATGGGTATCGATTGGTGAAAACAGTTTCTCACCAAGCGCGCGAGATACTGGTGAAAACCCCTAGGTGGATTCCGCGGCGTACGGGAGGAGAATCCGGCCGGACAGTAAGTAAACTGATTGTTCTGTCCCCCACTAGGAGATCACCGTGACCGATAACAAATCCCCGAACCGTCGCAGCCTGCTCAAGGGCGTTGCCGTTGCCGCCGGCGCCATGGCTGCCCCCATGGTTGCCACTGCGCAGACCACCACGAGCCTGCGCTTCCAGAGCACCTGGCCGTCCAAGGACATCTTCCACGAGTACGCCAGCGACTTCGCCAAGAAGGTCAACGACATGGCCAGCGGCAAGCTCAAGATCGAAGTGCTGCCCGCAGGCTCCGTCGTGCCGGCCTTCCAGCTGCTCGAGGCCGTGAACAAGGGCACGCTGGACGGCGGCCATGGCGTGGTGGCCTACCACTACGGCAAGAACTCGGCCCTGGCCCTGTGGGGCTCCGGCCCGTCCTTCGGCATGGACCCCAACATGCTGCTGGCCTGGCACAACTACGGCGGCGGCAAGGCCCTGCTGGAAGAGATCTACAAGTCCATCAACATGGACGTCGTCTCCTACCTCTACGGCCCCATGCCCACCCAGCCCTTCGGCTGGTTCAAGAAGCCGATCACCAAGGTCGCCGACGTCAAGGGCACCAAGTTCCGCACCGTGGGCCTGGCCGTTGACATGTACACCGACATGGGCGCTGCCGTGAACCCGCTGCCCGGCGGCGAGATCGTGCCGGCCCTGGACCGCGGCCTGATTGACGGCGCCGAGTTCAACAACGCTTCCTCCGACCGCCTGCTGGGCTTCCCCGACGTGGTGAAGAACTGCATGCTGCAGAGCTTCCACCAGTCCGGCGAACAGTTCGAAATCCTGTTCAACAAGGGCAAGCTCAACGCCCTGCCGGCCGAACTCAAGTCCATCATCGACTACGCCGTGCAGGCCGCCAGCGCCGACATGAGCTGGAAGGCCATCGAGCGCAACTCGAAGGACTACATCGAGCTCAAGAAGTCCGGCATCAAGTTCTACAAGACCCCGAACGCCGTGCTGCAGGCGCAGCTGGCGTCCTGGGACAAGATCATGGCCAAGAAGGGCGGCGAGAACGCATTGTTCAAGAAGGTGCTGGATTCGCAGCGTGCCTACGCCGAGCGTGCCACCCAGTGGCAGAACGACTACACGGTGGACTTCAAGATGGCCTCCAACCACTACTTCGGCAAGAAGCCGGCCAAGAAGGCCTGATGATCTGAGCGGTTAAAATCCGAGACCGCCCTGCGAGGGCGCTGTGGTGCAAGCCATGGCGCCCTCAATTCATTCTGACTAACAACTCTGACTGCTGGAATCCCTATGCAGAACTTCCTGCTCGCGGTCGATCGCCTGTCCACCTGGATAGGCAAGATCTTCGCCTGGACCGCCCTCATCCTCACCCTCATGATCAGCTGGGAAGTGTTCTCCCGCTACGTGCTGAACCAGCCCCATGCCTGGATGCTGGACTTCCAGATCATGATGTACGGCACCCTGTTCATGACCGCGGGCGCCTACACCCTGTCCAAGAACGGCCATGTGCGCGGCGACGTGCTCTACGGCTTCTTCCGGCCGCGCACGCAGGCCACCCTGGACCTGATCCTCTACTTTGTGTTTTTCCTGCCGGGCATCACGGCACTGACCTGGGCCGGCTGGACCTACTTCAACGAATCCCTGGTGATACGCGAGCAGACCTTCTCGGCCGAGCCGCTGCCGATGTACCCCTTCAAGTTCATCATCCCGCTCTCGGGCGGCATCCTGCTGCTGCAGGGCATCGTCGAGATCATCCGCTGCATCCTGTGCATCCGTGACGGCGAGTGGCCGGCGCGCGAGCAGGACGTGGAGGAAGTCGACGTCGAGAAACTCAAGGAAATGGTCCACGTGAAAGACGAAGACATCCAGGCGCTGGACAAGTACGTCGTGAAGGAAGGCGCCCACAAATGAAGATCCGCAAAGAACTCTGGTTCGGCTTCAGCCTCATGGGGCTGATCATCCTGGCTGCCATCGGCATGCTGCTGGGCGCCGAGAAGATCACCAACGGCCACATCGGCCTGCTGATGCTTTCGCTGGTGGTCGTGGCCATCATGCTGGGTTTCCCCACGGCGTTCACGCTGATGGGCATGGGCATGATCTTCACCTGGATCGCCTACGAGGAAAACACGACCAAGACGCTGGACCTGATGGTGTCCGCGGCCTTCAAGGTCATGAGCAACGACGTGCTGATTTCGATCCCGCTGTTCGTCTTCATGGGCTACCTGGTCGAGCGCGCCAACCTGATCGAAAAGCTGTTCCGCAGCCTGCACCTGGCCCTGGCGCGCCTGCCCGGCGCCCTGGCCGTGGCCACCCTGGTGACCTGTGCCGTGTTCGCCACGGCCACCGGCATCGTCGGTGCCGTGGTCACGCTGATGGGCCTGCTGGCCCTGCCGCAGATGCTGCGCGCCGGTTATGACGTCAAGCTGTCGGCCGGGGCCATCACGGCCGGCGGCTGCCTGGGCATCCTGATCCCGCCCTCGGTCATGCTGATCGTCTATGGCGCCACCGCCGGTGTCTCCGTGGTGCAGCTGTATGCCGGCGCCTTCTTCCCCGGGCTCATGCTGGCCGGTCTGTACATCCTGTACGTGATCATCGTGGCCAAGCTCAAGCCCCATATGGCGCCCCCGCTGTCGGAGAAGGAGCGCTACATCCCGCTGCCGCCGCTGATGGAGAAGATCGCCCCCGCACACTCCGCGCGCGCCCTGCCGGCGCTGCTCAAGGCCCTCAAGGGCCGGAACAATGCCGACGTGCCGACCAGCTACATCCTCAAGCAGCTGGCTGTCGTGCTGGCGCCCCTGGTCCTTTTCCTGTTCGTGGCCCTGTGGAGCTACGCCGGTGTCACCAGCGTGCCGCCGCTGGAAGAAACCTCCACGCTGCAAAGCATGGGTGAAGGCAATGCCGAAGAGGCCGCCGATGACGAGGAGGGCGGGCTTGCCGTGCCTCCGGGGACCGAGGAAGAAGACAGCGCCAGCGCCGCACCCGCTGCGGCCGAAGCGGTGGCCGCACCGGCGGCCGAGCCGGTGGCTGCTGCCAGCGCCGAGCCGGCCGCGACCAGCAAGCCGGCTCCCGCCGGTTTCTGGATCGGTCTGGGCGTGGGCGCCCTGGCCATGGCGATCTATTACGGCCTGCTGAGCTTCACGCGGCTGGAAGTGTTCAAGATGCTGCTGACCAGCTTCTTCCCGCTGCTGGTGCTGATCCTTGCCGTGCTGGGTTCCATCGTCATGGGCCTGGCCACGCCGACCGAAGCGGCCGCCGTCGGCGCCCTGGGCGGTTTCCTGCTGGCTGCGGCCTACAGGCAACTGACGCTGGAGGTGGTCAAGGAAAGCGTGTTCCTCACGGCCAAGACCTCGGCCATGGTGTGCTGGCTCTTTGTCGGCTCGGCCATCTTCTCTGCCGCCTTCGCCCTGCTGGGCGGCCAGGAGCTGGTGGAGAACTGGGTCATGTCCATGAACCTCACCAAGACCCAGTTCCTGGTGCTCAGCCAGGTCATCATCTTCATCCTGGGCTGGCCGCTGGAGTGGACCGAGATCATCGTGATCTTCATGCCCATCTTCATCCCGCTGCTGGACAACTTCGGGGTCGATCCGCTGTTCTTCGGCTTGCTCGTGGCGCTGAATCTGCAGACCGCCTTCCTGAGCCCGCCGGTGGCCATGGCGGCCTTCTACCTGAAGGGTGTGAGCCCGCCGCACGTGACGCTGAACCAGATCTTTGCCGGCATGCTGCCCTTCATGGGCATCCAGGTGATTGCCATCATCATCCTGTACAACTTCCCCGGCATCGGCATGTGGCTGCCGCAGGTGCTGTACAAGTAATCAGCACTGATTTCCGCGGAAGGATCAAGGGGCGCATTTGCGCCCCTTTTTCTTGGCCGCGAGGCCGGGAACCGTTAAGATTGACGTTTACGTAAACGTCAACGTGGGCTCACCATGACCGACCTGTCCGCCGACTTCAAGGCCCTCGCGAATTACCGTCCGACCCACAAGGTGCGTTTTGTCACCGCGGCCAGCCTGTTCGACGGGCACGACGCGGCCATCAACATCATGCGGCGCATCCTGCAGGGCATGGGCGCCGAGGTCATTCACCTGGGGCACAACCGCAGCGTGGACGAGGTCGTCACCGCCGCGCTGCAGGAAGACGTGCAGGGCATCGCGATCAGCTCCTACCAGGGCGGCCACGTCGAGTACTTCAAGTACATGATGGACCTGCTCAAGGCGCGCGGCGGCGCGCACATCCAGGTTTTCGGAGGCGGCGGCGGGGTCATCGTGCCCAGCGAGATCCGCGAGCTGCAGGCCTACGGCGTGACGCGCATCTACAGCCCGGAGGACGGCCAGCGCATGGGCCTGGCCGGCATGATCGGCGAAATGGTCATGCGCTGTGACCGGGACATCAGCGCCCTGGCGCCGAAAAAAATCGAAACCCTCCAGGGCCATGGTGAAGCGGCCTGGCGCGCCCTGGCCCAGCTCATGACCGCACTCGAGAATGGCAGTGCCGATGCGGGGCTGGTCACGCACTTGCGCGAGCAAGCAGCAGCCAAGAAGGTTCCTGTGCTGGGCATCACCGGCACCGGCGGGGCTGGCAAGAGCTCGCTCACCGATGAGCTGATCCGCCGCCTGCGCCTGGACCAGGGCGACGTGCTGCGCGTGGCCGTGATCAGCATCGACCCTTCGCGCCGCAAGAGCGGCGGCGCCCTGCTGGGCGACCGCATCCGCATGAACGCGATTTCCCCTTGGGCTCAGGGTGCCAGGGTTTTCATGCGCTCCCTCGCCACACGCGATGCGGGCAGCGAGATCAGCGCCGCCCTGCCCGACGTGGTGGCCGCCTGCAAGTGTGCCGGCTTCGACCTCATCGTGGTCGAGACCTCGGGCATAGGCCAGGGCGACGCCGCCATCGTGCCGCATGTGGACGTGCCACTCTACGTGATGACACCCGAGTTCGGCGCCGCCAGCCAGCTCGAAAAGATCGACATGCTGGATTTCGCCGAGTTCGTGGCCATCAACAAGTTCGACCGCAAGGGCGCGCCCGACGCGCTGCGCGACGTGGCCAAGCAGGTGCAGCGCAACCGCGAGGCCTGGAGTATGCCGCCCGAGCAGATGCCGGTTTTCGGCACCATGGCTGCGCGCTTCAACGACGACGGCGTGACCGCGCTCTACCAGGCACTCAAGGTGCGGCTGGGCGTGCTGGGCCTGAAACTCGAGACCGGGCGCCTGCCCGCCGTGGCCGTGCGTCACAGCAGCAACCAGAGCCCCATCGTGCCTGGTGCCCGCACGCGTTACCTGGCCGAAATTTCCGACACCGTGCGCGGCTACAAGCGCCGGGCGCGGGCGCAGGCCCGGCTGGCGCGCGAAGTTCAGCAGCTCAAGGCCGCCGCGGCGATGCTCAAGCAGGACAAGCCCGACCGCGCCAAGGCCGCCGAGGCGGCGATCGATCTGGCGCAGTCGCGCGAGCTGCAGATGGACGACGACGCCAGCCGCTTGCTGGCCCAGTGGCCGGCCATGCAACAGGCTTATGCCGGCGACGAGTACGTGGTGAAGATCCGCGACAAGGAGATCCGCACCGCGCTGACCACCAAATCGCTCTCGGGCACCACCATCCGCAAGGTGGCGCTGCCGCCATACGAGGACCACGGCGAGATCCTCAAATGGCTGATGCTGGACAACGTGCCCGGCAGTTATCCCTACACCGCCGGCACCTTTGCCTTCAAGCGCGAAAACGAGGACCCCACGCGCATGTTTGCGGGCGAGGGTGATCCCTTCCGCACCAACAAGCGCTTCAAGTTGCTCAGCTCGGGCATGCCGGCCAAGCGCCTGTCCACCGCCTTCGACTCGGTCACGCTTTACGGCAACGACCCCGACCCGCGCCCCGATATCTACGGCAAGGTCGGCAACTCGGGCGTGAGCATCGCCACCCTGGACGACATGAAGGTGCTCTACGAGGGCTTCGACCTCTGCGACCCGGCCACCTCGGTCAGCATGACCATCAACGGCCCGGCGCCCACCATCCTGGCCATGTTCATGAACACGGCCATCGACCAGTACCTGGAAAAATTCAGGACCGACAACGGTCGCGCGCCCACCGACACCGAGTCGGAAAAGATCCGTGAGTGGGTGCTGGAGAACGTGCGCGGCACGGTGCAGGCCGACATCCTCAAGGAAGACCAGGGCCAGAACACCTGCATCTTCTCGACCGAGTTTTCATTGAAGGTGATGGGCGACATCGCCGAGTTTTTCGTGCACCACGGCGTGCGCAACTTCTACTCGGTGTCCATCAGCGGTTACCACATCGCCGAAGCCGGCGCCAACCCCATCAGCCAGCTGGCCTTCACCCTGTCCAACGGCCTCACGCTGGTGGAGGCGTACCTCGCGCGCGGCATGCACATCGACGACTTCGCGCCTAACCTGTCCTTCTTCTTCTCCAACGGCATGGACCCCGAGTACACCGTGATGGGCCGTGTCGCGCGTCGCATCTGGGCCGTGGCCATGAAGGAGAAGTACGGTGCGAATGAACGCTCGCAGAAGTTGAAGTACCACATCCAGACCAGCGGCCGCAGCCTGCACGCGCAGGAGATCCAGTTCAACGACATCCGTACCACGCTGCAGGCGCTGATCGCCATCTACGACAACTGCAACAGCCTGCACACCAACGCCTTCGACGAGGCCATCACCACGCCCACCGAAGATTCCGTGCGCCGTGCCATGGCCATCCAGCTCATCATCAACCGCGAGTGGGGGCTGGCCAAGAACGAGAACCCCAGCCAGGGCGCCTTCATCATCGAGGAGCTGACCGAGCTGGTGGAGGAGGCCGTGCTGGCCGAGTTCGAGCGCATCAGCGAGCGCGGTGGTGTGCTGGGCGCCATGGAGACGGGTTACCAGCGCGGCAAGATCCAGGACGAGAGCATGACCTACGAGATGCTCAAGCACACCGGCGAGCTGCCCATCATCGGCGTCAACACCTTCCGCAACCCGCACGGCGACACCGTGATGGAGAAGCTGGAACTGGCGCGCTCGACCGAAGAGGAAAAACAGAGCCAGCTCCAGCGCCTGGCCGATTTCCACGCGCGCCATGCAGCCGCGGCGCCGGCGCAGTTGCAGCGCCTGCAGCAGGCCGTGATCGAAAACAGGAACGTGTTCGAGGTGCTGATGGACGCCGTGCGTGTCTGCTCCCTGGGCCAGATCACGACCGCGTTGTTCGAGGTCGGCGGCCAGTACCGACGCAATATGTAGCGTTTATTGCTGCGCGGCCAGCGGCAGGTTGAGCAACAGGTTCTGCGGCTTCAGGCGTAGCAGGCCTTGCGCGTTCATGGCCAGGCCCAGGTAGACCGGTTTGCCCGCCAGTTCGGCCTGCATCTGGGCCGGGTCGGCAAAACTCAGACGGAACAGGCTGACCAGGCGCTGCATGCGCTCGGGCTCCACGGCCTGCTCTTCGTACAGATCGTTGAGGATGGCCGTGGCCTCGGTATCCAGTCCGATATGCCAGCGCCAGGCCGCGTCGTCCACACGTGCCAGCGGCTCGATCGTCACTTCCACACCCAGCAGGTGCTGCACCCAGAGCTCCAGCACCCGCGCCAGCGCCTTCAGGCCACTGCGCGCACGGGTCATGCGCAGGGTCAGGCCATGGCTCAGCTCCTGCTGAACCTCGTGCGTGAGGTCCAGCAGGTAGTGGTAGCGCTCGCTGCGTTCCCAGTAACGCGCGGCGTTGGATGCGTCGAGCACCGCCAGCTCGGCCTCGCGCAGCCGGGACTTGTTTTCCATCAGCAGGCGGCCGATCTCGCCCAGGCCGGCGTTCTCGCTGTACAGGTCCACCACGGCCTGGTCGGCTGCCAGCACCTGGCCTTCCTGCACGGTCAGGCGCTGCGGGCGAAACAGCAGTTCGGCCGCGCGCAGCTGCTGTGCGTCTTCGTTGTCCGCCAGCAGGCCGCGCAGCATGGCCTGCACCATGAGGTCGATGAACAGCGGCGGGATGGTGATGCGGCCGCTGCGCAGCAACTGCAGGTAGTAGGCCTCCAGCGTGCCGGCGGCCAGCAGGGCGTCGCGGAAGTTCAGGAAGAGCTGGTAGTTGTCACGCGCATCGGCATCCTTGAAGCGCGACAGTGTTTCCGGCGCGACGGACTGTAGCGGATCGTCTTGCAGGGCCGTATGCAGCTTGCGCTCGGCCTTGCAGGACTCGGGCACCAGGGCCAGCTCGGGCCGGTCGAGGAAAAGGCGCGGGTAATCCGGCGTGATGGCCAGCCAGCCCTGCGCATTGCGCTGCAGGCGGTCGTAACCGCAGGAAGGCCAGAAGTTCATGGCCTCGGCGCCGCCGGTGCCGGTGCGGTGGGGATCAGCCGGCCCTGGGCCAGCAGGCGCAGCGTGGACAGTGCGAGCAAGGCGATCACCACCGAGGCCAGGGCCAGGCCGACGGCGGCGACGGCCGGCGGCCAGGCGCCACGGTAGACCACCTCGATCAGGACGGCGGCAAAAGCCGCCACCGGGAAGGAAAAGGACCAGAAACCGATGGCGAAGGGCAGGTGCCCCCACCACTTGTAGCGCGCCATGACCGCCACCAGCGGCCCGGCCGCGATGCCCAGGCCGATGATGAGCAGTTCACCCGGCAGCTGCGGCCACAGCGTGGCTACTGTCAGCGTGCCCACCGTGGCAGGCGCCAGCTCCAGACCGATGGTGGGGCGCAGCGCCTCGGGCATGGCGCCTTCGAACAGGCGGTTGAGCACGCGGATCTCCAGCAGCGCCCAGCTGACCAGGCCCATGCCCAGGAGCAGGGCGGCCCAGCCGGGGTAGCCCAGCACCTGCAGGGCCATGCCGCCCACATAACCGCCGGCGACCGGTGGCACATAGAGTGCCGGGGTGACCGCACCGGCGGGCAAGGAGGCGTTGGTGATGATGGCCACGATGCGGATGGCAATCACGCCCTGCACCACCAGCGTGGCCAGCAGCAGGAGCAGCCAGCCGGCATGGCCGGGTGTGCCGAAATAGATGATGCACAGCAGGATGGACAGCGGCACCAGCGCCATCAGCGAGCCGGCCAGCGGGTGGGTGAACTCGGCGGCGATGGTCTGCGGATGCCGCAGGCATTTGGCCAGATAGATCAGCAGCAGGACAGCGAGGACGGCCAGGGCGGACCAGGCCAGCAGGTCGCCGACGCCCCGGGCCCAGGCCCAGCCGAATTGCGTGGCACGGCGCCAGGCGCCGCCGAGCGCCAGCAGGCCCACGGGGATGGCAAAAAGACCAACAGGAAAACGCAGGAGCCAGGACGGGATATGCATGCGCCCGATGCTAGCAGCACCGCGGGCCGCGCCACCGGCTCAGTGGCTGCTGAGCTCGCCAGGGATGGTCTCTTCGTCCAGTTCCTCGTCGACCGGGTCGACGGCGTAGGGAATCAGGGGCTTGTCCAGCGGGCGCAGCTTGTGGCGGCGCAGCGCGCGCAATGACTTGGAATGCTCCATGGCCTGGAGCACGATCTCCGGCTCCATCATGAGGCTGAAGGGGTTGAGCGAAATGGGGTTGGTTCTCACGTGTTTTCCTTGCATCACATCATTTCCGGATGTGGTGCAATCACTCTAGGCCCCGTGTCAGCCAACTTGAATCGGCATCTGCCGGTTTCACGTGTCGGAATTTGCCTGACAAGCACCTCTGCTGCGCCTGACAGCGCCCCCGCTCAAGCCCCCGTGCGTATCAGTTCGGCGGCCTTTTCCGCCATCATGATCACCGGTGCATTGGTGTTGCCGCCCACCAGGCTGGGCATGACCGAGGCATCCACCACCCGCAGGCCCTGCAGGCCATGCACGCGCAGCTGCGCGTCCACCACGTCCATCTCGCCCGGCCCCATGCGGCAGCTGCCCACGGGGTGGTAGATGGTGTCGGCGTGGTTGCGGATGAACGCTTCGATCTCTGCGTCGCTTTGCGCGCCCGCCGAGGCCGGCAGCTCGCGCGCGCCGAAGCGCGCCAGCGCCGGTTGCGCCATGATGTGGCGCATCAGCTTGAAGCCGCGCACCAGCCGGTCCATGTCGTCGCGCTCGGCCAGGAAGGCGGGGTCGATCAGCGGCGCGGCCAGCGGATCGGCGCTGGCCAGTCGCACGCTGCCGCGGCTCTTCGGGCGCAGCAGGCAGACGTGGCAGGAGTAGCCGTGGCCGAAGGTCGTGGTGCGGCCGTGGTCCACCAGCTTGCCGATCACGAAGTGCAGCTGCAGGTCGGGAATGGCCTCGCCGGCCTGGCTGCGGATGAAACCGCCGGCCTCGGCAAAGTTGGTGGTCAGCATGCCGCTGCGCTGGCGCCGCCACTCGAAGATGCCGCGCAGCACCTTGAGCGCGCCAGCGAAGGACAGGCCGAAGAGATCGGTCAGCCGCGGCGCGTCATAGACCAGCACCACGTCCACATGGTCCTGCAGGTGGCGGCCCACGCCCGGCAGCTCGTGCAGCGGCGTGATGCCGTGTGCGCGCAGTTCGTCTGCTGCGCCGATGCCCGAGAGCATCAGCAGCTGCGGCGAGAGCAGGGCGCCGGCGCTCAGCAGCACCTCGCGGCTGGCGCGCAGTTCGCGCTGCTGGCCGTCCTGCACGAACGCCACGCCCACGGCACGCTTTCCTTCCAGCAGGATGCGCGTGGCATGCGCACCGGTGAGCACGTGCAGGTTGGCGCGTGTACGGTTGGGCGTGAGGTAGGCCTTGGCGGCGCTGTAGCGCTCGCCGTTCTTGTGCGTGACCTGGTACAGGCCCACGCCTTCCTGTCCGGCGCCGTTGAAGTCGGGGTTGTGGGCAAAACCGGCCTGCACGCCGGCCTGCACGAAGTCCGGGCTGTGGCGGTTGGGGCAACGCAGATCCATCACGTTGAGCGGGCCGCCGCTGCCGTGGAAGGCATCGGCGCCGCGCTCGTTGTGCTCGGCGCGTTTGAAAAAGGGCAGCACATCGGACCAGGCCCAGCCCGGGTTGCCCTGCGCGGCCCAGTCGTCGTAGTCGCGCGGATGGCCGCGCGTGTAGATCATGGCGTTGACCGAACTCGATCCCCCCAGCACCTTGCCGCGCGGCTGGTAACCGCGCCGGCCGTTCAGGCCGGCCTGCGGCACGGTGTGCAGGCCCCAGTTGGCCTGGCCGCTCTTGGCCAGCAGGGCCAGGCCGGCCGGGCAATGGATCAGCACGCTGTCGTCGCGCGGGCCGGCCTCCAGCAGGGCCACCTGCACGCCCGGGTCTTCCGACAGGCGCGCCGCCAGCACGCAGCCGGCCGAGCCGCCGCCGATGATGATGTAGTCGTACATGGACAGTCTCCCGTTGCCGGCATGTTAGCCCGGCCTGTGCCCGCGCGGGCCTCGGGTGAACCCCTCATTCGGGCCGGAAGTGTGCAAAACTTGCCTGCCGGCACCATGCCCGGCAGGGCATACTGGAAGCATGCGACTGGCCCTGCTGTCCGACATCCACGCCAACCTCCAGGCCCTGGAAGCCTGTCTGGCCCATGCCCAGCAACAGGGCGCCGACAGGATCGCCTTCCTCGGGGATCTGGTCGGCTACGGTGCCGATCCGGGCCCCGTGGTGAATCGCATCATGGTGCTGGCGGCCCAGGGGGCCCTGGTGCTCAAGGGCAACCACGACGACATGGCAGCGCATCCGCCGGCCGGCAACAGCACCCTGGGTGAGAGCACGGCCTGGTGGACCCACGAGCAGCTCGACCCCGTGCAGCGCGCCTTCCTGGCCGGCCTGCCCATGACCGTGCAGGACGAGCGTGTGCTGCTGGTGCACGCCACGGCCGACGAACCCACGCTGTGGCGCTATGTCTACGACGCACAGATTGCCGCCCTCAGCCTGGAGGCAGCTGGCAGGTTCGACGGCGTGCGTTACGTCTTCGGCGGTCACGTGCACCGCCAGTCGCTCTACTACCGCGGCCTGGACGAGCAGCTTATCCCCTTCGTGCCCACCGCCGGCGTGGCAGTGCCGGTGTCGGCACACCGGCACTGGCTGGCCACCATCGGTTCGGTCGGCCAGCCGCGCGACGGCAGCCCCAAGGCCATGTATGCCCTGTTCGACACCGCCCAGGCGCAGCTGACCTTCCACCGCGTGGCCTATGACCACCACGCCGCGGCCGAGGCCATCCGCGATGCCGGCCTGCCCGACTTCTTTGCCGACCGCCTGGAGCTGGGCCGATGAAGCTGCTGGCGCCGGGCGACACGCTGGATGCTTATGTGGTGGACAGCTGCATCCACCAGGGCAGCCAGTCATACCTGTATCGCGTGCACTGTGCCCCCGGCACCCCGGACCCCGGTTTCCCCCTGCTCATGAAAGTGCCGTGCCGGGGTGAGGGGGAGGGCGAAGGGGATGAGGCCCTGGTGCGCTTCGAGGTCGAGCTGCAGACCCTGCAGGCGCTGGGCGGCGTGCACGTGCCGCGTTTCGTCGCAGTCGGCGACCTGGCGCAGCAGCCCTGGCTGGTCAGGGAGTACCTGCCCGGGCGTACCCTGGCGCAGTTCGGGCCGCTGCCGCTGCCGGTGGACGAGGTGCTGCGCCTGGGCGTGGCCCTGACCCAGGCCGTGCACAGCCTGCACCAGCAGAACACCGTGCACCTGGACCTGCAGCCCGCCCATGTGCTGGTGCGCGAGGACGGCCGGGTGCAGTTGCTGGGTTATGGCCTGGCCTGTCACGCGCACTATCCCGACCTGCTGGCCGGACAGGAGCGCCGTGCGGTCGGCTCGCCGGCCTGGATCGCGCCCGAGCAGGTGCTGGGCGTGCGCGGCGATCCGCGCAGCGACATCTTTGCCATCGGCGTGCTGCTCTACCAGTTGCTCACGGCTGAATTGCCCTTCGGCGCGCCCGTGACGGCCGCCGGCCTGCGCCAGCGCCTGTGGCGCGAGCCGCCGCCGCCGCGCCACTGGCGGCCCGAACTGCCGGCCTGGCTGCAGGAGGTGGTGCTGCGCTGCCTGGCGCCCGAGGCCGCGCAGCGTTACCCCTCGGCCGCGCACCTGGCCTTTGATCTTCAGCACCCCGAGCAGGTCCGCCTGGGCGCGCGCGGCGAGCGCCGGCGCGGCCCCCTTGTCTGGATGCAGATCAGGCGCTGGTGGCGTGCGATCCGCAGGCCTTACCAGCCCAGCCCCTCTGCGCAGCGTCTGATCACCGAGGTACCCATCGTGCTGGTGGCCGTGCCGCCGCAGGACGCGAGTGATGCCCTGCTCCACACGCTGCGCCAGGCCACCGCGCGCGCGCTGGGCACGCGGCCCGGTGCGCGCCTGGCCTGCGTCACGGTGCTGGCCCCCGGGGCCAACGGTGTTGCTGCCAGCACCCTGCAGCGGCGCCACCTGCTGCAGTTGCGGCAGTGGGCCCAGGCGCTGGAAGGGCCCGGGCACCAGACCTTCTGCCATGTGCTGGTGTCCGATGACACAGTGCAGGCCCTGATCGCCTACGCTTGCGAGCACCGTGTCAGCACCATCGTCATGGGGGCGGCCGCACCGGGCCGGGAGCCCGGGCGCCTGCTGGCCACCGTGCCCGTCCAGGTGGCCATGGCCGCGCCCTGCACCGTCATCCTGGCCCAGCCCACGCGGCCCTGCGAGCCGCCGGTGGTAGCGGCCGATGCGACAGAGGTCGTTACAGGCTGAAGTGCTTGCGCACCATGCGTGTCAGCAGGGCCTGCAGCTGTTCCTCGTCGGCCTCGACCAGCGTGCGGTAGACCGTGGCGGCCTGCTGGTCGAAGACCTGCACCAGGTGCGGGTCGAAGTGCTTGCCGGCTTCCGAGCGCAGGGCTTGCATGGCGGTTTCGAGGGGGACCGGTTCCTTGTAGGGGCGGCGCGAGCACAGCGCGTCGAACACGTCGGCAATCGCGAAGATGCGTGCCACCAGCGGGATGTCGGTGCCCGCCAGGCCGCGCGGGTAGCCGGTGCCGTCCCATTTCTCGTGGTGTCCGCCCACCACGGCCTGGCCACCGGCCAGCCAGCCCGAGCCGCTGACGATATCTTCGCCGGCCGCCACGTGCGTGTGCATGATGAGCATTTCCTCGGGGCTCAGCGGGCCGGGCTTGAGCAGGATGTGTTCGGGGATGCCGATCTTGCCCACGTCATGCAGGAAGCTGCCCACGATCAGCTCCTGCATGCGCGTGCCGTGCAGGCCCACCGCTTCGGCCAGCGTGGCCGAGATCCAGGCCACGCGGTAGTTGTGGATGCCGTTGTCGCTGTCGCGCCGCGCGATCGCTCGGCCCAGCGCCTCCATCATCGCGATGTGCGACTCCAGCAACTCGCGCTGCCGGTTCTGGCTGTCGCGGTTCAGGCGCAGCACCAGCGGGTAGAGCGCGGCGCTGCACACCAGCACGGCCAGCGCCACCAGCAGGCCCACACGCCGCGCATCGGCCAGCATGCGCTCGCGCTGAACGTCCGGCACCAGGCGCGCACCCTCCAGGTAGCCGGTCAGCGCCTGGCCCTCGCCGCGCAGCGGGATGAACAGGCGCAGCAGCGGGCGGCGCCCGGGCAGGAAACGCCGCTCGTACCAGGGCTGGGTGTAGCCGCGTGCGCCGCGCGTTGGCAGTTCGGCATCGAGCGCGCGGCCGTCGGCGCTGAACTGCTCGGCCATCAGCAGGCCGCCGGCGGTGTAGATCTGCACGATGTCGAAGTGCGCTGCCACCAGCGCCTGCGCCGCAGCCTGGGCATTGCGCGTGGCCTGCACGCCCTCGGGGCGGAAGCCCTCGTGGCGCAGCAGGCGCTGCGTGTCTTCGGTGGCCTGCGCCACCAGCGTGTCCTCGGCCTTGTCGTGCGCGATGAACCCCGCCGCCAGGCCGGCCAGCGCGGCCACGGCCAGCGCCACACCGGCGGTGCCCAGGGCGAGCTTGCGGTGGAAGGGCAGCATGGGAGACATGCGACCCAGTTTATCCATGGCCCCGTGCGTGCGGCCTAGGGAAAACGCCAGCGAGATCGCACACTGATCGTGCAGGCGACAATCGGGGCATGACCATTTCCGACGCCGCCGCACGCCATCCCTTCGAGCAGCTCACGCCCGACGTGGTGATGGATGCGCTGGAGGGCCTGGGCCTGTCCTGCGACGGTCGCCAGCAAGGCCTGAGTTCCTACGAGAACCGGGTTTACCAGGTGCATCTGAACGATGGGCAGGCGGTGGTGGCCAAGTTCTACCGCCCCGCGCGCTGGAGCGAGGCGCAGATCCTCGAAGAGCACGCCTTTGCGGCCGAGCTGGTGGCCGCCGAGGTGCCGGTGGTGGCGCCATTGACACTGAATGGCAGCACCCTGCACCGGCATGCCGGGTTCATGTTCTCGGTCTGCCCGCGCCGCGGTGGCCGCCCGCCCGAACTGGACGACGAGGAGGTGCTGGAGTGGATCGGCCGTTTCCTCGCCCGCCTGCACACCGTGGGCGCGGCGCGCCCCTTTGCCAGCCGCCCAGCGCTGGACCTGCCCTCCTTCGGGCGCGAGCCCATGGACTGGTTGCTGCAGCACGAGATGATTCCGCTGGACGTGCAGTCCACCTGGCAGCGCAAGTGCGAAGAGGCGCTGGCCCTGATCGCGCAGCAGCCGGTGCTGACCGGTGCACCCAGCGAGATCCGCCGCCTGCGCCTGCACGGTGACTGCCACTCGGGCAATGTGCTGTGGACGCCGGTGGACGTGCCCGCCGCCGCCGGGCCGGGGCCGCATTTCGTGGACCTGGACGACGCGCGCATGGGCCCGGCCGTGCAGGACCTGTGGATGCTGCTCTCCGGCGACCGCGCGCAGCGCACCTACCAGCTCAGTTGCCTGGTCGACGGCTACGAACAGATGCGGGAGTTCGACCGCCGCGAACTCGCCCTGATCGAACCGCTGCGCACCCTGCGCCTGATCCACTACAGCGCCTGGCTGGCGCGCCGCTGGGACGACCCCACCTTTCCCATCAACTTTCCCTGGTTCGGCAGCAGCGACTACTGGCAGGGCCAGGTGCAGATGCTGGAAGACCAGATCGAGGCCATGCAGGAAGAACCGCTGTTGGTCTAGCAAGGTTTGCCGGGCTGGGGCGGTTCGTCGCGGTTTGTCTCCTTATCCCCCATTTGGGGGATGGACGGGCAGAGGTGCATCCCTTTAGGATGCGCCGGCCTGCACTTGGCAGGTACAAAAATACGGGGACCTGATTCATCATGAAAGAACGAGTAATTGTCTGGGCACTGGCTTTTCTGGCCTTGACGCTGACGGGGTGTGCCACCCGGACCAACATGGCATTTGTGGACGATGCCCAGAAGGTGACAGAAACCAGCAAACCCATTTTCCTGATGACAGCAACGATCAAGAACAACTACAAGCTGTCTTACCAACCGAAGCTGATTGTTGTGCATGTGGAAAAAGCCGGGGCCAAAGAGGCCGCGGACCGACTCAATTTCACGATGGACGACAAGGCGGTAAACACGGCCGCTCCGGCCGATGCGGGCAACAGCTATCTGCTGCGCCTGGAGCTCGAAGCCGGGCGTTACGAGATCCGGGGGCTGACCAGTCAGTCCATGTCGTTCCCCTTCGTCGCCATGTTCTTCGCACCCCTGCATGCGCCGCTCGACGTCAGCAAGCCCGGCGTGTATTACCTGGGGCATGTCGCTGCAACGGTGCGCGAGCGCCAGGGCGAAGAATTCAAGGCCGGTCCTTCGGTGCCGCTGATCGATCAGTCGGTGGCAGGCGCATCGGGTGGGACTTTCGATGTGGAAATCACAGACCGTTTTGCAAGCGACGAGGCTGCGTTCCGCGCGAAGTTCCCCGCTTTGAACGGGGTGACCATTCAAAAAGCCGTCTTGCCTGCCTTTGACCGGGCCAAGGCGCAGCAGTGGTGGGCCACGAACTAGAAACCACCCCGATTGCCAGTGGGCGGAGCTGGCCTGCTTGCTCCGGCGGGCAGGCGTGCATCTCTGTGGGCTGCCCAACCAATCCGAGCCAAGTTCGGGATAGCCCGGGGGCGCCCCGGCGCGCCCGGGGCTAGCATGCATGCATACCCATCAGGAGACCACACCATGCGCTTCCCCATCCTGCGCGGCCTGCTCGCCGTGCTGCTGCTCGCCACCACCGCGGCCCAGGCCCAGAACTACCCCAGCAAATCCGTGCGCATCGTCGTGCCGTTTGCGGCGGGAGGCCCGGCCGACAACTACGCGCGTTTCATCGGTCAGCGCCTGGGTGACGCGCTGGGCCAGCCCTTCGTGGTGGAGAACAAGCCCGGTGCCGGTTCCATCATCGGTACCGACGTCGTGGCCAAGGCTCCGGCCGACGGCTACACCCTGCTGATGATGTCCAACACCCACACGGTGAACGAGACCCTCATCCCCAGCAAACCCTTCGTGCTCATGCGCGACTTCGTGCCCGTGGCGCCAGTCAACTATTCCGACCTGGTGCTGGTCACCCACCCTTCGCTGCCGGTCAAGAACCTGCAGGACATCCTCAAGCTGGCCAAGGACAAACCCGGCAAGTACAACTACGCCTCCTCGGGCAATGGCACGCCGTACCACATGGCTGGCGAGCTCTTCAAGAGCATGGCCGGCATCTACCTGGTGCACATTCCCTACCGTGGCAGCTCGGGCGCGCGCACCGACATCATCGGCGGCCAGGTCGACATGATGTTCGACGCCGTCACCACCATGGCCGAGCAGGCCCGCGCCGGCAAGGTGCGCGCCATCGCCACCAGCGGCCGCCAGCGCTCGGCCGTGCTGCCCGATGTGCCCACCCTGGCCGAGGCCGGCCTGCCCGGTTACGAAGCCACCATCTGGCTCGGCCTGATGGCGCCCAAGGGCACGCCGCCGGCCATCGTGCAGCAGCTCAACGAGGCGGTGAGCAAGATCGTGAGCCAGCCCGAGGTGAACCAGCTCTGGACCAAGCAGGGCGCCGTGGCCATGAAGATGAACCCGCAGGAGTTCGACAAGTACATGCGCGGTGATATCGAGAAATGGGCCAAGGTGATCAAGAGCGCCGGCATTAAAGTGGATTGATCCCCCCTGAGCCGGCTGGCGCCGTCCGGGGCCACAGCCTGAGGCTGTGGCTCTTCGGAGCTGTCCCAAGCTGCGCAGGCAGCCTGGGAGCCGCAGCCCTCAGCCCCCAGGGGGACAACGCCAGTGGCCCGGCGGAGCCGGTTCCACGGCGTTCCCCGTATAGTCACGTTGAGCGCAAGAGCGCGAATTTTTCAGGCGTTTTAGCGCTTTCACTTTGACGGTTCGATACATGAGTTCTTTGCACATTCTGAGCGGCGGCGCGGCCCAGGGGCTGGTCAACCAGCTGCGCGGCGCCATCTACAACGAAACCGGCCGCGCCGTCGAAGGCGGCTTCGGCGCAGTGGGCCTCATGCGCGACAAGCTGCTCGCGGGTGAACCCTGCGACGTCGTCATCCTGACCCAGGCGCTGATCGACGAGCTCACCAAGAGCGGCTACGTACAGACCGGCAGCGCCACGCCCCTGGGTGTGGTGAAGACCGGTGTGGCCGTGAAGAGCGGCGAGCCGCAACCGAAAGTGGACACCCCCGAGGCCCTCAAGGCCGCGCTGCTGGCCGCCAAGGGCATCTACTTCCCCGACCCGGTCAAGGCCACGGCCGGCATCCACTTCATGAACGTGCTCAAGAAGCTCGGCATCGATGGCCAGGTGGCCGGCGCGTTGCGCCCCTTTCCCAATGGCGCCACCGCCATGAAGGAAATGGCCGCTGCCAGCGGTGCCGGCCTGATCGGCTGCACCCAGGTCACGGAAATCCTCTACACCCCGGGTGTGCAACTCATCAGCCTGCTGCCCAGGGAATTCGAGCTGGCCACGGTCTACACCGCCGCCGTGGCGGCCAAGGCCGAGCAGCCGCAGGCCGCGCGCATGATGATCGACCTCATGGCCGCACCGGCCGCGGCAGAGTTGCGCCGCGCTGGCGGCTTCGAATAGACGCCGGTGCCGCCGCGCGCCGGCACAAAGGAGAGAGCCATGTTG
Organism: Rhodoferax sp. BAB1; assembly: GCF_013334205.1. Classification (NCBI taxonomy): domain Bacteria; kingdom Pseudomonadati; phylum Pseudomonadota; class Betaproteobacteria; order Burkholderiales; family Comamonadaceae; genus Rhodoferax; species Rhodoferax sp. BAB1. Next base: position 3,039,583 of record NZ_CP054424.1, on the reverse strand, counting down.
ATCCGTCGTCATCTCCTGGGCCTGCTGGCCAGCCTGGCCCTGCTGGCCGGGTGCGCCACGGCGCCGCCGCCAACGCTGCGCGAGGCGCCGCCCATCGTCTTCGTGCACGGCAACGGCGACAGTGCCGCCCTGTGGTTGACCACACTCTGGCGTTTTGAGTCCAATGGCTGGCCACGCGAGCGCCTGCACGCCATTGAGCTGCCCTATCCCCTGGCGCGGGACGACGACAGCAAGGCGCAAGCCGGCCGCAGCTCCACGGCCGAGCACATGGCCTTCCTAAAAACCGAGGTGGAGAAAGTCTTGCGCGCCACCGGTGCCAGCCAGGTCGTGCTGTTCGGCAACTCGCGTGGTGGCAACGCCATCCGCAACTACATCCAGAACGGCGGCGGCGCGGCCACCGTCTCGCACGCCATCCTGGGCGGCACACCCAACCACGGCGTCTGGGCCATCAAGGGCTTCCGTGAGGGCAACGAGTTCTCGGGCACCGGCCCCTTCCTCACCGGCCTGAACGCCCCCAAGAACGCGAATGGCGACGAGGTCACGGGCCCGGTGCGCTGGCTCACCATCCGCAGCGACAACAACGACAAGTTCGCCCAGCCCGACGGCCTGTGGATCGGTGCCAAAGGCAAGCCCACCAACGTGACGTATGCCGGCCCCGAACTCAAGGGCGCCAGCAACGTGGTCATCCCGCGTATCGACCACCGCGAGACTTCCTTTTCGCCCGCCGCCTTCGCGGCCGCCTACCGTTTCCTCACGGGCCGCGCGCCGGCCGCAGACATCACCCCCGAGCCGCGCATCGAACTCGGCGGCACCATCACCGGCCAGGGCGTGGATCCGCTCAACCCGGCTACCGGCAACTTCGCCAACAACCTGCCCCAGCCCAGCGCCGAACTGACCATCTACGCCACCGATGCCAGCACGGGCCAGCGCCTGGGCGCTGCGGCTTACACGCGCAAGGTGGGTGCCGACGGCCGCTGGGGGCCTTTCACGGCCCAGGCCGGCATGGCCTACGAATTCGAGATCAAGGCGCCCGGTTACGCCACCACCCACATCTACCGCAGCGCCTTTGCGCGTTCCAGCGCCATCGTCAACCTGCGGCCCGAGCGCATTGCTGCGGCTGACCAGGACGCCCAGGCCCTGGCCATCTTCACGCGGCCGCGGGGCTACTTTGATGCGCAACGGGATCGCTTGAGCTTCGACGGCCAGGCCTTGCCGCCCGGCGTGCCCCCGGCCGGTGCGGGGGTGTCCAGTTCCAAACTCAAGCTGCCCAGCGCCGCAGACCGTTCCATCGCGGCGGAGTTCAATGGCGAAAAGCTGGGGGGCCGGGTCTGGCCGGCGACGCAGCAACGGGTGACGGTGCTGGAGCTGACGTACTGATTGCTCACAGTCAGTGAGTGTGGCGGCATCCCCCGTTTGGGGGATGGGCCGCGCGTTCAGGCTTGCCTAGAATTTCCGTTATTCGTGCGAGGTACCGCACTTTGCGCTCACTATCAGAGGAACTGGTCGCATGCATGCTCTTCGCCTGGTCTTTGTCATCTTCGGTGTGATGGGTGCCTTTGCTGCGAATGCGCAATCTTCAAGCCCAGTGTTTCTTCTTGGGCAAGGAGACATGACGACCATGCACAACTGGGAGGTTCCTCGGAAGCAGTACGAGGCACTGCCTAAGTGGAGCCCAGCGGATGGATCGCCGCCGCTTGCCGTGAATAAGGCGCTAGAGATTGGCAGTGCGTGGATCAAGAAGCGTCACCCCGATGTAAAACAGTTTGATTCGTCGTCTCTTTCGTTTGTTCGAGCCGGGTGCTGTGTTTCGGGCGACGAACGCTGGTTCTATCGGATTGATTTTCAGCCGGTGGTCAGTGGACAACGCATGTATGGCGGGCAATTCATTGCCGTCGTTCTCATGAACGGAGCAGTCGTTGAGCCGCGACCCGAGAACCGTGCGCCGCGCTGAGTCCATCTCGTTTGCGTAACTGACTTTGTTGCATCTCTGGTTCGTCAGAGCCACCTCAGGACTAACTCATGCCACTGACCCGCATCTCCGCCCCCAGACATCTGCCCCACGCCAAGGTCAAGGCGCTGGCCGACGCGGCGCAAGAAGCGCTGGTCAGCACCTGCAATGTCCCGCCCAACGACCTCTTCCAGCTGCTGGCGCGCTTTGACGCCGAAGAGATGATTCTTGATCCCACCTTCGGCGGTGTGAGTCGCTCGCAAGACGCCTGCATCGTGGAGATCACCTTTCTCCAGGGGCGCACGGATGAGCAGAAGCGGCAGCTGTACAAGCGGCTGACGGCGCGCGCCGTCGAGGCCGGCTTCCGCCCCGATGACGTCATGATCGCCCTCGTGGAGAACACGCGCATGGACTGGTCACTGGGCCATGGTGTGGCCTACGCGGATCACGTTCAGTCGCTGAAGCAAGCCGAAAGCTGACGACGAAAGCCAGAAGGGAAAGCACCCCAACGCTGACAGCGTCCCTCCTGTATCAAAAACAAAAACCGCCCGAAGGCGGTTTTTTTGTCATGGGCGTCAAGCACTCAAACCAGCAATGCATTCACCCGCTTCACATACGCCGCCGGATCCTCCGGCAGCCCGCCTTCGGCCAGCAGGGCCTGGTCGAACAGGATGTGGGCCAGGTCATTGAAATGCACTGAGCCGTCGAGCTTTTTCACCAGCGCGTGTTCGGGGTTCACTTCCAGCACGGGTTTGCTGTCGGGCGCCTTCTGGCCGGCCTGTTTGAGCAGGCGGGCGAGCTGGTTGCTCATGTCGCCTTCCTTTACCACCAGGCAGGCCGGTGAATCGACCAGGCGGGTGGTGACGCGCACGTCCTCGGCCTTGTCCTTCAGCGCCTCTTTCAGTTTGGCCAGCACGGGCTTGAAGGCTTCGGCGGCTTCCTCGGCGGCTTTCTTCTCGGCTTCGTCCTGCAGGGTGCCCAGATCCACCGCGCCCTTGGCCACGCTTTGCAGCGGCGTGCCGTCGAACTCGGGCAGGTGGCTCAGGGCCCACTCGTCCACGCGCTCGCTCATGAGCAGCACCTCGATGCCCTTCTTCTTGAACACTTCGAGCTGCGGGCTGTTCCTGGCGGCGGCCAGGGTGTCGGCGGTGATGTAGTAGATGGCGGCCTGGCCTTCTTTCATGCGGGCCTTGTAGTCGGCCAGGGACACGTTGGCCGTGTCGCTGCTGGTGCTGGCAAAGCGCAGCAATTTGGCCAGGCGCTCGCGGTTGCCGAAGTCTTCACCCAGGCCTTCTTTCAGCACGCTGCCGAACTCGGCGTAGAACTTGGTGTATTTGCCGGCGTCGGCCTTGTCTTCTTCGCTGGCGTCCGCGGCCGGCACGTCGTGCTGGGCCAGGTTTTCCAGCAGGGTCAGCACGCGTTTGGTGTTGCCCTCGCGGATGGCGCGCACGTCGCGGCTTTCCTGCAGCAGTTCGCGGCTCACGTTGAGCGGCAGGTCGGCGCTGTCCACCACGCCTTTGACGAAACGCAGGTAGTTGGGCAGCAGAGCCTCGGCCTCGTCCATGATGAAGACGCGCTTGACGTAGAGCTTGAGGCCGCCCTTCTTGTCGCGGTTCCACAGGTCAAACGGGGCCTTGGCCGGCACGAACAGCAGTTGGGTGTATTCGGTGCTGCCTTCCACGCGGTTGTGGCTCCAGGCCAGCGGGGGCTCGTAGTCGTGGCTGATGCCCTGGTAGAAGCTTTCGTACTCTTCCTGCGTGATGTCCTTCTTGGGGCGGCTCCACAGGGCGCTGGCCTTGTTGACGGTTTCCCATTCGCCGGTCTGCACCATCGCACCGGGCTGGCGACCACCGGAGGGGTCACCTTCGATGACGTCGCCGTCCTTCCACTCTTCCTTGGGCATCTGGATGGGCAGGGCGATGTGGTCGGAGTATTTGGCGATGATGCCCTTGACCTTCCAGGCCTGCAGGTAGTCGCCCGCGTCTTCACGCAGGTGCAGGATGACGCTGGTGCCGCGCTCTGGCCGGGTGATGGCCTCCACCTCGAAGTCGCCCGTGCCGCCGCTGACCCAGCGCACGCCCTCTTCGGGCTTGAGGCCGGCGCGGCGCGACTCGACGGTGATCTTGTCGGCGACGATGAAACCCGAGTAGAAGCCCACGCCGAACTGGCCGATCAGCTGGCCCTGCTCCTTGGCGTCGGCCTGCTTCTCGGCGCCCAGGCGGCTCATGAAGTCCTTGGTGCCGCTCTTGGCGATGGTGCCCAGGTGGTCGATGGCCTCCTGCGCGCTCATGCCGATGCCGTTGTCCGTGATGGTCAGTGTCTTGGCGGTTGGGTCGAAGGCGATGCGCACGCGCAGCTCGGGCGCATCTTCGTAGAGCGCGCTGTTGTTCAGCGCTTCGTAACGCAGCTTGTCGCAGGCATCCGAAGCGTTGGAGACCAGCTCGCGCAGGAAGATCTCCTTGTTCGAGTACAGGGAGTGGGTGACCAGGTGCAGCAGTTGCGCGACTTCGGCCTGGAAGGAATGGGTTTGTTTGCTCATGGGATCAGATACCGGTACAAAAATCAGAAGGCCCGGGTGGGCCGGCAAAAACGGGAATTATGGGCGGGGGGCCGGGGTTTCAAGGCCCCGGGGCGGGTGCTTAGAACTTCTCGTGCGGCGCCAGGTAGCGCCACTGGCCCACGGGCAGCTGGCCCAGCATGACCCGGCCGATGCGCACGCGTTTCAGCCCCACGACCTTCAGCCCCACCAGTTCGCACATGCGGCGGATCTGGCGCTTCTTCCCTTCGGTCAGTACGAAGCGCAGCTGCTCGGGGTTCTCCCAGTCCACTTTGGCGGGTTTGAGGGCCTGGCCGTCCAGGCTCAGGCCGTGGCGCAGCTTGGCCAGCATGGCGGCGGGGAAAACGGCCTGCACATTGGTGGAAATGGGGTCGTCGTCGTCGATGCGCGTGAGTTGGGTGGGCGCCGCCGCGGCGGCGGGTGTGCCCAGGTAGACCACCCGCACCAGGTATTCCTTTTCCATCACCGAGTCTTCGCCGATGAGCTGGCGCGCCACCCGGCCGTCCTGGGTGAGCACGAGCAGGCCGGTGGAGTCGATGTCGAGCCGGCCGGCGGGCGCCAGGCCACGCAATTGCGCGCCGTTGAAGAAGAAACGGGCGTTGTCGTCGCGCCAGCGGTTCTGCGGCTGCACCAGCACCACGGCGGGTTCGTGCCCGTCCTCGGCCTGGCCGCTGACGTAACCGATGGGTTTATTGAGCAGGATGGTGACCTGCGTGGCCTGCTGGTTCTGGGCCTGTTTGTCGACCTCGATGCGGTCGCTGGGCGTGACCTGCTGGCCCATCTCGGCGGTCTTGCCGTTGACCTTGACCCAGCCGTTTTCGACCCAGGCGTCGGCCTCGCGGCGTGAGCACAGGCCGAGTTCGGCCATGCGTTTGTTGATGCGGCTGGTGGCGGCGGCGCCGCCCGGCTTGGGCGCAGGCACACCCTCGGGGCGTGGCGCGCGGCGCAGGGTGGGCTTCTCGGGAGGTGGGCTGTCTTTCATCAGACGCCGATTCTAGGCCCGGCTGAAATTCAGGGCGGCCTGGGCCTCGACCTTTCAAGGCCTATTTGAAGTGGGCCAGGAAATGCGCCAGGTCGTCGAGCTGATCGTTCTTCACGCCGAGCAGGGCGTTGGTCATGACCGTGTCGCGGCCGGGGCCGGGTTTGTCGCGGTATTCCTGCATGACGGTGCGCAGGAAGCTTTCGTGCTGGCCTGCCAGGCGGGGGATCTGTTCCCGGCCCCGGTAGGTCGGCAGGTGGCAGCTGCCGCAGAGCATGGAGGCCGCCAGCGCCCGGCCGCGTTCGTAGCGGGCCGTGTCCACCGGGCCGGCCAGGACTGGCACGGGAGTCTGTGCGGTGAAGTACTGGGCCAGCACGATGAGGTCGGCGTCGCTCAGGCCGTCGAGTGTGCCTTTCATGGGCGGGATGTCGCGCAGGCCTTCGCGGATCAGCACCAGCTGGTTCTCCACGAAGATCTTCGGTTGCCCGGCCAGCGAGGGGATCTGCGGGTTCTGCGAGTTGCCCTGCGGGCCGTGACAGGCCATGCACAGCTCCAGCCGCAGGGGTTGCTGTGCCTGCGGGGCGCCCACGAAAAAAAGCAGGGCCGCTGCTACCAGGGCCCTGCTTGTGCCGATGAAAGGCGGCGTCTTACCTGGCATACGAGATGCGGTAGATGGCACCGAGCTGCTCGTCCGACACCAAGAGCGCGCCGTCGGGCATCTGCAGGATGTAGGCCGGACGGCCCCAGAAGGTGTTGGCGGCCGTATCGGCGAAGCCGGTCATGAAGGGCGTGACCTTGGCGTTCTTGCCGTCGGCGTCGGCCTTCACCATGACGATGTCGTAGCCCATCTTGGTGCTGCGGTTCCACGAACCCTTGCGCGCCACGAACATCGCGTTCTTGTACTCGGCCGGGAACATGTTGCCGGTGTAGAACTGCAGACCCATGTTGGCGGCGTGCGGGCCCATGGTGCTCACGGGCAGGGTCACACCGTCACAGGGGTTGGCTTTCTTCACGTCCGGGTCGGCCACGCCATTGGCATGACAGTAGGGGAAGCCGAAGAAGGGCGTGCCACCCATGCCGAACTGGTACCAGGGCTTGCCGGGAATGCGGTTGAGTTCGTCCTCGGGGGTGTTGTCGCCCATCCAGTCGCGGCCGTGGTCGGTGAACCAGAGTTCGCCGGTGACCGGGTGGAAGTCGAAGCCCACGGTGTTGCGCACACCTGTGGCGATGACTTCCATGCCCGTGCCGTCGGCGTTGTAACGGCGGATCTGCGCGTACTCGTCGCTGGGCAGGGTGCAGATGTTGCACGGTGCGCCGAAGGGCACGTAGAGCTTGCCGTCCGGCCCGAAGCGGATGTACTTCCAGTTGTGGTGCTCCAGCGGTGGCAGCTTGAAGGCGGCCGTCATGTCCACCGGGGCCACATTGGGGTTCTTCTCGATGCCGTCGAAACGCAGCACCTTGTCGATGGCCATCACATAAAGGTTGCCGTTGTGGATGGTGGCAGCGGGCTGCTTGAGCTTGTCCACCACGACGCGGCTCGTGCGGGCGCTGCCGTTGTCGCTGATCTCATAGACACGGCCCAGGCCGCGGGTGCCGCCATAGACCTTGCCGCTTTCGCCGCGTGAGATGGCGCGGATGCCGGGCGTGCCGGTGGACCAGACCTCCACCTTGAAACCCGGAGGCAGCCTGAGCTTGTCGACCGGGATCTCGGCGGCGGGGGTGGCGGTGTTCTTGCCAGCCAGCGGCGCCAGGGTGGAGTTGGCCAGGGCGGCGGGCATGCCCTGCTTCCAGCCGGGCTGGCCGGCCGGCGGCGCAGCCGAGAAGGTGGTGGTGGCGCCGGATTGCGGCGGGGTGGACTGGCAGCCGGCCAGCACGGCGGCCAGCAGGACACCTGCCAGGGGAATGAGCTTGCGCATGGGGAGTCTCCGTGATGTGTTGTTGTGCAGAACCGTTCAATGCTAGGCATGGTGTTTATTGGTCTGCCTAGGGTTTCCACTGAAGATTTATGCGCTTCGGCCACTAAGCGATATAAGCAACCGTGATGAAGGGCTGCGTTTGTTGGCATGCCGCAGACGGGAGTGACTCAAAACGCGACACCCTGGCGACCCGACACGGCGCGCGCCAGGGGCAACAGCCTTACGCCGCACAGGAAATGCTGCGCTGCGGCTTGCACGGGCGCAGGTCCCTCGGCTTAATCCTGCCTACGGTCCACCGGTCGGCGGGCCGGATGACAGCAAAAACAGTCAGAGGAGCTCACCATGATCACACGCAAGCTGGGGCTGGCCCTGCTGGCGGCGGGGTTCGCCGTCGCCGCAAGCGCGCAGTCGGGCAAGGACAATCTCTCCACACTCAAGCAGATGAAGGTCGCCACCACCGACCTGAACATTCCGCTGGTGCCCCAGGAAGGGCGCAACGCCGAGGCGATCCGCGCCAACCTGAAGAACATCAAGATGCCGCCGGGTTTCAAGATCGAGCTGTTCGCCGTGGTGCCCGACGCGCGCCACATGGCGGTGGCGCCTTCGACCAATATGCTCTTCGTGGGCACGCGCAAGACCAAGGTCTGGGCGGTGACCGACCGCAACGGCGATGGCACGGCCGACGAGGTCAAGGCCTTTGCGCCTTCGCTCAATTTCAAGGTGCCCAATGGTGTGTGCTGGACCAAGGACGGCTTCCTGATCGTCGCGGAGCACAACCGCGTGCTCAACTTCCCGGCCGCCGAGTTCTTCTACGAAGGCCCGGACGTGGCGGTGATCGAGGTGGTGCCGCAGGGCAAGCTGGTTCCCGAGGAGGAGGAGTCCTTCAACCACGGCGCGCGCACTTGCCGCATCAGCGATGACGGCAAGCTGCACATCACCCTGGGCCAGCCCTACAACGTGCAGCCCGCGGGCAAGGTGGCGATGTACGAGAAGCTGGGCATCGGCGGCATGATCCGCCTCGACCCCTTCGACGGCTCCAAACGCGAGGTGGTGGCCGTGGGCGTGCGCAATTCGGTGGGCATGGATATCAACCCCAGGGACAAGACGGTCTGGTTCACCGACAACCAGACCGACGGCATGGGTGACGACATTCCGCCGGGCGAGCTCAACCGTATCACCAAGGCTGGGGGCGAGCACTTCGGCTACCCCTACATCCACGGCAACAGCACCCAGATCGCCGGGACGGGGGCGGCGCCGGACCTCAAGGACATGAAGGCACCGGCCAGCTGGACCCGGCCGCAGGTGGAGTTTCCGGCGCACCAGGCGCAGCTGGGCATGACGTTCTACAACGGCAGCATGTTCCCGGCCAAATACCGTGGCGGCATCTTCGTGGCGGCCCACGGTTCCTGGAACCGCACCAAGGCCAGCGGCGCGCTGATCAACTTCGTGCCGGTCAAGGCTGACGGAACGGCCGGCGCCTCCGAGGTCTTTGCCGAGGGCTGGCTCGATGCGAACGGCGTCTACAAGGGCCGCCCGGTGGACGTGGCCGTGATGAAGGACGGCTCACTGCTGATCTCGGATGACTACGTTGGGGCCATCTACCGCGTGACCCACGCCCACTGAGCGTTGCACCCGGTGCCGCGCGAGCGCGGCACCGGTCCGAGACCCGACGGAGATCGCACGATCTCCGTTTTTTTGAGTGAAGGGATTCCGAATGAAAAGCATGCTCGTGGGCGGCCTCCTGCTGTGGGCCGCCACCGTTGCCTGGGCCGACGTGGCCGCCGGCAAAGCCCGCGCGGCGACGGCCTGCGCGGTCTGCCACGGGCCGCTGGGCCTGTCCCAGCAGCCCAACGTGCCCCATCTGGCCGGCCAGCCCGAGGTCTACCTGGTGGAGCAGCTGCGCAACTACCGCAGCGGCAAGCGCACGCACGAGGTGATGGGCGTGATCGCCAAACCCCTGAGCAATCAGGACATCGACAACCTGGCCCAGTGGTATGCCTCGCTGCAGCTGCGGGTCGAGTCACAGTGAAGCCATGACAAGAACAAAGAGCGACATGAAACAGACAAACAAACCGGGCCTGCGGCCGATGCGCACGGCGCTGGCGCTGCTGGTGACCGGCCTGGGCGCCGTGCCGGCCTGGGGCCAGACGCTGGAGGACGTGGTGATCTCGGCCTCGCGCGCGCAGCAGCGCAGCTTCGACGCACCGGCGGCCATCGAGGCGGTGGAGCGCGAGACCATCCAGAATGCCGGCCCGCAGATCAACCTGTCGGAGTCGCTCAATCGCGTGCCGGGCCTGACCATCCTGAACCGGCAGAACTATGCGCAGGACCTGCAGGTCTCGATCCGCGGCTTCGGCGCGCGCTCGGCCTTCGGCATCCGCGGCATCCGCCTGCTGATCGACGGCATCCCGGCCACCACACCCGACGGGCAAGGCCAGGGCTCGTCCATCGCGCTGACGTCCACCGAACGCATCGAGGTGCTGCGCGGGCCGCTGGCCCTGATGTACGGCAACTCGGCCGGCGGCGTGATCCAGGCCTTCACGCGCGAGGCGCCCGAGGTGCCGGAGTTCGGTGCGCAGCTCTACACGGGCTCTTACGACATGCGCCGGACCGACTGGCAATACGCAGGCCGTCTTGGTGCGGGTCCTGGCGGCGTGGGCCTGGTGGCCGACTACGGCACTTTCAGCACCGATGGCTACCGCGACAACAGCGCCGCCGAACGCAAGCAGTTCAACGGCAAGCTGAGTTTCGGGCCGGACGCAGGCACGCGCGTGAATGTGGTTTTCAACCAGTTCGACATGCCGCTGGCCGAGGACCCGCTGGGCCTGACGGCGGCGCAGCTGGCGGCGGATCCGACGCAGGCGGGGACCAATGCTGTCGACCGCCGGGTGCGCAAGATCGTGACGCAAAGTCAGGTCGGCACCTCGGTGATCCACCAACTTGGCGCGGACCGCTCGGTCACGGCGCGTGTCTACTACGGTGCGCGCGACAACCTGCAGTTCCAGTCCGGTAACACCTGGGTCGGCCTGGACCGTGGCTACTATGGTTTGGGCCTGCAGTACAACGCGCTATCGCGGTTGGGCGCCACGCCGATGCGCTGGGTGGCGGGCTACGAGTTCGACCGTTCGCGTGAATACCGCGAGGGCGGTGTGGCGGCGCTGGGCGAGAAGACCAGCACCACGCGCAGCGAGGACAACCAGGCCGAGAACAGCGATGTCTTCGTGCAGGGCACGGCCTTGCTGTCGGAACGCTGGTCGATGGTGGGCGGGTTGCGCCACAGCACGGTGCGTTTTGTCAGCGAAGACTATTACCTGGCGGACGGGCGAGACGGCTCAGGTCAAGTGAGTTATCAGGCGAGCAACCCGGTTCTGGGGGTGACCTGGCATGCGGCCGATACCATGAACCTCTATGCCAACTATGGCAAGGGTTTCGAGACGCCGACCTTGGCCGAGGTGGCCTACCGGGAGAGCGGCGGCGCCGTGCTGGCCGAGTTCAATCCGACGCTCAGGGCTGCGACCAGCCGGCACTACGAGGCGGGGCTGAAGTGGGTGCCGACCGCCGGTTCGCGGCTGGATTTCACTGTGTTCCACATCACCACCTCGGATGAGGTGGTGGTGGCACGCAACAGCTTCGGCCAGACGGCGTACACCAACGCGCCTGGCACTGAGCGGCGCGGGGTGGAACTCTCCGGGCGAACACTGGTCCACCCGAAGGTGAGCCTGTCGCTGGCGGCGACGGCCATAGACGCGCGCTACTCGCAGTCATTCACCTACATCAGCGCGGGCACCCCTTTCACTGTGCTGGCTGACAACCGGCTGCCTGGCATTCCCCAGAACTTCATCTTTTCCGAGTTGCTGTGGACCAGCCAGGCGCAACCGTCCGCACGTGCGGCGCAGCGTATGGGCACGCGGGCCGGCGTAGAGATCGTCAGCGCCGGGCGCCTCTACGCCAATGACACCAACACCGCGAGCGCCGAGGGCTACACCGTGTTCAACCTCAAGGCCAGCCAGGCCTGGGCCGCGGGCCGGGGCCGGCTGACGGCCTATGCGCGCATCGACAACGCGGGGGGCGAGCGCTACGTTGGTTCGGTCATCGTCAATCAGGCGGCCAGCCAGTTCTACGAGCCGGCACCCGGCCGCAACTGGACGTTGGGTGCGCGCCTGGATGTGCCGCTTTGACTTCAGGTCGGCCGCTGCGAGCGCAGGCCTTCCAGGTCGAGCACGCGCAGGCCGCCGTACTCGATGCGGATCAGGCCGCGCGCCTGCAGGTTGGCCAGGGCCTCGTTGACGCGCTGGCGTGACAGGCCCACCAGGTAGGCCAGTTCCTGCTGCGTGATGCGCAGCACCTCGCCCACGCCGGGGTAGAGCACGGGGTTGAAGAGCGCGGCCAGGCTGCGCGCGACGCGTAGATCGGGGCTGTTCATGCGGTCGATCTCGCGCGCCGCGATGAACTGACCCAGGCGCTCGTTGAGCTGGTTCATGACAAAGCGGTTGAAGCCGATGGACTGGTCCAGCAGGCGGTGGAAGGTGTCCACCGGCAGGCCGGCCACCAGGCTCTTGCGCAGGGCCTGGATGTTGTAGCGGTAGGCCTCGCGCTTGAGCGCCGTGCCTTCGCCGAACCAGCCGCCCGGCGGCACACCGGTGAAGGTCATGGCCTGGCCGTCGGCGCTGCCCCCGCTCATCTTGAGCAGGCCGTCGACCACGCCGAACCAATAGGTGACGGGGCGGCCGAGGCGGCAGACCAGGTCACCGGCCTGGGCCTCGCTGATCTGCAGGTCGGCCAGGGCGATGGCGCGCTCCTCGGGGGTGAGGCGCGACAGCCAGGGGATGCCGGCGAGTTCGGCCTCGGTGGGCGCGCGCCGGCGCTGGTGCAGGCTGGGTTCTGTGCTCATGGCGTCATCGGGGTGTGGGCGGGAAAATACCACCTAGGGTCTACCCTGAATTGTCGTCGCAACGACAACATAACGTCAAATCGCTCCCTACCATGGCTGCAAGCGGGGTCCAGAGTGACCTCAGGCGAGTAGACAAGGAAACGGGATGCAGACGACTTTTCCCAGACTTCTGATGCAGCATGCGGCGCAGCGGCCCGAGGCCCCGGCCATGCGCGAGAAGGAATACGGCATCTGGCAGACCTGGAGTTGGGCGCGCGCCGCCGAGGACGTGCGCCTCATGAGCTGCGGCCTGGCGGCGCTGGGTTTCCAGCCCGGGCAGAACCTGGCCATCGTGGGCGACAACCGGCCGCACCTCTACCAGGCCTTCATTGCGGCGCAAAGCCTGCGCGGTGTGCCCGTGCCCATGTACCAGGACGCCATCGCCAGCGAGATGGCCTTTGTGCTGGAAGACGCGGAAATCCATTTCGCCTTCGCCGAAAACCAGGAGCAGGTCGACAAGCTGCTGGAGCTGCGCGAGAGCGTGCCCGGCCTGCTGCAGCACATCGTTTTCGATGACCCGCGCGGCCTGCGCAACTACCAGCACGAAGGGCTGATCAGCATAGCCCGCCTGTTCGAGCTGGGGCGCCAGTACGAGCAGCAGCACCCGGACTTCTATCGGAACTCAGTCGAATCGGGCCAGCCTTCCGACGTCTCGGTCATCCTCTACACCTCGGGCACGACGGGCCGGCCCAAGGGCGTGTGCCAGACGCACCAGAGTTTCATCGAGGCGGCCCGGGGCGGCGTGCTGGTGGACGGCCTGGTGCCCGAGGACAACATCATTTCCTACCTGCCGCCGGCCTGGGTGGGTGACCACCTCTTCTCCATCGCCCAGTGGCTGGTGGCGGGTTTCACCACCAACTGCCCCGAGTCGGCCGAGACGGTGAGCATTGATCTGCGCGAGATCGGGCCGAGTTATTACTTCGCGCCCCCGCGGGTGTTCGAGAGCATGCTGACCTCGGTCTCCATCCGCATGGAAGACGCCGCGGCCCCGAAACGCTGGCTCTACAAACAGTTCATGGACGTGGCGCGGCGCTGCGGCGCCGAGATCCTGGACGGGCACAAGGTGTCGTTCACGGACCGCCTGCTCTACGCCCTGGGCAATGCGCTGGTCTACGGCCCGCTGCGCAATGTGCTGGGCCTCTCGCGCATCCGGGTGGCCTACACGGCGGGCGCGGCCATCGGGCCGGACCTGTTCCGCTTCTACCGCTCCATCGGCATCAACCTCAAGCAGCTCTACGGCCAGACCGAGACCTGCGCCTACGTCTGCATCCAGAAGAACGGCCGCGTCAAGCTCAACAGCGTGGGCGAGGCGGCGCCGGGCATCGAGATCAAGATTGCCGACAACGGCGAAGTGCTGGTGCGTGGCGTTTCGGTGCTCAAGGAGTACTACAAACGACCCGATGCCACCGCCGAGGTGATGGATGTCGAGGGTTATTTCCACACCGGCGACGCCGGCGTGATCGACCCGGATGGCCACCTGATCATCATCGACCGGGCCAAGGACGTGGGCAAGATGGCCAGCGGCGCCATCTTTGCGCCCAACTACATCGAGAACAAGCTCAAGTTCTTCCCGCAGATCAAGGAGGCGGTGTGCTTCGGCCACGGCCGCGGTCAGGTCTGCGCCTTCATCAACATCGACTTCGAGGCGGTGGGCAACTGGGCCGAACGCCAGGGCCTGCCCTACAGCGGTTACGTGGACCTGGCGAGCAAGCCGGCGGTGCTGGACATGCTGGCCGACTGCGTGCAGCAGGTCAACGTGGACCTGGCGGCCGAGGCCGGTATGGCCGACACGCAGATTGCCCGTTTCCTGGTGCTGCACAAGGAACTGGACCCCGACGACGACGAGCTGACCCGCACACGCAAGGTGCGCCGCGGTTTCATCGGCGACAAGTACGCGGTGCTGATCGAGGCCCTGTACGAGGGTCGCAAGGAACAGTTCATCGAAACGCAGGTGAAGTTCGAGGACGGCCGCACCGGCACCGTCTCGGCCACGCTGCCCATCCGTGACGCCAAACGCTACCCGGGCGCGGCCAAGGTCGCCTGAGAAGAGTGAAGATCAAATGACGCAAAGAAAACTGGGCGACGTGATCCTGGATGTGAAGAACATCTCGCTGGCCTTCGGCGGCGTGAAGGCGCTGACCGACATTTCCTTCGACGTGCGCGAGCACGAGATCCGCGCCATCATCGGCCCCAACGGCGCGGGCAAGAGCTCCATGCTCAACTGCATCAACGGCGTCTACACGCCGCAGCACGGCACCATCACCTTCCGCGGCCAGACCTTCGACCACATGAACAGCCGCCAGGTGGCCGAGATGGGCGTGGCGCGCACCTTCCAGAACCTGGCCCTGTTCAAGGGCATGAGCGTGCTGGACAACATCATGACCGGGCGCAACCTGAAGATCCGCAGCAACATCCTGCTGCAGGCGCTGCGCATCGGCCCGGCCCAGCGCGAGGAGATCCGCCACCGCGAGTTCGTCGAGCACATCATCGACTTCCTGGAGATCCAGGCGCATCGCAAGACGCCCGTGGGCCAGCTGCCCTACGGCCTGCAAAAGCGCGTGGACCTGGGCCGCGCCCTGGCCATGGAGCCGCAGGTGCTGCTGCTGGACGAACCCATGGCCGGCATGAACGTGGAAGAGAAACAGGACATGTGCCGCTTCGTGCTCGACATCAACGACGAGTTCGGCACGACCGTGGTGCTGATCGAGCACGACATGGGCGTGGTGATGGACATCAGCGACCGCGTGGTGGTGCTGGACTACGGCAAGAAGATCGGCGACGGCACCCCCGATGCCGTGCGCAACAACGAGGAAGTGATCCGGGCCTATCTGGGCACATCTCACTGATGGAGCGGATGAAGATGCATTACGTTGAAATCCGTGCCTTAGGCGCACAAGATGCCAACCGGGGGATGCCGTGGAACCGGCTTCGCCGGGCCGCTGGCATCGCCCCCTTGAGGGGGGAGGCCGCTACACGCAGTGAGCGAGCCACGGGGGGGAGTATCTGATGGCATTCTTTCTTGAGACTCTGCTGAACGGCCTCATGGCCGGCATGCTGTATTCGCTGGTGGCGCTGGGCTTCGTGCTGATCTTCAAGGCCTCGGGCGTGTTCAACTTCGCGCAGGGCGCCATGGTGCTGTTCGCGGCCCTGGCCATGGCGCGTTTTGCCGAATGGATCCCGCAGTGGACTGGCATCGAAAGCCGCTGGCTGGCTAACACGGTGGCTTTCGTGCTGGCCGGCGCCGTGATGTTCGTGGTGGCCTGGCTGGTGGAGCGTCTGGTGCTGCGCCACCTGGTCAACCAGGAGGCGGCCACGCTGCTGATGGCCACGCTGGGCATCACCTATTTCATGGAAGGCCTGGGCCAGACCCTGTTCGGCAGCGACATCTACAAGATCGACATCGGCATGCCCAAGGAGCCGATCTTCGCTTTCGCATCGGTGTTCGAGGGCGGCATCCTGATCAACCAGGAAGACCTGATCGCCGCGGCCATTGCCGCCGTGCTGGTGGCCGGCCTGTCGGTGTTTTTCCAGAAGACGGCCACCGGGCGCGCGCTGCGTGCCGTGGCTGACGACCACCAGGCCGCGCAGAGCATCGGCATTCCGCTCAACCGCATCTGGGTCATCGTCTGGTGCGTGGCGGGTGTGGTGGCGCTGGTGGCCGGGATGATCTGGGGCTCCAAGCTGGGCGTGCAGTTCTCGCTGGCCACGGTGGCGCTGCGTGCGCTGCCGGTGATCATCCTGGGCGGGCTGACCTCGGTGCCCGGCGCCATCATCGGCGGCCTGATCATCGGCGTGGGCGAGAAGCTGTCTGAGGTCTACCTGGGCCCCTTTGTCGGCGGCGGCATCGAGATCTGGTTCGCCTACATGCTGGCGCTGGTGTTCCTGCTGTTCCGGCCGCAGGGCTTGTTTGGGGAGAAGATCATCGACCGCGTATGACGCGGGCGATGATCTTCCGGTGAAAGTTGACTTGCGCAGCAAGTTAAGCGAACGAAGTGAGCGGCTGAAGCCAAAAGATCATTGATCGGTAGTTGATATGTTCTACAGAGAAAACGGCCAGTTCAAGACCACCTACACGGCGGACCAGCAGATCTTTGCGATCGCGCAGGACCGCTGGGCCATCCTGGCGCTGATCGCTTTTGCCTTCATCGGCGTGCCCATGCTGGCCGATGAATACCTGTTCCGCGCCATCTTCATCCCTTTCCTTATCCTGGCGCTGGCGGCGGTGGGCGTGAACATCCTGGTCGGCTACTGCGGCCAGATCTCGCTGGGTTCGGGGGCTTTCATGGCCGTGGGGGCCTACGCGGCCTACAACACCTTCGTGCGCATCGAGGGCATGCCGCTGCTCGTGGCCCTCTTGTCGGGCGGTTTCTTCGCCACGCTGGTGGGCATCTTCTTCGGCATCCCCAGCCTGCGGGTCAAGGGCCTGTACCTGGCCGTGGCCACGCTGGCCGCGCAGTTCTTCTGCGACTGGGCCTTCCTGCGCATCGGCTGGTTCACCCACGGCAACCCTTCGGGTTCGGTCTCGGTGTCCAACCTGCAAGTCTTCGGCCTGCCGGTGGAGTCGCCGCTGCAGAAGTACCTGTTCTGCCTGGCGCTGCTGGTGCTGTTCGCGCTGCTGGCCAAGAACCTGGTGCGCAGTGCCATCGGCCGCGAGTGGATGGCCATCCGCGACATGGACGTGGCCGCGGCCGTGATCGGCATCCGCCCCATGTACGCCAAGCTCAGCGCCTTTGCCGTGAGCTCCTTCATCATCGGCGTGGCCGGCGCGCTCTGGGGCTTCGTGCACCTGGGTGCCTGGGAGCCGGCCGCCTTCTCGGTGGACCGTTCCTTCCAGCTGCTGTTCATGGTCATCATCGGCGGCCTGGGCTCCATCATGGGCAGCTTCTTCGGCGCGGCCTTCATCGTCGTGCTGCCCATCGTGCTCAACCAGCTGCTGCCGGCGCTGGGCAGCCTGGTCGGCGTGGAGATTTCCACGGCGGCCATCTCCCACACCGAATTCATGGTCTTCGGCGCACTGATCGTCTGGTTCCTGATCGTCGAGCCGCACGGCCTGGCCAAGCTGTGGAGCATAGGCAAGCAGAAGCTGCGCCTGTGGCCCTTCCCGCACTGACACCGTTGTTCTGATTCCCCCCCCCCGCGTGCTTCAACCATTCCATCTACCTACAGGAGACAAACCATGAAGCTTCGTCAACTCGCCCTCGCCGCCTCGCTGACGGCCGCCGCCGTCACGGGTGCGCTTTGTTCCACGGCCGCGTTCGCGCAGGCCAAGGAACAGTTTTTCCCCGTGCTGGTCTACCGCACCGGCGCCTACGCGCCCAACGGCGTGCCCTTCGCCAACGGCTACGTCGACTACCTCAAGCTCACCAACGCGCGCGGCGGCATCAACGGCGTGAAAGTCTCCTACGAGGAGTGCGAGACCGGCTACGCCACCGACCGCGGCGTGGAGTGCTACGAGCGCCTCAAGGGCAAGAACGGTGGCGCCACCGTGTTCCAGCCCCTGTCCACCGGCATCACCTTCGCGCTGACCGAGAAGGCCCCGGGCGACAAGATCCCGCTGATCACCGCCGGCTACGGCCGCAGCGAGTCGGCCGACGGCATGGTCTTCAAGTGGAACTTCCCGCTGTCGGGCACCTACTGGGTGGCGGCTGATACGCTGATCCAGCACATCGCCAAGAAGGAAGGCGGCTACGACAAGCTCAAGGGCAAGAAGATCGCGCTGGTCTACCACGACAGCCCCTTCGGCAAGGAACCCATTCCGCTGCTGCAGGAGCGCGCCGCCATGCACGGCTTCCAGCTCAGCCTCTTGCCCGTGACCCACCCGGGTGTGGAGCAGAAGGCCACCTGGCTGCAGATCCGCCAGAACCGTCCCGACTACGTGCTCAACTGGGGCTGGGGCGTGATGAATTCCACCGCGCTCAAGGAGGCCCAGGCCACCGGCTACCCGCGCGAGAAGATGTACGGCGTGTGGTGGGCCGGTGCCGAGCCCGACGTCAAGGACGTGGGGGCCGGTGCCAAGGGCTACAACGCCATCATGATGCAGCACGGCGCCGAGCCGAACGCTGCCGTGGTCAAGGAGATCCTGGACAAGGTGCACGCCAAGGGCCAGGGCACGGGCCCGAAGGAAGAAGTGGGCCAGGTGCTGTACATGCGCGGCCTGCAGGCAGCGATGTTCGCTGTGGAGGGCGCGCGCGCCGCGCAGGAGCGCTACGGCAAGGGCAAGTGGGTGACCGGCGAGCAGGCGCGCTGGGGCTACGAGAACCTGAACCTGACACAGGCCAAGCTCGATGCGCTGGGCTTCAAGGGTGTGATGCGCCCGATCTCCACCAGCTGCCAGGACCACATGGGCGCTTCCTGGGCCCGCGTGCACACCTGGGACGGCGCCAAGTTCGTCTGGAGTTCCGACTGGTACCAGGCTGACGAGCAGATCATCAAGCCCATGGTGAAGAACGCGGCCGACAAGTACGCGGCCGAGAAGAAGCTGACACGTCGGGGTGGCGCTGACTGTCAGTCTTGATCGGCTGTGCCGATCAAGACCTTGTCTGTCATGTCGGCACCCACCCCCAACCCCTCCCGCCCGGCGGGAGGGGCAGCGGCTCCACCTGGTGGAGCCGCCAAATGAAAGGGCCGCTTCGCGGGTCTTTCATTTGGTGAAGAAGGGCCATTCATGGACTCCAAGAACATTGTTTTGAACGTCAACGGCATCGAGGTCATCTACAACCACGTGATCCTGGTGCTCAAGGGGGTGTCGCTGCAGGTGCCCGAGGGGGGCATCGTGGCGCTGCTGGGTGGCAACGGCGCGGGCAAGACCACGACGCTGCGCGCCATCTCCAACCTGCTCAAGGGCGAGCGCGGTGAGGTGACCAAGGGCAGCATCGAGCTGCGCGGCGAGCGCATCGAGAACCTGACGCCTTCCGATCTGGTCAAGCGCGGCGTGGTGCAGGTGATGGAGGGGCGGCACTGTTTTGCCCACCTCACGATCGAGGAAAACCTGCTGACCGGGGCCTATACGCGCAAGAGCAAGGCCGAGGTGGCCGCCGGCCTGGAGAAGGTCTATGCCTACTTTCCGCGCCTCAAGACGCGCCGCACCTCCCAGGCCGCCTACACCTCGGGCGGCGAGCAGCAGATGTGCGCCATCGGCCGCGCGCTCATGGCCCACCCCAGCATGGTGCTGCTGGACGAGCCCTCCATGGGCCTGGCGCCGCAGATCGTGGAAGAGGTCTTCGAGATCGTCAAGGACCTGAACCAGAAGGAGCGCGTGACCTTCCTGCTGGCCGAGCAGAACACCAATATGGCGCTGAAGTACTCGGACTACGGCTACATCATGGAGTCGGGTCGTATCGTGATGGACGGCGTCGCCAGCGACCTGGCCAGCAACGAGGACGTGAAGGAGTTCTACCTCGGCATGGGCGGCGGTGAGCGCAAGAGTTTCCGTGACGTGAAAAGTTATAAACGCCGCAAGCGTTGGTTGGCGTGAAGCACCCCCGTGGCGGCCCTGAGGCCGCCTCCCCCCTCAAGGGGGCAACGCCAGTGGCCCGGCGAAGCCGGTTCCACGGCGTTCCCGATCAAGACACCTCGGCTCAAGGCGGAGTACGTAACAGGGACGACTGAGATGAGCAAACATTACGACGCGCTCGAAACACGCGACCCGGCGTTGCGCGAGGCCGCCCTGCTGGCGGCCCTGCCGGGCCATGTGGCACAGGCCCAGCGCTCGGCCCCGGCTTTTGCCGAGATCCTGCGCGGTGTGGATGCCGCAGCCGTCACCACACGTGCGGCGCTGGCCAAGCTGCCGGTGACGCGCAAGCACGAATTGCTGGAGCGCCAGCAGGCGGCCCGTGCGCGGGATGCCAGTGATCCTTTTGGCGGTTTCTCTGCCATCGGCTGGCGCGGCCTGTTGCGCGGTACGGGGGCGCGGCGCGTCTACCAGTCGCCCGGCCCGATCTACGAGCCGGAAGGCGGTGCGGCGGATTACTGGCGCAGCGCCCGTGCTTTTGCCGCGGCCGGTTTCGAGGCGGGTGACCTGGTGCACAACTGCTTCAGCTACCACCTCACGCCCGGCGCCTGGATCATGGAAGCCGGCGCCCAGGCCCTGGGCTGCACCGTCTTTCCCGGCGGCACGGGCAATACCGAGCAGCAGCTGTCGGCCATGACCGACCTGCGGCCGGTGGCCTATGCCGGCACGCCCAGCTTCCTGAAGATCCTGGTCGAGAAGGCGCAGGAGGCGGGCGCCAAGCTGTCCTTCACCAAGGCCCTGGTCAGCGGCGAGGCCTTTCCGCCCAGCCTGCGTGACTGGCTGGCCGAGCGCGGTATTGCCGCTTACCAGTGCTACGCCACGGCCGATGCCGGCCTGATCGCCTACGAGACCCAGGCGCGTCAGGGTCTGCTGCTGGACGAGGGCATTGTCCTGGAGATCGTGCGTCCCGGCACCGGCGACCCGGTGGCTGAGGGCGAAGTGGGTGAGGTGGTGGTGACCGTGCTCAACCCCGATTACCCGCTGATCCGCTTCGGCACCGGCGATCTCTCGGCCATCCTGCCCGACACCTGCCCGACCGGGCGGACCAACACCCGTATCAGGGGCTGGCTGGGGCGTGCCGACCAGACCACCAAGGTGCGCGGCATGTTCGTGCACCCGGGCCAGATCGCCGAGATCGTCAAGCGCTACCCGGAAGTGGTGCGCGCGCGCCTGGTGGTGGCCGGCGAGATGGCCCAGGACACCATGACACTCAAGGTGGAGACCGCCTGCAGCGGGCCGGGCGAACTGGCGCTGCGCATTGCCGAAACCGTGCGCGACGTGACCAAGCTGCGCGGCGAGGTGGAACTGCTGCTGCCCGGCAGCCTGCCCAATGACGGCAAGGTGATCGAGGATGCGCGCAGTTACAAATAGGCGGGTCCTGCCGGGGCGAGTCTAAGTATTTTCCGAACGGGTGGGCCGGGCCGGCGGGATTAGACTTCTTGCCATACCCCAGGAGGAACCACCATGAAACGTCTGCTACTGATCGCCGCTGCCGTGACCGCCTTTGCGGCCCAGGCCCAATCCTTCCCCGGCACCAAGCCCATCACCATCGTCGTGCCCTTCGCGGCTGGCGGACCGACCGACCGCGTGGCGCGTGACCTGGCCGAGGCCATGCGCAAGCCCCTGGGCGGCGCCACCATCGTGATCGAGAACGTGGCCGGTGCCGGCGGCACCATTGCCGGCAACAAGGTGGCCAAGGCCAACCCGGATGGTCACACCCTGTTCCTGCACCACATCGGCATGGCGACCAGCCCCATCCTCTACCGCAAGCTGCCCTACTCGGTGCCGAACGACTTCACCTACCTGGGCATGGTCAACGACGTGCCCATGACCCTGATCGGCCGCCCCAGCCTGCCGGCGGCCAACTACAAGGAACTCAGCGCCTGGATCAATGACAACAAGGGCAAGATCAACCTGGGCAATGCCGGCCTGGGCGCCGCGTCGCATCTGTGCGGCCTGATGTTCCAGAACGCGCTGAAAATCGACATGACCACCGTGCCTTACAAGGGCACGGCGCCAGCCATCACCGACCTGATCGGCGGCCAGATCGACCTGCTGTGCGACCAGACCACCAACACCACCGCGCAGATCGAGGGCAAGAAGGTCAAGGCTTTTGCCGTGACCACGGCCAAGCGGCTCTCCACGCCTGCCCTCAAGGACCTGCCGACGCTGCAGGAGTCCGGTCTCAAGGGCTTCGAAGTGACGATCTGGCACGGCCTGTATGCACCCAAGGGTGTGCCGGCCGACGTGGCAAGCAAGATCAACGCCGCCCTGAAAGTCGCGCTGAAGGACCCGGACTTCATCAAGAAGCAGGAAGGCCTGGGCGCGGTGGTCGTGAGCGACAAGCGGGTGGATCCGGTCGAGCACAAGAAATTCGTGGCCGACGAGATCGCCAAGTGGGATCCGGTCATCAAGGCGGCGGGCGTTTACGCGGACTGATTGCAGCGTCCTGCCCCACTGCTGGAAAGGCCACCGTTCAGGTGGCTTTTTCTTTTTCTGCGGTATGTTTTTGCGTTCGTTGCGAGCCGGGTCTCGCCCCGGCGGGCGACTCACTTTCTCTTGGGCACGCAAGAGAAAGTTACTGCGCTGCCGGGCGCAGATCCCGGCTCGCCACGCCCGCACAGCGGGTACTCGACAAGGTAATGGGCAAAGCCGCCAACGCGACACGTGGAGGGCCGTCTGGTGACAAACCCTAGGTCACAGCGAACCCAAGGCTACCTACACTGGGATGCATCAAATCCAGGAGACAACACCATGCGCAAGCTCTTCGCCTCGAACCGCCGCCACCTGCTCGCAGCCGCAACGCTGCTGGCCCTGGCGCCAGCCGCCTGGGCCCAGGGCGCCTGGCCCAGCAAGCCGGTGAAGATCGTCGTGCCTTTCGCCCCGGGGGGCACCACCGACATCCTGGCCCGGGCGATTGCGCCGGACCTGAGCAAGGCCTTCGGCCAGCCCTTCATCGTCGAGAACAAGGCCGGCGCCGGCGGCAATGTGGGCGCGGAACTGGTGGCCAAGTCGCCCAACGACGGTTACACGATCTTCATGGGCACGGTGGGCACGCACGGCATCAACAAGGCCCTCTACGCCAAGCTGGGTTTCGATCCGCAGAAGGATTTCGCCCCCATCACCCTGGTGGCCGGTGTGCCCAATGTGATGGTGATGAACGCCGACAAGGCGCGGGCACTGAACATCAACACGGTGCCGGACTTCATCAAGTACGCCCGCGCCAACCCGGGCAAGCTCAACATGGCCTCCAGCGGCAACGGCACGTCCATCCACCTGGCCGGCGAGCTGTTCAAGTCCATGAACGGCATCTTCATGACCCACATCCCCTACCGCGGTTCGGGCCCGGCGCTGCTGGACATGGTGGGCGGCAATATGGACGTCATGTTCGACAACCTGCCGTCCTCCATGCCGCACATCAAGTCCGGCAAGCTCAAGGCCTTTGCCGTGACCAGCGGCCAGCGCTCGGCCACCTTGCCCGAACTGCCGACCATCGAGGAGGCGGCCAGGCTCAAGGGTTTCGAGGCCAGCAGCTGGTTCGGCCTGCTGGCACCGGCCGGCACCGCGCCCGACATCGTCAACCGCATCCAGCAGGAGGTGGCCCGGGCCCTGGCCACGCCGGCCATGAAGGAGCGGCTGCTCGCACTGGGCGCCATTCCCAGCGGCAACACGCCGGCGGAGTTCACGCGCTTCATCGACGCCGAGCACAAGAAGTGGGCGGCGGTGGTGAAAGCTTCAGGCGCGAAAGTGGATTAACCCCCAGGCTTCGCTCCCTACGTTCGCTACGCCACCCCCCTAAAGAGGGGGCAACGCCAGTGGCCCGGCAAAGCCGGTTCCACGGCGTTCTGCGGTTCGGCTCCTTCAGGCGTGGCCCATCAGCGTTGACGACGCGGGTGCTAAACGCCCCAGACGATGTCCTTGCCGGCCTGCTGGCAGCGACGCAGCATCTCGATGAAGGGGGCGGCGCGCTGACGCAGCGTCACGCCCTCCTGTTCGGGCAGTGTCTCGCCCTTCTCGGCAGCCTCGGCTTCGGCCGCGCGGCGTTCGGTTTCCTCCTGCGCAATGGCCGCTTCCAGCGCGGCGATGGCAGCCGGCATGGCGGCCGGTTGCAGGATGCCCTGTTTCTCGTCCACCGGCTTGCCGATGAGCTGCAGCACGCGCCGGCCATTGGGCTCGAGCATGATGAGGTCGGGGGTGGCGCGGGACTTGAACTTGTAGAGCATGGTGCTTCCAGGGGGGCCGCTCAAGGGTAGCATGCGGGGCATGGAGACTCAAGACAACAAGCCCCGCGGTCCGCTCGTGGGCCTCAAGGTGGTGGAGATGGGGCAGCTGATCGCCGGCCCCTTTGCGGCCAAGACCCTGGCCGACTTCGGTGCCGAGGTGATCAAGATCGAGCCGCCCGGTGCGGGTGACCCGCTGCGCAAGTGGCGCCTGCTCAAGGACGGCACCTCGGTCTGGTGGCAGGTGCAGTCGCGCAACAAGCGCTCGCTGGCGCTGGACCTGAAACAGCCCGAAGCGCAGGACATCGTGCGCAGGCTGGCCGCGGAAGCCGACGTGCTGATCGAGAACTTCCGCCCCGGCGCCCTGGAGGGCTGGGGCCTGGGGCCGGCTGCGCTGCAGGCACTCAACCCGGGGCTCATCATGCTGCGCATCAGCGGCTACGGCCAGACCGGCCCCTACCGCGACCGGCCCGGTTTCGGCGTGGTGGCCGAGGCCATGGGCGGCCTGCGCCACCTGACGGCCGAGCCCGGGCGCGTGCCGGTGCGTGTGGGCGTGTCGATCGGCGATACGCTGGCTTCGCTGCATGGCGTCATCGGCATCCTGCTGGCGCTGCAGCACCGCCATGCCACCGTGAGCCCTGAGGCACCGAAAGGGCGCGGCCAGGTGATCGACGTGGCGCTGTACGAGGCGGTGTTCAACTGCATGGAAAGCCTGCTGCCCGAATACAGCGCCTTTGGTGCGGTACGCGGCCCGGCCGGCAGCGCCATGCCGGGTATCGCGCCGACCAACGCCTACCGCTGCGCTGATGGCGGCTACGCCCTGATTGCCGGCAATGGCGACAGCATCTTCAAGCGTCTGATGCACTGCATAGCCCGCGACGACCTGGGGCAAGATCCGGCGCTGGCCGACAACGCGGGCCGGGTGGCTCGCGTGCAGGAACTGGACGCCGCCATCGGGGCCTGGGCGGCAACGCGACCGGTGAATGAGGTGCTGGCCGCGCTCGACGCGGCGCAGGTGCCGGCCGGCAAGATCTACACGGTGGCCGATATCGCGGCCGACCCGCATTACGCGGCGCGCGGCATGCTGCAGACGGTGACGATGGACGACGGCAGCGCGCTCACGGTGCCGGGCGTGGTGCCCAGGCTGTCGTCCACGCCGGGCGGCCAGTGGCGGCGGGCGCCGGCCCTCGGGCAGGACAGCGAGGCCGTGCTGCGCGAGGTGGGACTGACGGATGCCCAGATCGCCACGCTGCGCGCGCGCGGCGTGGTGGCATAGCGGGCGCCCACGGAGGCTTCAAGGAAGCGGCGATGGCAGATGTCCACATGGTGAGGGAACACGCGCTCGGACTGGCGGCCGCGCGCAAGATCGCCCAGGGCTGGATGACGCAGGTGGAGGACAGGCTGGACATGACCTGCACCAGCGAGACGGCCCGTGACGGCGACCGGATCCACTTCAAGCGCGCTGGCGTCACGGGCACCCTGCTCGTGACCAGGGATCGCTTCGAACTCGACGCCAGGCTGGGTTTGCTGGTGGCGGCCTTCAAGGACCGCATCGAGGCCGGCATCACCAGCTACCTCGACGAGTTGCTGGCTTCGGGCCAGGACCCCCTGGGCCAGCCGGGGTCGACGGGAAAAAAAGGCCGCGCCAGCTAGGGCGCAGGCCGGATCAGCTCAGCGATTCGATCAGGTCGATGTAGTCCTGCATGGCCTCGTCCTGGCTCTTGTCCTTGAGGGCGTTCCAGGCGTCCCACTTGGCGCGGCCCACCATGTCGGAAAAACCGGGGCGCGGATCGGTCGGCGCGCCGGCGCTGGCCTGCTTGTACAGGGCGTAGATCTTGAGCAGGGTCATGTTGTCGGGACGCTCGCTCAGGTCTTTGGAAGCGGCGACAGCGGCTTCGAAACGGGCTTTCAGGTCACTCATGTGAGGCTCCGGGGTTCTCTGTGGGGTGGTAAGCGCGCAGCAGTTGGCGCAGATAGGCCTGCTGCGCGGGAACCAGATAGGGTAGCAGCAAACCGAGCGCATGCCCGGCGCCGCGCAGCACGGCAGCCTGCAGGCCTTCGGGCTCCAGCGCGTGGCGCGGGTCCAGCGCGTACTCGAAACTCAGCCAGTAGCTCAGCAGCACGACCTGGCGCGTGGCCAGGCCGGCCGCATCCTCGGCCGCGATCTGCAGGGCGCCGCTGCCCTGCAGCCGGGCCAGCAGGGTGCTCAGCGCCACGGTCTGGTCGTGCAGGGCCTGCTGGATGCCGGCTTCGAGCCGGCGGTTGCGGCTGAGCAGCAGGTTGAGGTCGCGGTAGAGGAAGCGGTAGTCCCAGATGCGCTCGAACAGGCTGTGCATGAAAAACCAGGCGCCCTCCACGTCGCGCACGTCCCCGGCGGCCGGCAGCAGGCCGGCCAGGGCCTGTTCGTACTGCTCGAACAGGGCGTTGACCAGGCCATCCTTGGCCGGGTAGTGGTAGTAGAGGTTGCCCGGGCTGATGCCCAGTTCGCCGGCAATCTGGGTGGTGGAGACGTTGGGCTCGCCATAGCGGTTGAACAGCGCCAGCGCCGCCTCCTGGATGCGCTGGGCGGTGCGGCGTGGCGCCTTTTTGGCCATCGGCCAGCCCTGTCAGCCGGCTTTCTTGCGCGCAGCCGCTTTTTTCGCAGGGGCCGCCTTTTTGGCGGGAGCGGCCTTCCTGGCCGGAGTGCTGCGCGCCGGGCGGGCCTGCAACTGCTTTTCCAGCTCGGCCAGACGCGCATTCAGATGCTGCACGTCGCGGGCCGAGGGGATGCCCAGGCGTTCCAGGGCACGGGCCACACGGTCCTCGAACAGGCCTTCGAGCTTGTCCCACTGGCCGGTGGCACGGGTACCGAGATCCTGGGCCATGCTGCTGATCTTCTGGCTGGCCTCATTGAGCTTGGCCTCGGCCGTGGTCTGGGCCTTGCGCTGCATGGTCAGGCCTTCCTGCACCAGGGCGTCGAAGACCTTGCCGCCTTCCTGCTGCGCCTTGGTGAAGGCGCCCAGGCCGGCCAGCCAGATCTGGTGCGCCGAGTCGCGCACAGAATCGGTTTCGGAGGAGGGCGGGGGGGCGCTGCGCGAGGTCGATTTGCTGCTCATGGTGCGGTACTCCTGAAAAGCCGGTATGAACGGGACTGTACGCCCAGTCAGGCCGGTGCGCCAGTGCCCGGGCGGCAGGTGTTGGCAGGGGCCCATGCGATAAACTTAAGCGTTCACATACAGCCTGGGGCCGGCCTGAAGCGGGTCCACCGGGCCACAGGGGATTCCATGATTCTTGTCACTGGCGGCGCCGGTTTTATCGGTGCCAATTTCGTGCTGGACTGGCTGGCTCAGAGCGATGAGCCGGTGCTCAACCTCGACAAGCTCACCTACGCCGGCAATCTGGAAAACCTGGCTTCGCTGCAAGGCGACCCGCGCCACGTCTTTATCCAGGGAGACATCGCCGACGGCGCCCTGGTGGCGCGCCTGCTGGCCGAGCACCGGCCGCGCGCTGTCATCAACTTCGCCGCCGAATCGCATGTGGACCGCTCCATCCACGGCCCGGAGGACTTCATCCAGACCAATATTGTCGGCAGCTTCCGCCTGCTGGAGGCCGTGCGGGCCCACTGGGGTGGGCTGGACGCGGCGGGCAAGGCCGCCTTCCGCTTCCTGCACGTGTCCACGGACGAGGTCTACGGTTCGCTGGCCCCCGGGGAGCCGGCCTTCACCGAACTCCACCGCTACGAGCCCAACAGCCCCTACAGCGCCAGCAAGGCCGCCAGCGACCACCTGGTGCGCGCCTACCACCACACCTACGGCCTGCCGGTGCTCACCACCAACTGTTCCAACAACTACGGCCCCTACCACTTCCCCGAAAAGCTCATCCCGTTGATGATCGTCAACGCCCTGGCGGGCAAGCCCCTGCCGGTGTACGGCGATGGCATGCAGATCCGCGACTGGCTTTACGTCAAGGACCACTGCAGCGCCATCCGCCGCGTGCTGGCCGCCGGCCAGCTGGGCGAGGTCTACAACGTGGGCGGCTGGAACGAGAAGCCCAACATCGAGATCGTGATGACACTGTGCGCGCTGCTGGACGAACTGCGCCCGCGCACCGATGGCAAGAGCTACCGCGAGCAGATCACTTACGTGAAGGACCGCCCCGGCCACGACCGGCGCTACGCCATCGATGCGCGCAAGCTGGAGCAGGCGCTGGGCTGGAAGCCGGCCGAGACCTTCGAGACCGGCATCCGCAAGACCGTGGCGTGGTACCTGGAGCATCCGGACTGGGTGGCGCACGTGTTGTCTGGCGCCTACCGCGACTGGGTCAGCAAACAGTACCAATGAAAATTCTTCTGCTCGGCAAGAACGGCCAGGTCGGCTGGGAACTGCAGCGTTCCCTGGCCGTGCTGGGCGAGGTGGTGGCGCTGGACCGCCAAGGGGTCGGCGACCTCAGCGATCTGGCGGGGCTGGCGCAGACCGTGCGCAGCGTGCAGCCGCAGGTGATCGTCAATGCGGCGGCGCACACGGCCGTCGACAAGGCCGAGAGCGAGCCTGACCTGGCGCGCGCCATCAACGCACTCGCGCCGCAGTTGCTGGCGCAGGAGGCGCGCCAACTGGGGGCCTGGCTCGTCCACTACAGCACCGACTATGTATTCGATGGCAGCGGCAACCGGCCCTGGAAAGAAACCGATGCCACGGCGCCCCTGAGCGTCTACGGTCGCACCAAGCTCGAAGGTGAACAGATGATCGCCGCCAGCGGCTGTCAGCACCTGGTCTTTCGGACCAGCTGGGTCTACGGCGCACGTGGCGGCAATTTCGCCAAGACCATGCTGCGCCTGGCAGGCGAGCGTGAGCAGCTCACGGTGATCGACGACCAGATCGGCGCGCCCACCGGGGCCGATCTGCTGGCCGACGTGACGGCCCATGCCATCCGCCATGTGTTGCCCCCCATGCGGCGCAACGACCTGACGCCTTCGGGGGTCTACCATGTGGCGGCGGCGGGCGAGACCAGCTGGCACGGTTATGCACGCTTCGTGCTGCAGCAGGCGCAAGAGGCCGGCATGGCCCTGAAGGCGGGGCCGGAGCAGGTCAAACCGATCCCGACCGCGGCCTATCCGACACCGGCCAAACGGCCGCACAATTCACGCTTGGACACCACGCTGCTGCAAAACACCTTCGGCCTGACGCTGCCGCACTGGCAGGACGGGGTGAGGCGCATGCTGGCAGAAACCCTCTGACGCACTCTGAGATAACGACCATGACACAACGCAAGGGCATCATCCTGGCTGGTGGCTCCGGCACCCGGCTGCACCCGGCCACCCTGGCCATCAGCAAACAGCTGCTGCCGGTCTACGACAAGCCCATGGTGTATTACCCGCTCACCACGCTGATGCTGGCGGGCATGCGCGACATCCTGCTCATCAGCACGCCGCAGGACACGCCGCGCTTCGAGCAGTTGCTGGGCGACGGCAGCCAGTGGGGGCTGAACCTGCAATACGCCGTGCAGCCCAGTCCGGACGGCTTGGCGCAGGCCTTCATCATCGGCGAGCATTTCGTGGGCAACAGCCCGAGCGCGCTGGTGCTGGGCGACAACATCTACTACGGCCACGACTTCCACGGACTGCTGGGCGCCGCCGATGCGAAGACGAGCGGCGCCACCGTCTTTGCCTATCACGTGACCGACCCCGAGCGCTACGGCGTGGTGGCCTTCGATGCACGGGGCCAGGCCAGCAGCATCGAGGAAAAGCCCAAGGTCCCGAAGAGCAACTACGCCGTCACCGGCCTGTATTTCTACGACCAGCAGGTGGTGGACATCGCCAAGGCCGTCAAGCCCAGCGCCCGCGGCGAACTGGAGATCACGACGGTCAACCAGATGTACCTGGACCGCGGCCAGCTCAGCGTGCAGATGATGGGGCGCGGTTACGCCTGGCTGGATACCGGCACCCATGACAGCCTGCTGGAGGCCAGCCAGTTCATCGCCACGCTGGAACACCGCCAGGGCCTGAAGATCGCCTGCCCGGAAGAGATCGCCTGGCGCCATGGCTGGATCGATGATGCCCAGCTGGAGAGGCTGGCGCAGCCGCTGGCCAAGAACGGCTACGGGCAGTACCTGCAGCGCCTGTTGAAGGAAAAGCGCCTCGCCTGAGCGGGTCAAACACCATGCAAGTCATCCCTGGCGCGATCCCCGATGTGCTGATCATCGAACCCAAGGTGTTCGGCGACGCACGGGGCTTTTTCTTCGAGAGCTTCAACGAGCGTGCTTTCGCCCAGGCCACGGGCGTGACACAGCGTTTTGTGCAGGACAACCACAGCCGCAGCGCCAAGGGGGTGTTGCGCGGCCTGCACTATCAGCTGCAGCAGTCGCAGGGCAAGCTGGTGCGTGTGGTGCGCGGCAGCGTCTTTGACGTGGCGGTAGACCTGCGCAAATCCTCACCTACCTTCGGCCGCTGGGTGGGGGTGGAACTGAGCGAGCACAACCACCGCCAGTTGTGGGTGCCACCCGGCTTTGCACACGGCTTCCTGGTCACCAGCGAGTCGGCCGACTTCCTCTACAAGACCACCGATTACTACGCGCCCGAGCACGAGCGTTGCATCGCCTGGAACGATCCGGCCATAGGCATCGAGTGGCCTGTCGGTGGTCCTCCGCAGCTCTCCGGCAAGGATCAGCAAGGCAAGTTGTTGGCGCAAGCCGAGGTATACGCATGACGGCAGTTTTTTCGATCCGCCCGGTCATTCTTTGCGGCGGTAGCGGCACGCGGCTGTGGCCGCTGTCGCGCAAGGCTTTCCCCAAGCAGTTCATTCCGCTGATCGGCGAGAAGTCCCTGCTGCAGCTGACGCTGGAGCGTGTGGCGCCCCTGGCCCGGGGCCAGGCAGAGGCCATCACCTGCGTGGCGGCCGAAGAGCATCGTTTCCTGGTGGCTGACGTGGCGACGCAAGCCGGCCTGTCTGTCCGGCAGATCCTCGAGCCGCAGGCCAGGAACACGGCCGCCGCCATGGCCCTGGCCGCGCTGGCGGCACCCACCGATGCGCTGCTGCTCTTCTGCCCGGCCGATCACCACATCCCCGACGCCCAGGCCTTTTGCGCCATGGTGCAGGGCGCGGCCCCGGCGGCACAGGCCGGCCGGCTGGTGACCTTCGGCGTGCTGCCCAGCTTTCCCAGTACGGCCTACGGCTACATCCAGAAGGGCGCAGCGACCGGCGCCGGCTTCGAGGTGGCCCGTTTCGTCGAGAAGCCCGCGCAGGACAAGGCGCTTGAGTTCCTGGCCAGTGGCCAGTACCTCTGGAATGCCGGCATTTTCCTGATGCGTGCACAAGCGCTGCTCGACGCGCTGCAAGTCCATGCGCCCGATATCCTGGATGTCTGTCGCCAGGCCATGCAGCAACCGCAGCGCGACGGCCTGTTCCTGCGCCCCGATGCGCAGGTTTTCGCGGGCTGCCGCAGCCAGTCCATCGACTACGCCGTGATGGAGCGCGCCGGCAACGTCAGCGTCTATCCCTTTGCCGGCGTCTGGAGCGACGTGGGCAGCTGGAATGCCGTGGCGCAACTGGCCGAGCCGGACGCCGACGGCAACCGTGCGGGCGGCGAGGTGCAGCATGCCCACCACCTGCGCGCGCAAGACACCTACATCCATGCGGGTGGCCAGCGCCCCGTGGTGGCCCTGGGCACCCGGGGCTTGCTGGTCATCGACACCCCCGACGCGCTGCTGGTGGCCGATGCGTCCCATGCCGAGGCCGTCAAGGAAGTGGTGGCCAAGCTGGAGACGCTGGACGCGACCCAGGCCGTGCAGCACCGCCGTGTGGCGCGGCCCTGGGGCTGGTACGACAGCATCGACCTCGGGCCCCGCCACCAGGTCAAGCGCATCATGGTCAAGCCCGGCGCCTCGCTCTCGCTGCAGAAACACCACCACCGTGCCGAGCACTGGGTGGTGGTCAGCGGCACCGCCGAGGTGACCAACGGCGACAAGGTCATGGTGTTGAGCGAGAACCAGAGCACCTACATCCCCATCGGCCAGGTGCACCGCCTGGCCAACCCGGGCAAGGTCCCGCTGGAGATCATCGAGGTGCAGAGCGGTGCGTATCTGGGAGAGGACGATATCGTCCGCTTCGAAGACAGTTACGGACGTAAATGAGCAAACGAGTAAATGACATGACACCAAAGGTTGCCCTCATCACAGGCATCACTGGCCAGGACGGCTCCTACTTGGCCGAATTCCTGCTCGCCAAAGGCTATATCGTGCATGGCATCAAGCGCCGTGCCAGCCTGTTCAACACGGCGCGGGTGGACCATCTGTACCAGGACCCGCACATCGACCACCGCAACTTCGTGCTGCACTATGGCGATCTGACCGACACCAGCAACCTGGTGCGCATCATGCAGCAGGTGCAGCCCGACGAGGTCTACAACCTGGGCGCCCAGAGCCACGTGGCCGTGAGCTTCGAGAGCCCGGAATACACGGCTGACGTGGACGCCATCGGCGCCCTACGCCTGCTGGAAGCCATCCGTATCCTGGGCCTGGAGAAGAAAACCCGCTTCTACCAGGCCAGCACCTCTGAACTCTACGGCCTCGTGCAGGAAATTCCGCAGAAAGAAACAACACCTTTCTATCCGCGCAGCCCCTATGGCGTGGCCAAGCTCTATGCCTACTGGATCACGGTGAACTACCGTGAAGCCTACGGCATGTATGCCTGCAACGGGATCCTGTTCAACCACGAGAGCCCGCGCCGCGGCGAGACCTTCGTCACCCGCAAGATCACGCGCGGCCTGTGCAACATCGCCCAAGGTCTGGACAAGTGCCTCTACATGGGCAATATGGATGCCCTGCGCGACTGGGGCCATGCCAAGGACTACGTGCGCATGCAGTGGATGATGTTGCAGCAGGATGCGCCGAAGGACTACGTCATCGCCACCGGCGTGCAGTACAGCGTGCGCCAGTTCATCGAGAAATCCGCCGCCCAGCTTGGCGTCACGCTGCGCTTCGAGGGCGGGGGTGTGGACGAGGTGGCCGTGGTGGCCTCTGTCCAGGGCGACAAGGCACCGGCCCTGAAGGTCGGAGACGTCATCGTGCGGGTCGACCCCCACTACTTTCGCCCTGCCGAGGTGGAAACCCTGCTCGGCGACCCCGGCCTGGCCAAGCAGGATCTGGGCTGGATTCCGCAGATCACCCTGGACGAAATGGTGCAGGAGATGGTGGCTCATGACCTGGAGCAGGCTCGTCAGCATGCGCTGCTCCAAAAGCATGGGTATGTCGTTCAGGTCAGCAAGGAAAAGTGAGTGCCACTGTGCCCAATCCCGAGAAAATCTATGTCGCCGGTCATCGCGGAATGGTTGGTGGCGCTATTGTGCGCACCCTGCTGGCGCAGGGTGTTGATGCAGCCAATATTGTCACGCGCAGTCACGCTGAACTGGATCTGACAGACCAGTCCGCTGTTCAGGAATTCTTTGCCAAGGAAAAACCCGGCCGGGTTTATCTGGCTGCGGCCAAGGTAGGTGGTATCCATGCGAATAACACCTATCCCGCCGAGTTCATCTACGAGAACCTGATGGTGCAGGCGAATGTGATCCATGCCGCCCATGTGCACGGCGTGCAGCAACTGCTTTTTCTCGGTTCCAGCTGCATCTATCCCAAGCTGGCGCCGCAGCCCATGGCCGAAAGCGCCTTGCTGACCGGCACGTTGGAGCCCACCAACGAGCCCTATGCTGTTGCCAAGATCGCCGGCATCAAGCTGTGCGAAAGCTACAACCGCCAGTACGGGCGCGACTATCGCAGTGTCATGCCCACCAATCTCTACGGTCCGGGCGACAACTACCACCCGGAAAACAGCCACGTCATCCCCGCGCTGCTGCGACGCTTCCATGCTGCCAAGCAGGCCGGTGCGCAAGAGGTGAGCGTCTGGGGCAGTGGCACGGCACGGCGCGAGTTTCTCTATGTGGACGACATGGCCGCCGCCAGCGTCTTTGTGATGAACCTGCCGCCTGAGATCTACCAGGCCCAGGTGCAGCCCCAGCTCAGCCACATCAATGTGGGGTTTGGCTCGGATGTGACCATTGCCGAGTTGGCCGCCACGGTGGCGCGCGTGGTGGGGTATGAAGGCCGCATCAGCTACGACCGCAGCAAGCCCGACGGCACGCCGCGCAAGCTCATGGATTTGGGGCGCCAGAATGCGCTGGGGTGGCAGGCGCGGGTCGGGCTCGAGCAGGGCCTGAGCCTGGCATATCAGGACATGCAACAGCAACAAGGTGGAGCTAGTACACACGTTGATTGGAACGGCCACCAACGTCAATGACGTGCCCCAGGGCCATGCCCATGTTCCATGGTGAAGAGCAGGGCGTGTTTGTCGATGTGGGCTACCAAAGCGCCGACAAGCGAGAAGAGGTCACCGGCGCGACCTGGCACGTGGCGATGTGTCCGGGCAAGCGAAAGCAGCACAAGCAAACACCTTGGGGTAATCTGATGGAGCAGGCGGAAAAGCTCAAGGCCAGCATGCGGGCTAAACTGGAGCATCTCTTTCGGTTCATCAAGCGCCAATTCGGGTACGTGAAGGTGCGTTACCGGGGGTTGAACAAAAACACTCAGCAACTCCACACCTTGTTCGCGCAGTCCAATCTGTGGATGATGCGCCGAACGCTGTTGCAGGAGTTGCGGGGATGAGTGCGCCCGCAATCCCGGGATGCCCCTGTGAAGGGGCGCAAATGGCCCGATTCGGGATGAAAAACCGACGCTTTATTGCGTCAGATGAAACGGGTCTGTCTAATCGTCGCGTCAGCGGTGGTTGTGCAGACCATCTTTGGAAAATAATCCAAAACTGCAATTGCACAGACTATCAAATCTATCGTGACTAGCCAACCGATAACAACCCTCCTTAAGCGCCTCTGGTGCCACATCAATCCGCGCCGTCGTACCCAATTCGGACTGCTATTGGTGTTGATGCTGCTTGCCTCGTTCGCCGAAATTCTTAGTATCGGGGCGGTGTTGCCCTTTCTTGGTGTTTTAACAGCACCGGAGCGTATATTTGTGAATCCCGCTGTGCAGCCAGTCATCCAAGCACTTGGAATAACTTCATCAGAGCAACTGGTGTTGCCTCTCACCGTTGCTTTTTGTTTGGCGGCACTTATTGCCGGAGGCATGCGCTTGTTGTTGCTCTGGGCCACAACTCGCCTCTCATTTAGCACTGGGGCTGAGCTCAGCATCAGCATCTATCGTCGCACCTTGTATCAGCCATATGCAGTTCACTGTGCCCGCAACAGTAGTGAAGTTATCAGCGGCATATCCAGCAAAGCTAGTAATTTGACTCACAATATTATTGTTCCTGCATTGATGCTGATTAGCGCAATTGTGATTCTGATCGCCATTGTTTGCACCCTATTTTTTATCGAGCCTATTGTTGCTATTTGGGCATTAGGAGGGTTTGGTTCGATCTACTTTTTGATCATCGGGTTAACTCGGAAAAAGTTACTGGCCAATAGCCAGTGTGTGGCCCGTGAGTCTGTTCAAACTATTAAATCCTTGCAAGAAGGGTTGGGTGGTATCCGCGATGTTCTAATAGATGGTAGCCAATCTACCTATTGTCAGACCTACGCCACTTCTGATCTGGCCTTGCGCCGCGCTCAAGGAAACAGTGTCTTCATTGGGGCAAGCCCGCGGTACGCGATGGAATCGCTCGGGATGCTACTGATCGCCGCGCTGGCGTACTCGATTGCACAGCAACCCGACGGCATCGGGAGAGCAATTCCGATACTGGGTGCTTTAGCTATTGGCGCGCAGCGTTTACTGCCGGCTTTGCAGCAAGCCTATGGGTCTTGGAGTAGCATTAAAGGTGGTCAGGCTTCACTGCAAGACACGCTCGAGCTATTAGACCAACCGTTGCCCGATCATGCCGAAGAGTCAGTCACCGCAGCACTTCCCTTTAGCCGCAACATCTGTCTCAAGCAACTTGGTTTCCGTTACGGCCTGCAAACCCCCTACGTATTAAAGGAGCTCAACCTCATTATTCCTAAAGGCAGCCGTATTGGCTTCGTCGGAACCACTGGCAGCGGTAAGAGTACGCTGCTTGATGTAGTAATGGGGTTGTTGCCGCCAACCGATGGTTCGATAGAGGTAGATGGGCAATCTATAACTCTTGCCAACAGTCGTGCTTGGCAAGCTCATATTGCCCATGTGCCGCAAGTTATTTTTCTGACTGACAGTAGCATTGAAGAAAATATTGCCTTTGGCGTTCCTAAAGAACTGATCGATCATGAGAGGGTCCGTAAAGCTGCGCTACAGGCCAAAATCGCCGAAAGTATAGAGTCGTGGCCAGAGAAATATCAAACTGTTGTCGGTGAACGAGGAGTCCGTCTTTCTGGCGGTCAACGCCAACGCATTGGCATCGCACGTGCACTTTATAAACAAGCGGACGTCATCATATTTGATGAGGCTACTAGCGCGCTGGATAGTGAAACTGAACAAGCTGTCATGCAAGCCATCGATGGGCTTGGTCAAGACCTGACCTTACTTATCATTGCCCATCGCGTTACGACTCTAAAGAATTGCACGCAGATAGTTGAATTAGGTAATGGTGGGATCATGCGTATCGGTAGTTATCCAGAATTTTGCAATCAAGTGGCTATAAATCAATGAAATCAACGACAGGCCATCCCACTATTTTAATCACCGGTGCTGATGGCTTTATTGGCTCCCATCTTACAGAAGCATTGGTTCGTAAGGGGCATAAAGTCCGAGCCTTCGTTCTCTACAACTCCTTCAATTCTTGGGGGTGGCTCGACCACTGCAGCCCCGAAGTCAAGGGTCAGTTCGAGGTGTTCGCTGGTGACATACGTGATCCGCATGGCGTCAAAGAAGCGATGAAGGGCTGCGGTGCAGTTTTGCATCTGGCGGCGCTTATTGCCATCCCCTTTTCCTATCATTCGCCCGATACTTATGTCGATACCAATGTCAAAGGCACGTTGAACGTATTGCAGGCGGCGCGTGAATTGGGTGTCAATCGTGTGATTCACACGTCCACGAGTGAGGTCTATGGCACGGCACGGTTTGTACCCATTACCGAAGAGCATCCTTTGCAGGGCCAGTCGCCGTACTCAGCCACCAAGATTGCTGCCGACCAGTTGGCCTATTCTTTCTATGCGTCGTTTGGCTTGCCGGTAGTGATTGCACGGCCCTTTAATACCTATGGTCCGCGCCAGTCGGCTCGTGCGGTAATACCCACCATCATTACGCAGATTGCCAACGGCAAACGCCAGATCAAGCTTGGTGCGGTGTCTCCCACACGTGACTTCAACTATGTTCAAGACACAGTGGCCGCGTTCATTGCAGCCCTGCAGTCTGACAAGGGCTTGGGCGAAGTGGTGAATTTCGGCAGCAACTTCGAAATTTCCATCGGCGACACAGCGCGAGCAATTGCCGAGGCGATGAATGTCGAGGTGGAAATCGTCACCGACGAGCAAAGGCTACGCCCTGTAAACTCTGAAGTGGAGCGCCTCTGGGCAGCCAACGGCAAGGCGCGCGAGCTCTTTGGCTGGCAGCCTGCGTATGGTGGCCTCGACGGTTTCAAGCGTGGCTTGAATGAAACCGTGCAATGGTTTGTCCAAGCCGACAATCTGCGTCAGTACAAGGCCAACATTTACAACTTATGAACTCCGTGCTGCCATCAGCCTCCGTTACCGCCGAGCAGTTGACGGCACTCGAGGTGGTGAATGCCATTGCGCGTGCGATCGGGGAGGCGCCCGCCGTGCTGCATGAGCCGCAATTTGCAGGCAATGAATGGGAATACCTCAAGGAGTGTCTTGATTCCACATTCGTTTCGTCTGTGGGGAAATTCGTCGACCGCTTTGAGAAGGACCTCGCCGATTACACGGGGGCGCGATACTCGGTGGCCGTGGTCAATGGCACTGCGGCGTTGCACATCGCATTGAAACTTGCGGGCGTACAAGCTGGCGATGAGGTACTCACGCCTGCACTGACTTTTGTGGCCACGGCCAATGCTGTGAGTTATTGCAACGCGATTCCGCATTTCGTCGATTGCGAAGAAGCCACGTTGGGCATGTCGGCTGTTGCGCTGCGAGAGTATCTGCAATCCGTGGCGGAGTTGCACCACGGCGTGTGTATAAACCGTCAGTCTGGCAGACCCATCCGTGCCATTGTGCCGATGCACACCTTTGGACATCCTGTCGATCTTGACGGTCTGATGGCTGTAGCGCACGACTTCAAGCTGGTGATGGTGGAAGACGCGGCCGAATCGCTCGGCAGCTTTTACCATGGGCGTCACACAGGCACCTTCGGTCGCATGGGCACACTCAGCTTCAATGGCAACAAGACCATCACCACGGGCGGCGGCGGTGCCATCATCACCGATGACGAGAGCTTGGCGCGCCATGGCAAACACCTGACCACCACCGCCAAGCTACCACACCGCTGGGCCTATGAGCACGATCAGATTGGCTACAACTACCGCATGCCCAACCTGAATGCTGCGCTGGGCTGTGCGCAACTGGAGCAACTGCCCGGCATGTTGAGTGCTAAGCGCCAGTTATTTGATGCCTATCGCAAAGCATGTGCCGATCTGCCGGGCATGCACATCGTTCGAGAGCCCGCTTACAGCCAGAGCAACTTCTGGCTGCAGACCCTCAAACTGGAACGCGAAAACATGGCCCTGCGCGATGCCATTCTTGAGGCTACCAACGCAGCCGGTTACATGACACGCCCAATCTGGAGGCCCATGCATAAGTTGCAACCCTATGTTGGTTGTCCGCGCATGGAACTAACCGTGACCTCCTCCCTAGAGCAGCGATTGATCAATCTGCCTAGCAGCTCGGGACTCGGCGCAAGAGGGGCGCGATGAAAGACATCGTACTAATCGGAGCAGGTGGCCACGCTGCATCATGCATCGATGTAATCGAAACGCACGGGCAGTTCCGCATCGTCGGCCTGGTAGGCCTGGAGCACGAATTGCATCAACGCTTTACCGGTTACGAGGTTATTGCCACAGACCAAGACATGCCATGGCTCGCAAAAGAATATGAACATGCCATGATCACCGTCGGACAGATACGGTCTGCCAGGATACGCATAAATCTCCACCAGCAGGCACGTGATGCCGGTTTCACCCTGCCTGTGTTGGTGTCACCTCACGCTTATGTGTCCAGGCACGCGCAGATCGGCGAAGGCAGCATCATCATGCATGGTGCGGTGGTGAATGCCAACGCCCGTATTGGTTGCAACTGCATTATTAACACTCGCGCCGTCGTCGAGCATGATGTGCTGGTGGGTGACCACTGCCATGTTTCTACCGGGGCGATTCTCAATGGCGAGGTGTCTGTCGGAGGTGCCAGCTTTGTGGGCAGCGGCACCATGGTCAAACAAGGTGTTTCAATCGGCGCACGCTGCCTGGTGGGCATGGGCTCTGTGTTGAGGCAAACCTTGTCTGATGGATCGGTGTTCTGGACGGGGAAACAGGCATGAGCAAGGTGCTGATCATTGCGGAGGCGGGGGTGAACCACAATGGCGACATGCAGCTCGCCCGTCGCCTGATCGATGCCGCCGCAGAGTCTGGTGCTGACATCGTCAAGTTTCAGACCTTCGCTGCTGATCGGCTGGTGACCCGGAGTGCAGCCAAGGCTGACTACCAGGTCGAAACCACCGGGGCATCCGAGTCGCAGTACGAAATGCTTAGCCGCTTGGAACTCACCCCGTCAATGCACGATGATCTGATCGCGCACGCCTCGATACGCGGCATTGAATTCATGTCTACGGCCTTCGACGAAGACAGCTTAAGCCTACTCGCGGCAAAAGGATTAAAGCGTTTCAAAGTGCCTTCTGGCGAGATCACCAATCTGCCGTATCTGCGGCGCATGGCGCAATTAGCGGATGAAGTCATCATTTCCACGGGAATGTCCACGCTGGATGAGATCGGTGCGGCGATCTCGGTGTTCGAAGCATCTGGCACGCAGCGCCAGCGAATCACGGTCTTGCATTGCACTACCGAATATCCGGCGCCCATGCGAGAAGTGAACCTGCGTGCCATGCAGACCATCGCAGATAGTTTTGGCGTGGCCGTGGGCTATTCCGATCATACGGTGGGCATCGAGGTGGCTGTGGCAGCTGTGGCGATGGGGGCTTGTGTGATCGAAAAGCATCTGACTCTGGATTGCGATCTGCCCGGGCCCGACCACAAGGCTAGCTTGGAGCCCGAACCTTTCCGCAACATGGTGGTTGCCATCCGTCACATCGAACAGGCGTTAGGCAGTCCGGTCAAGGGCCCCAGTCCAAGCGAGCTGCGCAACAAGCCGATTGCGCGCCGATCCTTGGTGGCTGCGCGGGCAATCAAGGCCGGCGAGGTGTTTACGGCGACTAATGTGGTGGCCAAGCGCCCGGGCACAGGCATTTCGCCCATGCGCTGGGATGAGGTGATCGGCACTGCCGCACCGCGTGACTTTGAGCCCGACGAGTTCCTCAGCCTATGAGAACCATCTGCGTCGTTACCGGTACGCGTGCCGACTACGGGCTGTTGCAATGGGTCATGGACGGCATACGCCGCGACCCGATGCTGCGGCTGCAGATCGCCGCCACCGGCACGCACCTGTCGGCCGAGTTCGGCATGACCTATCGCGAGATTGAGGCGGACGGTTTCGCCATCGACCGCAAGCTGGATATCCTGACGGCGGACGACACGCCGGTTGGCGTGACCAAGGCGATCGGCCGCGGCGTGATCGCCTTTGCCGATGCCTACGCCGAACTCAGGCCGGATGTCGTTGTGCTGCTTGGCGACCGCTTCGAGATACTTGCCGCTGCCACTGCCGCACTGATCGCCGGCCTGCCGCTGGCGCATCTGCACGGCGGCGAAATCACGGAAGGCGCGTTCGACGATGCGATCCGCCACTCCATTACCAAGATGTCGCATCTGCATTTTGTGGCCGCCGAACCTTACCGCCAGCGCGTGATCCAGCTCGGCGAGGCACCCGAGCGCGTCTTTCTGACGGGCGGCCTGGGTGTGGACACCATACGCAAGACCCGCCTGCTCGACCGCGACGCGCTTGAAGCTACGCTCGACTTCAAGCTTGGCAAGAAAAATCTGCTGGTCACCTTCCATCCGGTCACGCTGGAGAAGGACACTGCGCCGGCGCAGATGGCCGAGCTGCTCAAAGCGCTCGACAGTCTGAAGGAAACGCATCTGATCCTGACTCTGCCAAACGCTGACACCGGCAGCCGCGAGCTGATCCGCATGATCGAAGACTTTGCGGTGAGCCGGCCGCATGCCCGTGCCTACACATCGCTGGGGCAGCTGCGCTATCTGTCCTGCATGGCGCATGTCGACGGCGTCGTCGGCAACTCGTCCAGCGGCCTGGCCGAAGCGCCGAGCTTCAGGAAGGGCACAGTCAACATTGGCGATCGCCAGCGTGGACGCTTGAAAGCTGCGAGCGTCATCGACTGCGAGCCGGACTGTGCCAGCATCGTTGCCGCCATCTGCACACTCTATTCGCCGTCATTCCAGGCCAGCCTGGAAAATGTCCAAAGCCCCTACGGCGACGGCGGTGCCAGTGAAAAAATCATCGATGTTCTAAAGCATTTCAACATCGACAACATTACCAAGAAATCCTTTTATGACCTTCCCAACGGGATGGGCGCATGAGCCGGCAATGAAGACCAACGACAACGCCTGGCGCAAAGGCATCCTGCCTCTGGACTCCACTCTGCGCGATGTCATTGGTAACATGAACATGTCGTCGCTGCGCATCGTGCTGGTGGTCAACGCACGTGATGAGCTCGAAGGCACGATCTCCGATGGCGATATTCGCCGCGGCTTGCTCAAGGGCTTGAATATCGACAGTCCGATCGAAAGTGTGATCCATCGCGGCGCGCTGGTCGTTCCCCCGAACATGAGTCGCGACATGGTGCTGCAACTTATGGTGGCCAACAAGATCCAGCAGATTCCCGTGGTGGACGAGCAGCAGAGAATCATCGGGCTGCATCTGTGGGATGAGATCAGCACGCCACCTTCGCGCTCGAATCGCATGGTCATCATGGCCGGCGGCAAGGGAACGCGCCTGCGTCCTTTCACCGAAAACTGTCCCAAGCCCCTGGTTCCGGTCGCTGGCAAGCCCATGCTGGAACATATTATTGAAAGAGCGAAGCAAGAGGGCTTCACCGACTTCGTGCTGGCCATCCACTATCTTGGCCACATGATCGAGGAGCATTTCGGCGACGGTTCGCGTTTCGGCGTCAGTGTCGAATATTTGCGTGAAGACAGCCCGCTCGGAACTGCCGGCGCCTTGAGTCTGTTGCAGCCGCGTCCGGATGAACCTTTCGTTGTGACCAACGGTGACGTCGTTACCGATATCCGCTACGGCGACCTGCTGGACTTCCATATTCGCCATGAAGCCAGCGCTACCATGGCGGTGCGTACGCACGAGTGGCAGCACCCCTACGGTGTGGTTCAGACTCGTGGGGTTGATATCACGGGTTTTGAAGAAAAGCCGGTCGCCAGAAGCCATATCAACGCCGGCGTGTATGTGCTCTCGCCATCCTCGCTCGGCGAACTGGAGCGAGGCCTGTTGTGCGACATGCCAACCTTGTTCGAGCGCCTGCAGGCCCGCACATTGCGTACAGTTGCCTACCCGATGCATGAACCATGGCTCGACGTAGGCCGCCCCGACGATCTGGAAAAAGCTCACCATGCGGTTGCGCCCTCCAATGGCAAGCAAGGAGATGGTCGGTGATCAACGGCAAGAAGATTTTGGCTTTGATTCCTGCCCGCGGCGGGAGCAAGGGCCTGCCGCGCAAGAATATCCTGCCGATCTGCGGCAAGCCGCTGATCGCCTGGAGCGTGGACAAGGGGCTCAAGTCAAAGCACGTGGATACCGTGCTGGTCACGACCGACAGCCAGGAAATTGCCGACATCGCCAAGGCGGCCGGCGCGCATGTACCCTTCTTGCGCCCTGCCGAGCTGGCCACCGACAAGTCGTCGACCTACGATGCGATTCGTCACGCGCTGACTTTTTTGCAGGAAAAGGAAGACAAGACTTTCGATTACGTGGTGTTGCTCGAACCCACCTCGCCGCTGCGCGAGGACGATGACATCGACAGGATGCTGGAGCAGCTGGTCGGCAATGCGGCCGACTTCGATTCCATCATCAGCGTCGGCGAGGTCGACGAGCACCCTTCCATCGTGCGCCGTCTCAACGGCCCGAACCTCGAGCCTTTCTGTCCGGAGCTGCAACAGACCACGCGCCGCCAGGACAATGAGCCGGCCTATTTCCCCTACGGCGTGGCCTATATCGCCAAGACTGATGTGTTGCTGGCGGAAAATACCTTCTACACGAAGCGCTGCACGCACTTCAAGATCAAGCAGTACCAGAACTACGAGATCGACGACATCTACGGATTCCTGTGCGTCGAAAGCATCATGAAACATGAATGGAATCTGAAATGAAGTTTCTCGTGATTGGCCTGGGGTCGATGGGCAAGCGCCGCGTGCGCAATCTGCAGTCCTTGGGCATGCAGCATGTGGCAGGCTTTGACCCGCGTACGGACCGCCAGCAGGAAGCGTCGAGCCGACATGGCATCACGGTGTTTGGTGATTTCGAGACGGCAGTCCAGTCGTTCCAGCCCGATGTGTTCGTGATTTCAACACCACCTGACCGGCACATGCAGTACGCCTACCTAGCCATGGAGCGCGGCATCCATGCTTTCATCGAGGCCTCGGTGGTCGAGGTGGACAAGGTCAGGCAGCTGGCCAGCCGAGTTCGGGGTGGCCAGACAGTCATTGCGCCATCGTGCACCATGCGCTACTTTCCGGGGCCACGCAAGATCAAGGATCTTCTCGCGCAGCAGGCAATTGGCCAAGTGCTTAACGTCAACTACCAGACTGGTCAGTACCTGCCCGACTGGCACCCTTGGGAAGACATCCGAGACTTCTATGTGTCCAAGCGCGAAACCGGTGCAGCCCGCGAAATCGTGCCTTTCGAGCTGGCTTGGTTGAATGATCTGTTTGGTGTGCCACAGGCCTTGGCCTGCGTCAAGGCCAAGTTGACCGACCTACCCGCCGACATTGATGACATCTACCACTGCCTGATGCGATATGACGGTCGTGTGCTGTGCAACATGACCGTCGAAGTGATCTCCAGACCAGTGGCGACACGTGAGATGCGCATTCTCGGCACTGAGGGGGAAATCGTATTCAGCGCGGACGGCAACAGCGTGCGCCATACCCATGTTTCCATGAAGGAGTGGAAGGAATTCAAGTTTTCCCAAGGCACCGTCGAGAAGCAGTACATCAATCCGGAAGAACCTTACATTGCCGAAATGAAGGATTTTGTTGCGGCGGTCACGGCGAAGGATGCCTCCATATTTCCCAACTCCCTGGAGGACGACTGCCTCGTCCTCGACACATTGAATGCCCTTGAAGCCTTGAGCAACTGTCTATGAACTATCAAGAACGATTGAGCCGGGTCATCCCAGGCGGAGCACACACATACTCTCGTGGTGCCGACCAATACCCCTCGAATGCACCGCAAATTCTCGCGCGTGGTGATGGAGCCTATGTGTGGGACGATCAGGGCAAACGCTACCTGGACTACGGCATGGCGTTGCGTGCAGTGACTCTCGGTTATGCCGATCCGCGGGTGAATGCTGCGGCCATGCGCG
Organism: Rhodoferax sp. BAB1; assembly: GCF_013334205.1. Lineage (NCBI taxonomy): Bacteria > Pseudomonadati > Pseudomonadota > Betaproteobacteria > Burkholderiales > Comamonadaceae > Rhodoferax > Rhodoferax sp. BAB1. The sequence continues at coordinate 2,994,912 of NZ_CP054424.1, read as the reverse complement.
AAATCGAGCTGGGCAATAACCTCACCCGCGCATCGTTGACCGAACTCCATGCCGCCGAGTTACTGGTGGACCTGATTCCTAGTGTGGACATGGTTAAATTTGCGAAGAACGGTTCGAATGCCACCACGGCTGCTGCAAAGATAGCCCGTGCCTACACGGGGCGGCGCTACATCTGCGTTCCGAGACAGCAGCCATTTTTTTCGTTTGACGACTGGTTTATCGGTACTACGCCCATTCAGCGGGGCATTCCGAAAGAGTTTGTGCAGAGTACGCTGGTTTTCGACTATGGCGATATTCATTCGCTGAAGGCGCTGTTTGATGCGCACCCCGGCGAGATTGCGGCTGTAATGCTGGAGCCTGCCACCACCCTGACGCCCTGCGCCCCCGATTGCACGCAAACTTTGAGTTATGACACCCCATGTAGCGTCTGTGCTTCCATTGGGCAGAATTTCCTGCATAGCGTCCAAGCACTGTGCCGCGGTGAGGGTGCCTTGTTCATTCTGGACGAAATGATCACGGGTTTTCGCTGGCACCTTCAGGGGGCCCAAACCTATTTTGGTGTACAGCCCGACATCTGCACCTTTGGTAAAGGCATGGCCAATGGTTTTTCCGTGGCAGCGGTGGCAGGCCGTCGTGAAGTTATGGAGGTGGGGAGTATCGATCGACCCGGAGCCGAGCGCACTTTCCTGCTGTCAACCACACATGGTGGAGAGATGTGCGGACTGGGCGCGTTCATTGAAACCGTTGCCATTTATCGCGAGAAGGATGTTTGTCGGCATTTGTGGAACTACGGTGCACGCCTCAGAGACGGTTTAACGGTGGTTGCCAAAGAGTGCGGGGTACAAGACCACTTTGTGATGGATGGGCCTTCGATCTGTCTGAACTATCTGACCCGGGATAGACAAGGCACACTGTCCACCAAATTTCGGACTTTGTTCTCGCAGGAAATGATTCGCGCTGGTGTGTTGATGCCTTGGGTGGCAGTTAGCTACGCTCATGGCGAACGTGAACTCGACATCACTCTGACGGCTGCAAGAACTGCGCTTAAGGTGTATGCCCGGGCCTTGGAAGATGGTATCGAACACTACTTGACCGGTCCCGAAATCAAGCCGGTTTTCCGCAAGCACAACTGAACAGGCCAACACCATGGGCACCGCCACACTCAAGCAATTGGGCGATCTGAAGGGGCGCTTCGCACTGGTCACGGGTGCGGCAGGCGGTTTGGGGCGGGTGATCGCCGACACGCTCGCTGAAATGGGGGCGCATTTGTACCTCGTGGACAGACCGGGAAGTGAGCTGGAGGCACTGTGCAGTCAAATCGAATCGAGTTGGCCGGTGCAGGTCGTCGGTCTGCAAGCCGATCTGGAACAGGCTGAGCAGCGCCGAGCGCTCATCAAGCAGGTGCTTGCCCGGGAGCAGGGCTTGGATGTGCTTGTGAACAACGCGGCGTTTGTTGGCACTTCCGGGCTCCCCGGCTGGGGCGTGCCCTTTGAGCAGCAAAGTCTGGAGACTTGGCGTCGCGCACTCGAAGTGAATCTGACGGCGGTGTTCGATCTGTGCCAGGGGTTTACACCCGCGTTGCGGGCCTCCAGGGGCGGCAGCATAGTGAACATTGCCTCGATCTACGGAGAGCATGGGCCTGACTGGCGGCTCTACGAAGGCACCACCATGGGCAACCCCGCCGCATACGGCGTATCCAAAGGTGGACTGATTCAGTTCACGCGCTGGCTAGCCACGACGCTGGCACCCGATGTGCGCGTAAACAGCATTTCTCCCGGAGGCATCAGTCGCGGGCAAAATGCAGATTTTGTTGCCAAATATGTAGACAGAACCCCCCTGGGGCGGATGGCTATAGAAGACGATTTTCGAGGTGCCGTGGCATTTTTTGCCAGCGACCTCTCCCGCTACGTCACTGGACAGAATCTGTCTGTGGATGGGGGATGGGGTGTTTGGTGAAGTGACGACGACAATGCATGCGAGTAAATTGAGTGGAGAACGAATGAGATACTGTACGAATTGCGTGATGCCGGACACCCGCCCACGTATCACGTTTGATGAACGTGGTTGGTGCAACGCCTGCCAGTGGGCAGAGGAAAAGAAGGGCCTCGATTGGGCCGGTCGCTGGAAATTGCTGGAAGAGCTGTGCGACAAATACCGTTCCAGAACGGGTTTTGATTGCATAGTGCCTGTGAGTGGTGGCAAGGACAGCAGTTATGTGGCCTATATGATGAAACACAAGATGGGCATGAACCCGCTGTGCGTCACCATTCGTCCAAACCTCGAACTCGACGTGGGCCGGCAAAACCTGATCAATTTCATCAATGCCGGATACGACCACATCCATCTGACGCCCGATCCGGACATTTCGCGCGAGATCGACCGTATCGGTTTTGTCGAAGCGGGCAGGCCACTCCTTGGCTGGCAGACGGCCGTGCAAACCAGCATTTTTCGGTTTGCGCAGAAGCTTTCTATTCCTTTCGTGATGTTCGGCGAAGACGGAGAGACGGAGTACGGCGGCGCCAAGAAACTTAAGTACTCCCACTACTACGATGCGGGCGATGCGGTAAGCATCTACTTGGAAGGCCATGACCCGAATCGCTATGCGGACAAGTTCGACAAGAACAAGCTGTATCTGTTCAGTTTTCCAAAGGCCGAAGAGCTTATCGCGGCCGACGTGTGCATCGCGCATTGGTCCTACTTCGAGAACTGGGACCCTTATGAACACTATATCGTGGCCAAAGAAAAATGTGGACTGCAGGAACAGAAAGAGCGGGCGACGGCCTCGTACAACAACTTCGCGCAAACCGATACGGCACTCTATAACCTGCATGCGTGGCTGATGTATTTGAAGTTCGGGTTCGGGCGCTGCTCGCAGGACGTGGGTATCGACGTCCGCCGGGGTGCAATGTCGCGCAAGCAGGGTATCTCTTTGGTCAAGCGGTTTGATCGTGAGGCACCGATTCAGTTCATTCCCCAATATCTTGAATACTTCGGCATGTCGCTTGATGAGTTTAATCAGACACTCGCACGGCATGTGAACAAGTCACTGTTCGAGCTCCGTGACGGTGTGTGGGAGCCGACGTTTGAGCCACAGTGAAGTCTGTGTGATCAACTACGGGCTCGGCAACCTGCGATCGGTTGAAAACGGCTTGAGAGCCGTGGGTGCGTCGGTCCGAGTAGTCAACACACCCGAAGATGTGACCCGTGCGGACCGTCTGATCCTGCCGGGTGTGGGCTCCTTCAACGAGGGCATGAAAAATCTTCGCGACAGCGGTCTGTCAGAGGCGATATGCTCGGCCGCGAAACGGGGCACCCCATTGCTAGGCATCTGCCTGGGCATGCAATTGCTGGCCAGCCATGGTGAGGAAGGCGGCAATACGCAAGGGCTGGGGCTGATCCCGGGCATTGTCAAGCGCTTTGCGGTCGATGCTGCTTTGCGCATTCCCCACATGGGCTTTAATGAAGTCTTTCCTCTAAAGACATCCCCGCTGTTTGAAGAAGTGCCCGTTGGCAGCGACTTCTATTTCGTCCACAGTTACCACGTGGTGGTCGATGATGCGAACGATGGTTTGGCCAGTGCCAGTTACGGAGTGCCCTTCATGGCTGCGGTACATCGAGCCAATGTCTTTGGTACGCAATTCCACCCAGAAAAGAGCCAAAGCCAAGGGTTGCAACTTTTGAAAAATTTTTGCGCGTTTGTCTGATGCTCAAGAAAAGAATCATATTTACTTTGCTGGTTGAGGATGGATTTTTTGTGCTGAGCCGCAACTTTGGCTTGCAAAAGGCGGGCGACCTTGGGTGGCTGAAGGATTTCTATGACTTTGACTCCATCGCCTTTTCGATTGACGAACTAATCGTTCTTGACGTCAGTCGCAATGAGCGCGACCATGCGAGGTTCGCCAGCCTCTTGCAGGACATTTCACGAAGCTGTTTCATGCCAATTGCGGCTGGTGGTGGTATCCGTTGCGTGGACGACGTGGAGCTGCTGTTGCGGTCAGGCGCTGACAAGGTGGTAGTTAACACCAGTCTGTTCAAGGATGAGGGCCTAGTGCGTGAACTGGTTCGTCGCTTTGGCGCACAGTGCATCATTGCATCCATCGATTTCATGACCGAATCCTCCGGCCGGACCAGCGTGTATATCGAAAATGGGAAGGAGCTTACCGATCTCAGTGTTCCGCAGGCCATAGAACATGTCCAGAAGCTGGGGGTGGGCGAAATTTACCTGACCTCCATGACTCAGGACGGAACAGGCCGCGGGTTAGACAGCAAGGTGATCGCAGAAGCGGGCGCGATCGCGCGTTGTCCGTTGATTGCTTCCGGGGGGGCCGGGACATTTGCCCACATCGCGCAAGCCCTGGAGCTGCCTGCCGTATCTGCCGTGTCCACCGCGAACCTGTTCAACTTTATGGGCGACAACCTGACCGAGGCGCGCAACTATGTCGAACAAAGCGGGACACACTTGGCAAAGTGGTCGCGATTCAAATTGCTTGCCGGTCCGACTTGATTAATGATGAAGAACAAAATAAAAGCGTTGCTGACTTCCTTGTCTAGGAGTGAATTCCTTTGCAAGCACTCGTATTTCTTCCGAAATTGGCATGCGGGCTTTGTGCTTGGTGACGGCACCAAAAAAGCCATTGCCCTCGGTCAAATTGTCGGCGTGTACAGAGGGATGTTTTTCTGGCGATACGCCCCAAGAAAATACGTGGGCGGTGCCTTACTGAACCTGCTGGGGGTGCAGCTGCTTCGCTACTATTTCTACAATCTTCGATATTTGGTGAGAAGTCGACGAGGTGCGACGGCAGCGGAAATCAGGTCTCGGGGAATTGTGGTCAAGAGGGGGGTGCTGCCACAGGAAAGTGTTGTGCGCTTGTTGGACTTTTATGCGAACAACCGTGTCAATTCCGCTAATCACTTTCTCGATTTTTCAGAGCTTGTAATTCTGAACAGCAAGGGGGTGACGCGGAAGGATCCTGCGTATGTAGAACTAGCCGAACATCTACTGAAAGATTGTGGCATCGACCTTCTGGGGCGTGATTTGACTGGTGTGAAACTGACCATCGCACCCTTTTCTCCATCCTTCACTACAAGTCCTACATCGATCAACAAGGCCAGTCTGATGGTCAGGATACGCCTCACGCCGACGTGTTCTATCCTTCATTCAAGCTGTTCGTGTATCTGAATGATGTCAACGAGTCGAATGGGGCGTTTCGTTATCTGCAGTGCAGCAACCGTTTCAGTTTCAAGGGCGCGATTAACGCTTACAAGGACTCACTTCGATACTACTTCCGGGGTGGAAAGCGTAGCTTGTATCCCACAGATGCCTCAATCGGCATGATCGGAGAGGGAGACGGGCTGGAATGGCTGTCCGCTTCAGGTCGGCCGGGCGATGGCGTTGTGTTCAATGTGCAAGGCATACACCGTCGTGGTGACTTCACCAAAGACCAGTATCGCGAGCGCTTGGTTCTGCTGGTGGACTTTCGTCAGGCTGAGGTCCCGGTCCAGCGTTTTGCCGCGAATGTCTGATGATAGGAGCCCACATGCTAATCCAGGGCCAACAAGTACAGCTTCAACCTTTCGATGTCAACCATCTTCATGACCCGGCCTACTACGGTTGGTTGTGTGACAAGGAAGTGGTCCGCTACATAGGTCGCGACGAGTTGCTGAAAGGTATTCCTTTTGAAGAGGCAGAGAAATACGTTCAACAACTGTGGCAAAACCCATTTTGCAGCTTCTTTGCCGTGCACGACACGGCCAGTGGAAAGTTCATCGGCACGGCCAAGGTGAACTTTATGTCCGAGGATGGGCGCAAGCACGGTATCGCTGACATCGGAATCATGTTGGGTGATCGCAATTACTGGGGCAGGGGCCTTTCGGTTGATGTGCTTCGCGCGATATCGAGTCATGCCTTTGATCAGTTGAAGGCTCGCAAATTGACTGCTGGCGCATTCTCGGTCAATGAGCCGGTGATCAAGGCATTTCTCAGAGTCGGGTTCAGGGTTGATGGTCGTGCCCGTCAGCAGCTTTTTGTCGGCGATGGCTACTGTGACCATGTTCTGATGAGCTGCTTTGAAGCGGAGTTGATTCGTTGAGTGGCCGAACAAATTCCGCTGGGTGATACGTCCTCTGCCAATTCGATGAGCAAGACATTTCAATACCTTTTCAAAGCGTACCGCGTGTTTTCCCGCGTCGTGCTTGAGTTGTTGTTTCTGTTGAGGCTGTGGACGCCAAGCGATAAGTCGCATGCTGCGGCGGTGCGCCGCTTCGTTGACGCCAACAACGAGCATGGCTGGTCGTATTCCAGCGGGAATTCAAAGGTGCTCGTGGAGGGGCATCTCGCAGAGTATGGGCCTAACTACATGTTTCGAACGGCATTGGCTGCAAAGGCCGTCGAGCAGGCGATGGGGGGGGCAGAGGTGGTGGTGGTGGTGGATGGTTTCTCGTACCAGTGGCGCACTGCGCATGAGTGTTACCGGTCTTTCGGTATCGGGAACTGGATTTATCTGGGGCGCCGTTTCATATTGCTGGTGCCTTTGCTGTTTGTGCTCTCCTTGTTTCGTGCATTGCTGTCATTTGCTCAGCTTCGAACGCCGCGCGATGTGATCGAGCTGAGGCACGGCAGCATCAAGGTGGGAGACCTGATCTACGACCAGGTGCTTCGCAGCACCAAATCTCCCACCATCCAATCCGTCGGATTCCCGATCTTCTTCAATCTGGTGAGAAGTTGGTATTACTACCATCAGTACGAGTTGCTGTTCAGGATGAGTCGATTTGCCTTTTATATCGCCACGCACACGGCGTATCCGCAATACGGATTGCTGTGTAGGGTGGCACTAGCGCATGGTGTGAAAGTCCTGGAAACCACGGACATTCAGATGTCCTTGTACAGCAAGATTGATCGGAACAACCTGCCAACCTACCATCAGGGCATTCACGACTCCATCAAAAAATCCTTGGACGCTGATGGCGCTGAACTTACACATCTCGAAGATGCTGCCAGAAAAAATCTGGAGAAGCGATTCAATTCAGAACTGGATCAGATCGATGCCATGAAGGCTTACTCGGGTAAGGTCTATGCCCGGCAGGAGCTGCTTGCAGAGTTGGGCGTGCCCCCGGGAACGAAGATAGGATTTGTGCTGAGTCATGTCTTTGTTGACTCGCCCCATCTCAGCAGTTCCATGCTGCACAACGACTACCATCACTGGCTTGTTTCAACGATCGATTGTTGTGCCAAGTCTGAAGGTATGGTCTGGGTCATCAAACCCCATCCTTCATCCGCCCTGTACGGAGAGCAAGGCATGGTGGAGTCGCTTGTCAAAGGAGCGCAAGCCCGGAACCTGTTCATTTGCCCTGCCGATTTGAACACGCGTTCTCTTGCGACCTGTGCAGATGTTGTCGTCACTGTGCACGGGACGGCCGGTCTGGAATTTTCCTGCTTGGGTATACCAGTGATTCTGGCAGGATCTCCCTTTTATGCCGGATTTGGTTTTACTCACGAACCACCATCGCAGGATGGTTACGAAGAGATCGTGAAGACGGCAGTCTCGCTTGAACCGCTGTCTTCGGAGCAGGTGAAGATTGCACTGCGTGTTTTCGGGGTTTGGGAAAGCGTTTTTGACTGGAACAACCCAATTATCACGTCTGAAGTGCAGGCCAGTGTCTGGGGCAATGGTACAGAAAGAGATTTGAACCGGGCGTTTGATATTCTGACCGGCAATTTGAAGCGCACGGATCCACGGCAGCTGAAATTGTGGGAATTCGCGAGCTCGGTGGCAAGGCATGAATAGCCTCGCAACAAGTTCACAGTGGACATATTTGCTGATGCGTATGGGGCGGTTCGTGTTGCGTCGCATCTCGATGCTGTTCCAGTATGTGTATGTGCTCTTGCTGGCAGCGCCTGCACTTTTGATCAAGAGAACGATTTCAATGCCTTTCCAGCTTGTTTTAGGGCATGGAGCGGTCCTGATCCTGTCTGATCGTTTGGTGGTCAAGGTGGCCAGCTCGATGCAATCCACGGTCTTGGTGGAATACGCTAATGCGCAACGCATGAGCAAGGCCAGCGCAAAGGTCTCGGCGTGTACGCCTTCTCTTCGCTTGAGTCGTGGTGCAGTATTGACCGGCCTCGTATTTGAGCGTTATCAGAAGGTGGCACCTGCTGACGTGCTCGACTGTGCGGTGGAGGTGAGAAGAAAATTCGACAGCGCCGGGTTGAAGCCAAGAGGGGCTTCGCTGGACCGATATTCACAGTTGCGCGCCGGGTTGGAGCAGGTCGCGCAACTGTTTGGAGATGAAGTGGCAAGCCGCATGGAAACGCTGGTCCGGCGGTATCTGGCAGAGGGCGACTACCACACCGGGCTTTGTCACGGGGACTTTCATTCGCGCAACATCATGAGGGATCAGGATGGCAATGTGCGTGTCATTGATCTGGATTGTGTCCGCTTCGAGGGTATTGTAGAGTTGGATGCCGTAAATTTCGCCCTCGAGTTGGAGTGGTCTGCATCTGGCGTGCTCTGGCTGGACACGCTTGCCAGCGCTATGGAAGGCCGTGGGGACAACATTGCGCAGTGCCTTTGCCGATTCTCAGTGCGCTGGAGCGAGGCCTTGGGTCTTGTCTACTTTCTGGATCGAGTGGGTCAGGAATACATTAACTACGGATTTAAATATCCCAAGCTGAAAATGCAGCGTGCGGTAGCCGCGATCCAACGCGCAAATGACGGAACGATTGACCTGGAGCCTGTATGACTAATGAACAACGCGTCTCATTTGTGGAGCAAATCCACCACAAAGACCGCCTTCTAGCGGTGATTCTCCGCACCAAATTCCGCAGTGAGGGCATCGAATTCTTCACGCCTGGGGACTTTTCGCAACAGCTTGGCTACATGAATCGGCCCCAAGGCTATGTGATTGCGCCCCATGTGCACAACCCTGTCCCGCGCCAGGTGAGTTACACAAAAGAGGTACTGTTTATTCGCAGTGGGCTGGTGCGCGTGGATTTTTATGACGAGGGACAAGGCTATCTGGAGAGCCGCATGCTTCATCCGGGCGACGTGATTCTGCTGGCCTATGGCGGGCATGGCTTCGAGATGATCGAGGCCAGCGAGATCATTGAGGTCAAGCAGGGCCCTTATGCCGGCGAGTCGGACAAGACCCGTTTCTCGCCCGTGCCCAGGGAGAAGCTTGTGATCGGAGAGCAAAAGTGATACCTGTTAATGAGCCGCTGCTGGACGGGAATGAGAAGAAATACTTGACCGAGTGCATCGAGACGGGCTGGATTTCTTCCGAAGGCCCGTTTATCAACCGCTTCGAAAATGAGTTTGCGGTCAAGGTCGGCAGAAAGTACGCCATAGCGGTGGCCAACGGGTCGCTGGCGCTCGACGCGGCGATGATGGCGCTTGATCTTGAGCCCGGCTCAGAAGTGATCATGCCCTCTTTCACCATCATTTCCTGTGCTGCCGCCATTGTGCGTGCCGGGTGTGTGCCAGTGGTGGTCGATGCCGATCCGTTGACCTGGAACATGGATGCGAATCAGATCGAGTCTCGCATCACCCCACGCACAAAAGCCATCATGGTGGTGCACATCTACGGCCTGCCCTGTGACATGGATGCGGTAATGGCGATCGCGCACAAGCACGGCTTGCGTGTGATCGAAGATGCGGCGGAAGCACATGGACAGGTCTGCGCGGGGCAGGCTTGCGGCAGTTTTGGTGATCTGAGTATTTTCAGTTTCTATCCCAACAAGCACGTAACCACCGGCGAAGGTGGCATGATCTTGACCGACAGCGTAGTGTTGGCCGATAAGTGCCGGGGCCTGCGAAACCTTTGCTTCATGCCTGAGCGCCGCTTCGTGCACGAGGCGCTGGGCTGGAACATGCGTATGACCAACATGCAGGCGGCGCTGGGCGTGGCCCAGTTGGAGCGGTTGGATGAGTTCGTGCAACGTAAGCGCAACATGGGTCGCCTGTACACGGAGCTTCTGGCTGATGTGCCGGGTATCCAGTTGCCTTTGGCCGCCACCGGATATGCTCAGAACATCTATTGGGTCTACGGCATGGTGCTGGATGAATCGCTCAACTTTGACGCCAAAGAGGCCATGCGTCGACTTTCGGAGGCCGGCGTCGGAACGCGGCCGTTCTTCTGGCCTATGCACGAGCAGCCCGTGCTTCGTCGCATGGGCTGGTTTGCCCAAACGCATTGCCCGGTGGCGGAGCGGATCGCGCGCCGAGGGTTCTACATTCCCAGCGGACTGGCGCTGAAAGAGGAGCAAATCCGTACTGTAGCCAAGGTTGTGCGGGAGGTCATTCGATGAGCGGCAGCTTTGGCCTTTACTCCCAATACTACGACCTCCTGTATGCCGACAAGGACTATGCCGGCGAAGTGGCCTATGTCCTGTCGCTGTTGGGCCAGCATGCGCAGAGCAAGGTGACCTCGCTTCTTGAGCTGGGGTGTGGGACTGGTATCCATGCGGCGCTGATAGCGAAGCAGGGCTTGGGCGTGCTTGGCGTCGATATGAGCGCTGAGATGCTCGCTGAGGCGAGGACGCGCGCCTCAGCGCAAGGGCACCTGCAAAAACAGCTTTCATTTGAGCAGGGAGATGCGCGTGATTTTCGTGCGAATCGGCGGTTCGATGCAGTGGTCTCGCTTTTTCACGTGCTCAGCTATCAATCACGTGAGGTAGATTTGCAGGCCATGATGCAGACGGCCGCCTCGCATCTGGAGTCCGGCGGGATTTTTGTGTTCGATTTCTGGTACGGGCCGGCCGTGCTCTGGCAGCGTCCGGCTGTGCGTATGAAGCGCCTGGCCAATCAGGAGATTACGGTTGAGCGCTTGGCGGAGCCCGTCGTGCTGGATGCCGAGAATGTCGTAGATGTTAATTACTCGGTGTCGATTCGAAACCTGAAGACAAATGCAATCGAGCAGATCAAGGAGACGCATCGCATGCGCTATCTGTTCATCCCCGAGATCGACAAGCTTCTCGGTGAGAATGGTTTCAAGAGGCTCCGGGCTGAGGAATGGATGACTGGACGTTCTCCGTCCGTCGATTCCTGGGGTGTCTGCGTCGTAGCTGCAAAGCATTGAAGGCCCGGGTGTGAAAGAGGCCGCTTTCTCTCGGCAGCCAGTCGAATTGGGGTTGTTTCTCGGCGTCGCGCCAACGGCCGGGGGAATGTTCCAGTATGCGCAGTCTCTTGCGGAGGCGCTGTCCAAGCTGGACCCGGTGCGGTACAAGGTGACCATCGCGTACAGCGACCAAGAGTGGGCGCCTATACTTGTCCGCCTGGGGCTCCAGGGGAAAACCTTAAAACACGTCAAGTGGGGGCAGCGAATCGCAAATGCCGCCATGGTGCTACAGATCCCCGCCGGCATGTGCCAACGTCTTCTGTGCTGGTTCAATCCACTTGTCAATGAATTGCGGCAGTTGCGGTGCGATGCGTGGATCTTTCCGGCGCAGGAGGCTCTAAGCTATCAGATGCCAGGACTGGTTGTGGGAACGATTCATGACCTGATGCATCGGTATGAGCCGCACTTTCCGGAGGTTAGCTCAGGCTTTCGCTTCCATATTCGAGAGCAACGCTTTCGCAATATTTCGCGTGCTTGCGTCGCCGTATTGGTCGACTCGAAGGTCGGCCAGGACCAAGTGGTGCAGAGCTACCATGTGGAGGCGTCGAAGATATTTTCTTTGCCATACGTCGCTCCGAGCTATCTTTCCAGCACCAACGAACGGGAGGATTTTGACAGGCACTATCAGTTGCCTTTCCGGTTCTTGTTCTATCCGGCGCAATTCTGGCCGCACAAAAACCATAAACGCCTGATCGAGTCGATAAAGACTGTGGCCCAACGCTATCCGGATGTGGCGTTGGTGCTTAGTGGCGGTTTTCGCCATGCCTACGAAGAGGTTCGGGACTATGCGGAAGCTCTAGGTATGGTTGAGCGGATTCGTTTTGTCGGTTATGTTCCCGACACCGATCTTCAGGGTTTCTATCGCCGAGCTCGCGCACTGGTGATGCCGACATTTTTTGGCCCTACAAACATTCCTCCGTTGGAGGCCATGGCGTTGGGATGCCCGGTGCTGGTGTCTGGGATTTACGGCATGTTTGAGCAATGCGGAGATGCGGCGCTTTACTTCTCTCCTCTGTCGGTGGATGAGATGACCGATCAGATCCTGAAGGTGTGGGGGGATGACGCTCTGGCTCAGGAGTTGGCGCGCAAGGGCATCGAGCGCAGCCAGGGGAAAACGCAGCTGCAATTCAATGATCAGGTCAGAACCATCCTTGATCGTGTATTCGCCGCAGTTGTTCAGAAATAGCACGGCTCGAATGGCATGAAGATCAGCGTTATCACAGTCTGCTTCAACAGCGAGGCCACGATAGCCCATACTCTGCAGGCGGTTGCCGCGCAGACGCACCCGGACGTTGAGCATGTCATCGTCGACGGCGGGTCGCGAGATGGTACGGTCAAGCTGGTCGAAACCTTGGGACGTAACGGCAGGGTCATCCTTTCAGAGCCCGACAAGGGCATCTACGACGCCATGAACAAGGGCCTGCGGCTGGCCACCGGCGACGTGATCGGTTTTCTCAATGCCGATGACATGTACGCCGACGATGGGGTGTTGGCGCGTGTCGATGCGCTCATGCAGCAGGACAGGCTCGACGCCTTGTATGGTGATACGGAGTTTGTGCATCCTGCTAATCTGAACAAGCCGGTGCGCCGTTACCGATCTGATCGTTTCCGGCCGGACCGTATTGCCTGGGGCTGGATGCCGGCGCATCCGGCGCTCTTCCTCCGGCGTCAGGTCTTTGAGCGCTATGGAGGTTTTCGTCCGGACTATCGCATTGCGGGTGACTTTGAGCTGGTCGCGCGTATCTTTCATCCGGGTGAGCTGTCCTACAGGCACATCCCCGAAGTCCTCGTGCGCATGCGCACCGGCGGCATCAGCACCGGGGGCTTGCGCAGCACCCTGCTTCTCAACAGTGAGGTGTTGCGGGCGTGCCGGGAAAACGGGATCAGCAGCAACTGGCTGATGATTCTTTCCAAGTATCCGGCCAAGCTTCTCGAGTATTTGCGCAAATGAAAGTCCTGGTGACCGGTGCCAATGGTTTTGTCGGCCGGACGCTTTGCGCGTGGCTGCTCAAGACGGGGCATGAGGCTGTGCCCGGCGTAAGGCGCGAGTACGGTATGCGGGGTGAGGCGGTGGTCGGAGATATCGATGCTGCCACACACTGGGCCGAGACGCTCGAGGGGTGTCAGGCGCTGGTTCACCTGGCGGCCCGCGTCCACGTCATGCGCGACACAGCCGCCGACCCGCTGGAAGAATTCCGCCGGACCAACGTGGCCGGTACCCTGAACCTGGCGCGCCAGGCTGCCGCGGCGGGGGTGCGGCGTTTTGTCTTCATCAGCTCGGTCAAGGTGAACGGGGAATCGACGCTGCCGGGGCGCCCGTTCACGGAACGTGACGCGCCGGCCCCGCAGGATGCCTACGGCCTGTCCAAGCTGGAGGCAGAGTTGGGCCTGCGTGCCATTGCGCAAGAGACGGGCATGGAGCTGGTCGTCATCCGCCCGCCGCTGGTCTATGGTCCCGGCGTGCGTGCCAATTTCCGTGCCTTGATGCGGGCCGTGGCCCGGGGCCTGCCGCTGCCGCTGGCGGCTGTGGACAACCGGCGCAGTTTGGTCGGTCTGGACAACCTGGTCGATTTCATCGTGACCTGCATCGACCACCCGTCGGCGGCACATGAGATCTTTCTGGTCAGTGATGGCGAAGACCTGTCGACACCCGGTTTGATCCGGGGCCTGGCCCAGGCCATGGGGCGGTCGCCGCGGCTGTTTCGCCTGCCCTTGTGGATGCTGTGGATCCCGGCAGCGCTGCTCGGGCGCCGGGCGACCCTGGAGCGGGTCTGTGGCAGTCTGCAGGTGGATATTTCAAAGGCACGCACAATACTCGGCTGGCATCCGCCGGTCCCTGTGAGTGAAGGGCTGGCACAGGTCGTGCGGCACCACACATCATGATGAAACGTTTGTTTGATTTCTTTCTGGCGGTCCTGGCCGCCCTGATGCTGTGCATCCCCATGCTGCTGGTCGCTTTGCTGGTCAGGCTGACCAGTCCGGGGCCTGTCTTGTACTGGTCCGACCGGGTGGGCAAGGACAACCGGATCTTCCGCATGCCGAAGTTTCGCAGCATGCGTGTGGGGACGGCAGCCGTTGCGACCCATCTGCTGGAGAACCCCGGGGCCTGGCTGACCCCCGTGGGTGGTTTCCTGCGCAAGACCAGCCTGGATGAGCTGCCGCAGTTGTGGAGCATCCTGAGGGGCGACATGAGTTTTGTCGGCCCCCGGCCGGCCTTGTTCAACCAGGCGGACCTGATCGCCCAGCGGACCGAGCACGGTGTCCATGCGCTGATGCCGGGCTTGACCGGCTGGGCGCAGATCAATGGGCGTGACGAACTGCCTATCCCGCAAAAGGTCGCGCTCGACGTCGAATACCTGAAGCGTCGGTCGTTCTGGTTCGATCTGCAGATAATCCTGGCCACGGCCGTGAAGGTCGTCCGCCGTGAAAGTGTTTCGCATTGATCGCAGACATCAACAAGAGGAGTACACCGTGGGCAATCTGATCGAGATCCAAACCCAGATCGAGAAGCTGCAGAAGCAGGCGGCCGAGATCAAGTCGCGCGAGTTCGACAAGACGGTGAAGCAGATCCAGGCCATGATGGAGGCCTTTGGCATCACGCTGCGCGACCTGCAGCAGGCCGCGGGAAAACCGCGTCAGCGTCGCGGTAAGGCCAAGGCCACGCCGGTCAGGAAGCCGGCAGTGAAGAAGGTGGTACGAAAAGCCGCGAGCAAAGCAGGCACCAAGGTGGCGGCCAAGTACCGCGGTCCCAAGGGAGAAACGTGGAGCGGCCGCGGCTCCATGCCGCGCTGGCTGGTCGAGCTGGTGGCCCAGGGCAAGTCGCGCGACAGCTTTGCCATCAAGGGCTGAGGAACCGGCAACAGAAATGCAGCACAAGATTCTTGCCTGGCCACGGGTCGTGAAGCGGCTGGTGGTCGTGGGTATGGACGTGGTCTTGTCGTTGCTGGCGACCTGGCTGGCCTTTTCCTTGCGCCTGGACAGCCCGCATTGGCCAGACGAGGTGCAGTTGCGCGTCTATGTGCTGGCGCCGCTGCTGGCCATTCCCGTGTTCATCCGGCTGGGCCTGTACCGGGCCATCTTCCGCTACACCGGCCAGGCTGCGCTGCTGACGACGGCCAAGGCCGTCGCGATCTACGGGCTGCTGCTGCTGGGTGTGTTGCTCTGGGCGCACTGGACCAATGTGCCGCGCAGTCTGGGGGTGCTGCAGCCCCTGATCTTCCTGCTGCTGGTCGGTGGCAGCCGGGCGCTGGCGCGTTTCTGGCTGGCCGGCTGGGGCCGGGCGCAGGCCGGCCAGGGCCGCGTCCTGATCTATGGCGCGGGGCTGGCGGGCGCGCAGACCGCGGCGGCGCTGGCCATGAGTGGCCAGTACAGCCTGCTGGGTTTTGTGGACGACGACCCGGCCAAGATCGGACGCAGCATCAATGGCGTGCTGGTGCATGCGGGGACGGATGTGTCGACCCTGGTGAGCCAGCTGGCTGTCACCGACATCCTGCTGGCTTTGCCCAGTGTGACGCGCGAACGCCGCAACCGCATCATCGAAAGCCTGCGCCATCTGCCGGTGCATATCCGCACCCTGCCGGGCATGGCCGACCTGACCAGCGGCCGCGTCACGGTGCAGGATTTCCGTGAGCTCGACATCGAGGACCTGCTTGGCCGTGATCCCGTGCCCCCGGATGCCGACCTGATGGCCCGGGATCTGGCGCAGAAGACCGTGCTGGTGACCGGCGCCGGCGGCAGCATCGGCGGCGAGTTGTGCCGCCAGATCCTGCGCCAGGGTCCCCGTCAGTTGCTGCTGCTGGACCACAGCGAGTTTGCGCTCTACAGCATGCACCAGGAACTGGAGGCGCTGTGCCGGAGCACGGGTCTGGCGACCCAGTTGCTGCCCTTGCTTGGCAGCGTCAACCATGAGGTGCGTTTGCTGGAGATTTGCCGGCAGTACCAGCCCCATACGATCTACCACGCCGCCGCCTACAAGCACGTGCCCATGGTGGAGTGCAATCCGGCCGAAGGCATACGCAACAACGTCTTCGGAACGCTGAACATGGCGCGGGTGGCGCGCGACTGCGGCGTCGCCCGTTTCGTGCTGGTGTCGACCGACAAGGCCGTGCGCCCGACCAACATCATGGGGGCCAGCAAGCGCATGGCCGAGCTGGTGTTGCAGGCCATGGCCGCCGAGGCCGGGCCGACCTGTTTCAGCATGGTGCGTTTCGGCAATGTGCTGGGCTCCAGCGGCAGTGTGGTGCCCCTGTTCCGCCGTCAGCTCGCAGCGGGCGGCCCGCTCACGGTCACGCATGCGGACGTGACGCGTTATTTCATGACCATCCCCGAAGCCGCCCAGCTGGTGCTACAGGCTGGCGCCATGGCGGGCGGCGGGGAGGTGTTCGTGCTGGACATGGGCGAGCCGGTACGTATCCTGGACCTGGCGCGGCGCATGGTCGAGCTGTCGGGGCTGACGGTGCGTGACCCGGAGCACCCCCGGGGCGACATCGAGATCGCCATCACCGGCCTGCGTCCCGGCGAAAAGCTCTACGAGGAGTTGCTGATCGGCGACAACCCCACGCCGACCGGCCATCCGCGCATCATGAAAGCGCATGAAGACTGCCTGCCTTGGCCCGAACTGCAGCTGCAGCTCGCGCGACTGCAGCGTGCGGCCGACACCGGTGACGAGGCCGGGATCCGCTTCGTGCTGCAGGCCTGTGTCCACGGCTTCCAGGCCGGGGTGTCACAGTGATCGGGCACAATCACCGCAATGTTTCCGTCTGATCCCACCATGACCGACACCCCCGCCATCCTTCCCCGCGACAAGGCCCAGATCCTGGCCCAGGCGCTGCCCTACATCCGCAAGTTCCATGGCAAGACCATGGTGATCAAGTACGGCGGCAACGCCATGACCGACCCGGCCTTGCAGGCCGCCTTTGCCGAGGACGTGGTGCTGCTCAAGCTGGTGGGCATCAACCCGGTGGTGGTGCACGGCGGCGGCCCGCAGATCGAGACGGCGCTCAAGCGCCTGGGCAAGAAGGGTGAATTCATCCAGGGCATGCGCGTGACCGACGCCGAGACCATGGAAGTGGTCGAGTGGGTGCTGGCCGGTGAGGTGCAGCAGGACATCGTGGGCCTGATCAACCAGGCCGGCGGCAAGGCCGTGGGCCTGACGGGGCGTGATGGCGGCCTGATCCGCGCCAGGAAGCTCAGGCTGGTGGACGCCAGCGACCCGAGCAAGGTGCACGACGTCGGCCTGGTGGGTGACATCGAGTCCATCGACCCCAGCGTGGTCAAAGCCCTGCAGGACGACGCCTTCATCCCGGTTGTCAGCCCCATCGGCTTCGGCGCGCACAACGAAAGCTACAACATCAACGCCGACGTGGTGGCCGCCAAGCTGGCCACCGTGCTGCAGGCCGAAAAGCTGCTGATGCTGACCAACATTCCGGGCGTGCTGGACAAGCAGGGCCAGCTGCTGACCGAGCTGACCATGAAGCGCATCGACGAGCTGGTGGCCGACGGCACCATCTCGGGCGGCATGCTGCCCAAGATCGCCGGCGCGCTGGACGCGGCCAAGAGCGGCGTGAACGCGGTGCACATCATCGACGGCCGTGTGCCGCATGCCATGTTGCTGGAAATCCTGACCGACCAGGCCTACGGGACCATGATCCGCTCCCATTGAAGGTGGCTCACGGCCCGAGGAGAGTGGGTGACCACTGAGGAAAAACCCCTAAGCGGGCCTGTGCGAGAATGAAGAAAAGGGATTTCCGAACACCATGTCTGACGCCGAAAACACCACCTCTGCTCCCGCTGAAACCCCGGTCCGCAAGCGTCCCAAGCCGGGCGAGCGTCGGGTCCAGATCCTGCAGGCCCTGGCCAGCATGCTGGAGCAGCCGGGTGCCGAGCGCATCACCACCGCCGCCCTGGCCGCCAAGCTGGAGGTGAGCGAAGCCGCCCTGTACCGCCATTTCGCCAGCAAGGCCCAGATGTTCGAGGGCCTGATCGAGTTCATCGAGCAGGCCGTTTTTACCCTGGTGGGCCAGATCGCCGAGCGCGAGGCCGCCGCCACCGACCCGGCCGCGGGGTCCCGTCACGCCGGCAAGGTGGTCACCATGCTGCTGCAGTTCGCCGAGAAGAACCCCGGCATGGTGCGTGTGATGGTGGGTGACGCCCTGGTGTTCGAGAACGAACGCCTGCAGCAGCGCATGAACCAGTTTTTCGACAAGATCGAGTCCACCCTCAAGCAGTGCCTGCGTGACGGCGCGCCCGGTGGCTCCATGACGCCCACGGCCGACGCCCAGGTGCAGGCTTCGGTGCTGACCGCCTTCGTGGTCGGCCGCCTGCAGCGCTTCGCCCGCTCGGGTTTTAGGCGCACGCCCACCGAGCACCTGGACGCCAGCCTGGGCCAGATGCTGCGCTGAGCGGCCTGTGCCGCACGGCCCGCTGACCGGGCCCCCATCAAAATCAGGAGACTCCATGAAACTCGTGCGTTATGGCCAGCCGGGCAAGGAAAAGCCGGGCCTGATCGATGCCGCTGGCAAGCTGCGTGACCTCAGCGGCGTGGTGCAGGATATCGGCCCGGCCCAGCTGACGGACGCCGTGCTGGCCAGACTTCTCAAGCTCAAGACCGACAAGCTGCCCCTGGTGCGTGGCAAGCCGCGTTTGGGCTGCCCGGTCAGCGGCATCGGCAAGTTCATCGCCATCGGCCTGAACTACAGCGACCATGCCAAGGAAGCCGGCATGCCCATCCCCAAGGAGCCGATCGTCTTCACCAAGGCCATCAGCTGCATCCAGGGGCCGGACGACGACGTCATGCTGCCCAAGGGCTCGGTCAAGGGTGACTGGGAGATCGAGCTGGGCGTGGTGATCGGCAAACAGGCCCGCCATGTCACGCAAAAGGCGGCGCTGGACCATGTGGCCGGCTACTGCCTGTCCAACGACGTCAGCGAGCGCGAGTTCCAGCTCGAGCGAGGCGGCCAGTGGGACAAGGGCAAGGGCTGCGACACCTTCGGCCCCCTGGGCCCCTGGCTGGTCACGAAGGACGAGATCGAGAACCCGCAGCGGCTGGCCATGTGGCTGGACGTCAACGGCCAGCGCATGCAGACCGGCAACACCCGCACCATGATCTTCAGCGTGGCCAAGATCGTCAGCCACCTCAGCGAGTACATGACCCTGATGCCGGGCGACGTCATCATCACCGGCACCCCGCCCGGCGTGGGCCTGGGCATGAAACCCCAGCGTTTCCTGAAGGCGGGTGACGTCATGACCCTGGGCATCGAGGGCCTGGGCACCCAGACCCAGCGCGTCGTGCCCTTCAAGCGCTGAGCCGGACGCCAGCAGGGAGCGTCTTCCCGCGGCGGCCAGCCAGTGGCGCTTCAGAACCGTTGTGTCAGCTGGGCGAACAGGACGGCCGGCATTTCACCCGCGTCGGTTTTGAAATGGGGGACGTACAGGATGTTCAGGCCCGTACCCGTTTTCTTGTATTCCAGGGACAGAACGGGAAGGGCGCCGGGGAGCCACATATGCTCACCGTCGAAGTGCAGCGCCCGGTAAAAAAGAAATACGCCGCCGCCGGCGTCGACAGACCACGCCGCACTGTCGAAGACGCGCTTTTGCCACACGGCGGCGCCGTAGGCTCCCCAGGACTCGACGCTATCCCGCATCACGCCTGCGGCCGTCTTGAAGTACCAGTCGGTCTCGCCCCACTTGGCGCGCGTCTCCAGGCCCAGGCCCGAGTGGGTTTCGTTCCATTTCCTGTTTTTTTCCTCAGGCGGTTGAAAGTGGTGGCTCATACCTGGCAGCAGGATGGCCACGGCCGGGCGACTGGTCAGGTCCCACAGCAGCTCTTCACCGGCGGGTGCATCTTGTTCCGCGCTTGCAGCAAAAGAAAAAAGCGACAAAAACAGAGGCAGCAGTACTGCCTTTAAAAGTCCATCCATGCAGTGTCCTTGCAGAAACTTGCGTTCAAGCGCGATATTCAGTGGGGCGACGCTTCGCGAGGTGGAAGGTATTTTCCCAAAGGGCGCTTTGTCCCGGTCAAAACAAATGCCGCCATTTACCCGGCCATTTGTACCGTGCTGGCCCCGTGCCTTTGGCTCAATTTGGTAACGGGGCTGTAACGAAGCCCTTCTTTTTTTGTCCCGGCTCTTGCGGATTGGCGCTTTTCGTGCAAAATAGCACGACCGTTCGTTTTTATCCCAAAGCCATGTCCCTAGTCTCACCGGCCAGCAAACCGCAGCGCAGCGCTCCGCGCGAGAAGACCCGCGACGGCCGTGCCCTGCACAAGGGGCAGCAGACCAAGCTGACCATCATAGACGCCGCCCTCGGCCTGGCCGCCCAGATCGGCCTGGAGGGCCTGAGCATCGGCGTGCTGGCCGAGGTCACGGGCATGAGCAAGTCAGGTGTGTTTGCCCACTTCGGTTCGCGCGAGGAGCTGCAGATCTCGGTGATCCGCGAGTATTTCAGCCGTTTCGAGCAGGAGATCTTCTACCCGGCCCTGCATGAGCCGCGCGGCCTGCCGCGCCTGCAGGCCCTGTTTTCCAACTGGATGAAGCGGGTGACCGTGGAAATCCAGTCCGGCTGCATCTTCATCAGCGGCGCCGTCGACTTCGACGACCGGCCCGGCCCCGTGCGCGATGCCCTGGCCAGCTCGGTCAAGACCTGGCTGACGGCCGTGCAGCGCGCCATCGTCCAGGCCAAGGAAGAGGGGCAGCTGCTGGCCGATGCCGACGAAGGCCAGATCGGTTTCGAGATCCACGGCCTGATCCTGGCCGTGCACTACGAGGCCCGTTTCCTCAAGACCCCCGGATCGATAGCGCGCGCCAACAAGGCCTTCGAGCAGATCCTGGCGCGTTACGGCGCCGAGGGCAAGGCCGTCAAGACCGTGACATCCAGAACGGCCATCGTCAAGCCGATCCGCAAAGCCCCCCCCAAATCCACCACCCTATCCAAACAGGAGTAAGCCATGCCCAGCTACAACCCGCCCCTGCGCGACATGCAGTTCGTCATGCACGAAGTGCTGAACGTCACCGAGCAGCTCAAGCAGATCCCGCGCCACGCCGACACCGATGCCGACACCATCAATGCGGTGCTCGAAGAAGGCGGCAAGTTCGCCGCCAATGTGATCTTCCCGCTCAACATCAGCGGTGACGCCGAAGGCTGCAAGCTGGACAAGACCACGCACGAAGTCACCGCGCCCAAGGGCTTCAAGGAAGCCTACGCCCAGTACGTGGAAGGTGGCTGGGCCGCGCTGAGCTGCGACCCGGACTACGGCGGCCAGGGCCTGCCCTTCGTGCTGAACCAGTGCATCTACGAGATGATGAACTCGGCCAACCAGGCCTGGACCATGTACCCCGGTCTTTCGCACGGCGCCTACGAGGCCCTGCACGCCCACGGAACCGACGAGCAGAAGAAGCTCTACCTGCCCAAGCTGGTCAGCGGGGAGTGGACCGGCACCATGTGTCTGACCGAACCTCATTGCGGTACCGACCTGGGCATGCTGCGCAGCAAGGCCGAGCCCCAGCCGGACGGCACCTATAAGCTCAACGGCGCCAAGATCTTCATCAGCGCCGGTGAACACGACCTGGCCGAGAACATCGTGCACCTGGTGCTGGCCCGCCTGCCCGACGCCCCCAAGGGCAGCAAGGGCATCAGCCTGTTTGCCGTGCCCAAGTACAACGTGAAGGCCGACGGCTCCCTGGGCACGCGCAACGGCATCTACTGCGGCGGCCTGGAGCACAAGATGGGCATCCACGCCAACTCCACCTGCCAGATGATCCTCGAGAACGCGGTTGGTACCCTGGTGGGCCAGCCCAACAAGGGCCTGCAGGCCATGTTCGTGATGATGAACGCCGCCCGCTTGGGCGTGGGCAACCAGTCCCTGGGCCTGACCGAAGTGGCCTACCAGAACGCCCTGGCCTACGCCAAGGACCGCATCCAGATGCGCTCGCTCTCCGGCGTGAAGGCCAAGGACAAGGACGCCGATCCGATCATCGTGCACCCCGATGTGCGCAAGATGCTGCTGACCGCCAAGGCTTACGCAGAAGGCGGCCGCGCCCTGGCCTGCTACTGCGCCATGCTGCTGGACCAGCACCTGTACCACCCCGACGAGAAGGTGCGCAAGGAAAGCGACGAGATGCTGGCCCTGCTGACCCCCATCATCAAGGCCTTCCTGACCGACAACGGCTTCGAAGCCACCGTGATGTGCCAGCAGGTCTTCGGTGGCCACGGCTACATCAAGGAATGGGGCATGGAGCAGTTCGTGCGCGATGCCCGCATCAACATGATCTATGAAGGCACGAACACCGTGCAGTCGCTGGACCTGCTGGGTCGCAAGATCCTGGGCAACAACGGCGCAACGCTCAAGAAGTTCGGCAAGCTGGTGGGTCAGCTGGTCGAAGCCGAAGGCGTCAACGAGAAGATGGCCGAGTTCATCAACCCCCTGGCCTACCTGGGCGACCAGATGACCAAGTTCACCACCGAAGTCGGCTTCAAGGGTTTCCAGAACCCCGACGAAGTGGGGGCTGCCGCTGTGGACTACCTGCGCGTGGCCGGCCACCTGGTCTTTGGTTATTTCTTCGCGCGCATGGCCTCGGTTGCGCTGAAGGAAATCGCTGCCGGCAACACCGATCCCTTCTACCAGGCCAAGCTGCAGACGGCACGCTTCTACTTCGCCAAGCTCTTCCCCGAGACCGCGTCGCTGATGCGCACCGCCCGTGCCGGCTCCAAGGTCCTGATGGACACCGATCTGGCCCTGGCCTGAAGTGGCGGTTGTCATGATGCGCTCCGCCCTGATCACATTCAGTCTCGGTATGGCGGCCTTGCCTGCCATGGCGCAACTGACGCCGGTGGGGCTGTGGCGCAACATCGACGACAAGACCGGCGTGGCCAAGGCCGAGATCCGCATCCGCGAAGGCGCCGATGGCGTCGTGACGGGTTTCGTGGAGAAGGCCCTGGTCACCTCCGAGCAGCCCAATTGCGATCTCTGCACCGATGATCGCAAGGGCAAGCCCAAGCTCGGTATGGAGATCATCCGTGGCGCGAAGAAGGTTGAGGGCGAAGACCACTGGGAAGGTGGCTACATCCTCGACCCCGACAACGGCAAGACCTACCGGCTGCGCATGAAGCCGCTTGACGGTGGCAGCCAATTGCAGATCCGGGGCTATCTGGGCCCCTTCTACCGGACCCAGGTCTGGATCCGCGTGCACTAACACTCAATCAGGAAGACAACCATGTCTCGATTCCAAGTCAGAAAAGTCGCCGTGCTCGGCGCCGGCGTGATGGGCGCGCAGATCGCCGCCCATCTGGTCAACGTCAAGGTGCCGGTCGTACTGTTCGACCTGCCGGCCAAGGAAGGCCCCAAGAACGGCATCGTCACCAAGGCCATCGACAACCTCAAGAAACTCAAGCCCGCCCCGCTGGGCGTGGCCGACGACGCCAGCCTGATCCTGGCGGCCAACTATGAAGAGAACCTGGGCCTGCTCAAGGACTGCGACCTCATCATCGAAGCCATCGCCGAGCGCATGGACTGGAAACTCGATCTCTACAAGAAGATCGCGCCCTTTGTGGCTAAGCACGCCATCGTGGCCTCCAACACCTCGGGCCTGTCCATCACCAAGCTGAGCGAGGTGCTGCCCGAAGCCATCAAGCCGCGTTTCTGCGGCATCCACTTCTTCAACCCGCCGCGTTATATGTACCTGGTGGAGCTGATCGCCACACCCACCACCCAGCCCGTCATCCTGGACCAGCTCGAGACCTTCGTCACCAGCGGCCTGGGCAAGGGCGTGGTGCGCGCCAAGGACACGCCCAACTTCATCGCCAACCGCGTCGGCATCGCCGGCATGCTGGCCACGATGAAGGAAGTCGAGAACTTCGGCCTGAGCTACGACGTGGTGGACGACCTCACGGGCAAGAAGCTGGGCCGCGCCAGTTCCGGCACCTTCCGCACCGCCGACGTGGTGGGCCTGGACACCATGGCCCACGTGGTCAAGACCCTGCAGGACAACCTGGACGAGAAGAGCGATCCTTTCTACGCCAGCTTTGGCACCCCGCCCGTGCTCAAGACCCTGATCGAAATGGGCAACCTGGGCCAGAAGAGCAAGGCCGGTTTCTACAAGAAGGTCGGCCGCGACATCCTGCGCTTCGATCTGGCCGGCAAGGAATACGTGCCCGGCGGCGAGAAGGCCGATGCGGTCTACGAGCGCATGCTCAAGAAGCCGGCCGGTGAGCGCCTCCAGCTGCTGCGCAACGCCGAAGGCGCGCAAGGCCGTTTCCTCTGGGCCATCCTGCGCAACAGCTTCCACTACGCCGCCGTGCACCTGGCGACCATAGCCGACACCGCGGCCGACGTGGACCTGGCCATGCGTTGGGGCTTCGGCATGAAACAGGGCCCCTTCGAGCTCTGGCAGGAAGCCGGCTGGCTCGAAGTCGCCAAGATGATCCAGGAAGACATAGCCGCTGGCAAGGCACTGAGCAAGGCGCCGCTGCCCAAGTGGGTGTTTGAAGGCCCTGTGGCCAAGGCCGGGGGTGTGCACACGCCCGAGGGTTCTTTCAACCCGAGCACGGGCAAGTTCCAGCCGCGACGCCAGTTGCCGGTCTACGGCATCCAGTACTTCCGCGAAAGCCTGCGTGGGGACGGTTCGCCCGACTACAAGACGGCCGGCAAGACCCTGTTCGAGGACGCGGCGATCCGCCTGTGGACGCTGGACGAGAACGTTGACGCCGCCAGCGGCAGCGTGCTGATCGCCAGCATCAAGAGCAAGATGCATGCGATCAGCCCGGACGTGGCCGAGGGCCTGGCACGTGGCGTCGAGATGGCCGAAGCCAATTACCAGGGCATGGTGATCTGGTCCGGTGACGAACCCTTTAGCGTGGGCGCCGACCTGCAGGCCATGTTGCCCGCCTTCATGATCGCCGGCGTCAGCGCCATCGACGGCGCCGAGCAGGAGCTGCAAAACCTCATGCTGCGCATCCGCTACGCGGGTGTGCCCGTGGTGTCGGCCGTGCGCGGCATGGCCCTGGGCGGTGGCTGTGAGCTGGCCGTGCACTCGGCACGCCGCGTTGTCGCGATGGAAAGTTATATCGGTCTGGTCGAGGTGGGCGTGGGCCTGATCCCGGGCGCCGGCGGTCTGACCTATATCGCGCGCCGCGCGGCCGAGAACATGGCCGCCTCCACGGGCAAGGACATCCTGCCCTTCCTGACCGAGGGTTTCACCGCCGCGGCCATGGCCAAGGTGGGCACCAGCGCGCTGGAATCGCGCAAGCTGGGCTACCTGCTGGACAGCGACTTGGTCGTGCCCAACAAGGACGAGCTGCTCTATACCGCGCTCAACGAAGCCCGTGCCATGTACCAGGGCGGTTGGCGTGCACCGCACAAGCGCCTGTTCCCGGTGGCGGGCCGCAACGGCCTGGCCACCATCAAGGCCCAGCTGGTCAATATGCGCGACGGCGGTTTTGTCAGCGCACACGATTTCCACATCGCCAGCCTGATCGCCAACGTGGTCTGCGGCGGTGACGTGGACGCCGGTACCCTGGTGAGCGAGGAATACCTGATGGCCCTGGAGCGCCAGGCCTTCTGCGCGCTCATCGTCCATCCCAAGACACAAGAGCGGATCATGGGCATGCTGTCTACCGGCAAGCCGGTGCGCAACTGATCGGCCGCAGCAAAGGAATCATCATGAAACAAGTTCAAGACGCCTACATCGTTGCCGCCACGCGCACGCCCATCGGCCGCTCGGGCCGCGGCTTCTTCCGCAACACCCGCCCGGACGATCTGCTGGTCGCCGCCATCAGGAGCGCCATGCTGCAGGTGCCCACGCTGGACCCCAAGGCCATCGAGGACGCCATCATCGGCTGCTCCTTCCCCGAGGCCGAGCAGGGCATGAACATGGCGCGTATTGCCGTGGGCCTGGCCTTCAACCACCCCGTGGGCGGCGTGACGGTCAACCGCTTCTGCGCTTCGGGCGTGACGGCCATCCAGATGGCCGCCGACCGCATCCGCGTGGGCGAGGCCGATGTGCTGATCGCCGGCGGCGCCGAGTCCATGAGCCTGGTGCCCATGGGTGGCGTCAAGCCCTCCTTCAACCCCGAGGTCTTTGCCCGCGACGAAAACGTCGGCATCGCCTACGGCATGGGCCTCACCGCCGAGAAGGTGGCCCAGCAGTGGAAGGTCACGCGCGAGATGCAGGACGCTTTTGCCCTGGAATCGCACCAGCGCGCGATCAAGGCGCAGAAGGCCGGTGAGTTCACGGCCGAGATGACGCCCATCGACGTGGTCGAGCGCACGCCCAATCTGGAAACCGGTGAAGTCAGCACCAAGAAGCGCACGGTGAGCCTGGACGAAGGCGCACGCGCCGACACCACGCTGGAAGCGCTGGGCAAGCTCAAGCCCGTGTTTGCTGCGCGTGGCAGCGTGACGGCCGGCAACAGCTCGCAGACCAGCGACGGCGCAGGCGCGCTGATCCTGGCCAGCGAGAAGGCCGTCAAGCAGTTCGGCCTCAAGCCCCTGGCACGCTTCGTGAGCTTCGCCGCGCGCGGCGTGCCGCCCGAGATCATGGGCATCGGCCCGATCGAGGCCATCCCCGCCGCCCTGCGTTACGCCGGTCTCAAGCACGAGGACATCGGCTGGTTCGAGCTCAACGAGGCCTTCGCGGCCCAGTCGCTGGCCGTGATCAACAGCCTGGGCCTGGACCCGAGCAAGGTGAACCCCATGGGCGGTGCCATCGCCCTGGGCCACCCGCTGGGCGCCACCGGCGCCATCCGCGCGGCCACCGTCGTGCATGCCCTGCATCGCCACAACCTGAAGTACGGCATGGTGACCATGTGCGTGGGCACGGGCCAGGGCGCGGCGGGCATCTTCGAGCGCGTCTGAGGCCATGAGCGCAGCGTTGGCACGCAGTCTGCCCCTCGAAGGCGGCGGCGCGCTCGCGTTGCGGGTCTACGAGCCATCCGGCGAGGCCCGGGCCACGGTGGTCATCGGCGGTGCCATGGGCGTGCCGCAGGACTACTACGCGCCCTATGCCAGCTGGCTGGCGGCACAGGGCTACCGCGTCTGGTCGTTCGACTACCGCGGCCACGGTGAATCACTGCCGCACACCCCCGGCCACAGCCTGCGCGGTTTCAAGGCCGACCTGTTCGACTGGGCGCGCGACTACGAGACCGTGGTGCTGACGGCCCGGCGCGAGCTGCCGGCGCGGCCGCTCTATCTGCTGGGCCACAGCCTGGGCGCGCAACTGCCCGGCCTGTTCCGCCATCCCGACCAGGTGGATGGCCTGTTCAGCATCGCGGCCGGCAGCGGCTACTGGCGCGAGAATGCGCCGCAGCTGCGCCGCCGGGTGCTCTTCTTCTGGCATGTCATGGTGCCGCTGGCCACGCGTGTCTGCGGTTATTTTCCGGGCCGGCGTCTGGGCATGGTGGGCAACCTGCCGGCGGGTGTGATCCATCAATGGCGCCGCTGGTGCATGCACCCGCGTTACAGCGCCGGTGCCGAAGGGGCCGAGGTGGCGCAGCGCTATGCATGTGCGCGCTTTCCCGTGCTGGCCTGGTCCTTCAGTGACGATGAACTGATGACGCTGCGCGGCACGCACAGCCTGATCAAGCTCTACAGTGCGGCCCCGAGCCAGGTCTTGACCCTCCACCCGGTGGAAGTGCCCTCACGCCGCATCGGTCACTTCGGTTTCTTCCGCGAGGCCATGCGTCCCACGCTGTGGCCGCGCAGCCTGGCCGCCCTGCAGTCCCTGGCTGCCTCCGGCGTCCCGCCGGGGACGCAAGGGGTGGCGACACCAGTGCACACTATGCAGCCATGAAACCACACGCCTTCGACGCCGCCACCGCGCTGGACTTGGTCGCCCCCGGCCGTTATGCAGGGCGCACCAGCGAGGCCTACTGGAACATGGTGGGGCCTTTCGGCGGCTGCACAGCCGCTACGGTGCTCAAGGCTGTCCTCGGCCATCCCGAGTTGCTGGGGGTGCCCCTGTCCATCACCGTGAACTATGCCGGTGCCTTGGCGCAAGGGTCCTTCGAAGTCCAGTTGTTGCCGGTGCGCACCAACCGCTCGACCCAGCACTGGACGGCGGCCATCGTGCAGAACGATGCGCAGGGCCAGCCGGTGGTGACCACCACGGCCACCGTCATCACCGCGGTGCGGCGCGAGACCTGGAGCCTGTCGGACCTGCCCATGCCCACGGTGCCCCGGCCTGCCGAGGCGCAGGCCATGCGCTATGACCAGGCCATGGCCTGGCTGGACCACTACGAGCTACGCCCGCTCAGTGGTCTGATCCCGCAGGCCTGGGACGGGCGCCAGCACGACCACAGCGTGTCGCAGCTGTGGATGCGCGACCAGCCGCCGCGCCCGCTGGATTTCTGCTCGCTGCTGGCCCTGTCCGACATCTTCTACCCGCGCGTCTGGCTGCGCCGTGCCACGCGTGTGCCGGCCGGCACGGTCTCCATCACGACCTATTTCCACGCCGGCGAAAAAGAACTGCGCGAGACGGGCAACGGCTACTTGCTGGGCCAGGCCCGTGGCCAGGAATTCCGCAACGGCTTTTTCGACCAGTCGGCCCAGCTCTGGAACGAGGCCGGCACCCTACTTTGCACCTCACACCAGATCGTCTACTTCAAGGAATGAACACCATGAGCGAGATCCTCGTCCACACCGAAGCCGGCGTCGCCACGATCAGTTTCAACCGTCTGGAGCGCAAGAACTCCATCACCTCGGCCATGTACGCCACCCTGGCCGACGCCGTGACCCAGGCCGCGACCGATGCAGCCGTGCGCGTGCTGGTGTTCCAGGGGCACGAGACCGTGTTCTCGGCCGGCAACGACATCGGCGACTTCCTCAACACGCCGCCGACCGGCGACGATGCCCCGGTGTGGCGTTTCATGCGTGCCTTGGCGGCGTTCCCGAAGCCCGCCATCGCCGCCGTTTGCGGCCCGGCCGTGGGCATTGGCACCACCCTGCTGTTCCACTGCGACCTGGTCTATGCCGGTGACAACGCGGCTTTCTCGATGCCTTTCGTGAACCTGGGCCTGTGCCCGGAGTTCGCCTCCAGCCTGACGGTGACGCAGATGTTCGGTTACCACCGTGCGGCCGAGGCGCTGTTGATGGGCGAGCCCTTCATGGCCGAGGCCGCGCTGGAAACCGGCCTGGTCAACCGCGTGCTGCCTCCGACCGAAGCCAATGGCTACGCGCAGGCGCAGGCGCGCAAGCTGGCCGCCAAGCCCCTGTCTTCCCTGGTTGAGACCAAGCGCCTGATGAAAAAGGGCCAGGCGGCCCAGATCATGGCGCAGATGGGCGAGGAGGGCGCCAGCTTCGGCCGCATGCTGCGCGAGCCGGCGGCGCGTGAGGCCTTTGGCGCCTTCATGGAGAAGCGCAAGCCCGACTTCTCCAAAGTCTGATGAAGGCCGCCGCGCCTTTTCCCGCCAGCGGTTTCGAGCCCGAGTTCGTCGCCGCACTCAAGGATATTTTCGAGCGGCAGATTGCGTTCAACCGGGTCCTGGGCCTGCAGATCACGAAGATCGCGCCCGAAGGCGTGTGCGCGCAGATCGCGATGAAGCCCGAGCTCATCGGTCACTTCGGGCACCAGCGCATCCACGGCGGTGTCATCAGTGCGGGACTGGACGCCATGGGCGGGCTGGCCATCATGGCCGCCATCGGCGCGCGCCATATGGACGAGGCGCCGCTGCAGCGCCTGCAGCGTTTCGGCAAGCTGGGCACCATCGACCTGCGCGTCGACTACCTGCGCCCGGGCATCGGTGAGCAATTCGAGTTGCGTGCCGAGGTGCTGCGCCTGGGTTCGCGCGTGGCCTCGACGCGCATGGAGTTCCTGGACGCCGGGGGCATGCTGCTGTCGACCGGCGCTGCCGCCTACATCGTGTCCTGATCAGGCCACGGGTCGATGGGGGACCAGTCGCGGTTTGCCCTGCTCGTCGATGGCCACGTAGGTCAGGTTGGCTTCCGTCACCTTGACGAACTGGCCCTGGGCCTGGAAGCGCTCGGCATAAACCTCCACCTTCACCGTGATCGAGGTCTTGCCGATACGGGTGAGCTTGGAATAGAAGGACAGGATGTCGCCCACACGCACCGGCTGTTTGAAGATGAACTCGTTCACCGCCACGGTGGCGATACGGCCGCCCGCATAACGGGCCGGGATCACCGAGCCGGCCAGGTCGACCTGGGCCATGACCCAGCCGCCGAAGATGTCGCCATTGGCATTGCTGTCGCCCGGCATGGGGATGACCTTGAGCACCAGTTCCTCGTCGGACGGGGGCTGGAGTGGGGCGGCGCTGGGAAATTCGCTCATGGGTGACAATCTCGGAAAAACTATCACCGGATTGTCCCCCATGCGCCGCTACGGTGAAACTGCCGCCTCTTCTTCTCCTGCCGCCCCGTCCTCCGCAGGCGTGCCGCGTTCCGACTGGTCCACGCTGCAGCGACTGTTCCCCTACCTCTGGGCCTACAAGTGGCGTGTCATCGCGGCGCTGAGCTTCATGGTGGGCGCCAAGCTGTCCAACGTGGGCGTGCCCCTGCTGCTCAAGGAACTGGTGGACGGCATGGGCCTGCGCCCCAGCGACCCCGCCGCTTTGTGGCTGGTGCCGGCGGCGCTGTTGCTGGCCTACGGCGCCCTGCGTTTCATGACCTCGCTGTTCACCGAGTTGCGTGAACTGGTCTTCGCCAAGGCCACCGAAGGCGCCGCGCGCACCATCTCGCTGCAGGTCTTCCGCCACCTGCATGCCCTGAGCTTGCGTTTCCACCTGGAGCGCCAGACCGGGGGCATGACACGCGACATCGAGCGCGGCACGCGCGCCGTGCACTCGCTCATCTCCTACTCGCTCTACAGCATCGTGCCCACGCTGATCGAATTCACGCTGGTGCTCACGCTGCTGGCGGTGAAGTTCGACTTCGGTTTTGTCTGGATCACGCTGGCGGCCCTGGTGAGCTATATCGCCTTCACGGTCACTGTGACCGAATGGCGCACGCGATTCCGCCGCCGCATGAACGAACTCGATTCCACCGCGCACAGCCGTGCGGTCGACTCGCTGCTCAACTACGAGACGGTCAAGTACTTCAACAACGAGGAGTTCGAGGCGCGCCGTTACGACGAGAACCTGGAGCACTACCGCCGCGCCGCCGTCAAGAGCCAGACCAGCCTGAGCCTGCTCAACACGGGGCAGCAGCTCATCATTGCCACCGGCCTGGTGGCCATGCTGTGGCGCGCCACCCAGGGCGTGATCGACGGCCGCATGACCCTGGGTGATCTGGTCATGATCAACGCCCTGATGATCCAGCTCTACATCCCCTTGGGTTTCCTGGGTGTGCTCTACCGCGAGATCAAGCAGAGCCTGACCGACATCGACAAGATGTTCACCCTGCTGGAGCGCGAGCGTGAGGTGGCCGATGCGCCGGGGGCGCTGCCCTTGCAGGTGGCGCAGGCCGAGGTGAGGTTTGAGCGCGTCAGCTTCTCCTACGAGCCGGCGCGTGCCATCCTGCATGAGGTGAGTTTCGAGATCCCGGCTGGCAAGACCGTGGCCGTGGTCGGCCCCTCCGGGGCGGGCAAGTCGACCCTGGCGCGCCTGCTCTACCGTTTCTACGACGTGAGCGACGGCCGCATCACCATCGCCGGTCAGGACATCCGCCAGGTCACGCAGTCCAGCCTGCGGCAGGCCATCGGCATCGTGCCGCAGGACACCGTGCTGTTCAACGACACGGTGGAATACAACATCGCCTACGGTCGTCCCGGCGCCAGCCGCGCCGAGGTGGAGGAGGCGGCACGCGCCGCCCACATCCATGCCTTCATCGCCGCTACGCCCAGGGGCTACGACACCATGGTGGGCGAGCGCGGGCTCAAGCTCTCGGGCGGCGAGAAGCAGCGCGTGGCGATTGCGCGTACCTTGCTCAAGAACCCGCCCGTGCTGATCTTCGACGAGGCCACCTCGGCCCTGGACTCGGCCAATGAGCGTGCCATCCAGGCCGAACTCAGGGGCGTGGCCCAGGGCAAGACCACGCTGGTGATCGCGCACCGCCTCTCGACGGTGGTGGATGCGCACGAGATCCTGGTCATGGAGGCCGGACGCATCGTCGAGCGGGGCTCGCACAGTGCGCTGCTGGCCCGCAACGGCAGCTATGCGCGTATGTGGGCCTTGCAGCAGAGCGCGGAATGAGCCCCGGCACGGGCCGGTCGCCGCATAATCCGCGCCATGGAAACCAAGTGGCTTGAGGATTTCGTCAGTCTGGCCGAGACGCGCAGTTTCAGCCGCTCGGCCCAGTTGCGCCACGTCACCCAGCCGGCCTTCTCGCGCCGTATCCAGTCTCTGGAGGCCTGGGCCGGCACCGACCTGGTGGACCGCAGCGCCTACCCCACGCGCCTGACGCCCGCCGGTGAAACCCTCTATGGCCAGGCGCTGGAGATGCTGCAGGCCCTGCAGCACACCCGTGCCATGCTGCGCAGCCACACGGCGGCCGGCGAGGATGTGATCGAGTTCGCCGTGCCGCACACCCTGGCCTTCACTTTCTTCCCGGCCTGGGTCTCCAGCCTGCGCGAAAACTTCGGCCCCTTCAAGAGCCGGTTGATCGCGTTGAACGTGCACGATGCGGTGATCCGCCTGACCGAAGGCAGCTGCGACCTGCTGCTGGCCTATCACCACCCTTCGCACCCCTTCCAGCTCGATGCGGAGCGCTACGAGCTCGTCAGCCTGGGGCAGGAGACCATCGCGCCGTATGCACGGCCCGATGCCCAGGGCCAGCCGCTGTTTCCGCTGCCCGGGCGTGCCGAGTTGCCCTTGCCCTACCTGGGGTATGCACCGGGCGCCTACCTGGGGCAGGTGGTGGATTTCATGCTCAAGCAGGCGGGCACGGCCATCCATCTGGACCGTGTCTACGAGACCGACATGGCCGAAGGCCTCAAGGCCATGGCGCTCGAAGGCCATGGCCTGGCCTTCCTGCCGCACAGCGCGGTGCGCAATGATCTGCAGGCCGGGCGGCTGGTCAGTGCTGCACCTGCCAGTGGTCTGCAGATCACCATGGACATGCGCCTGTATCGGGAGAAACCCCAAGGCAAACAGACGCCCAAGCGCACGGCCGAGGCACTCTGGCGTTTTCTGGCGGGGGGCGGGCCGGGTGCATGAGGGTAGACCTGTGTTGCCAAAATGACGGCAGCCGCTCTTTAATCACCCCAGGGGGCATATCCCGGCACGGGATTTGCTGGATACTCACAGTCTGAATTTCTCTTTTTAGGAGTTACGCATGAAGAAGCATCTGCTGGCACTCGCCATCGTCACCACCCTCGCTGCTGGGGCTCAGGCCCAGGGCAATGACACCCTGGCCAAGGTCAAGGCCTCGGGCAGCATCACCATGGGGGTGCGTGACTCTTCCGGCGCCCTGTCCTACACCCTGGGTGACGGCAAGTACGCCGGCTTCCACGTGGAGTTGTGCCAGCGCATCGTGGCCAATGTGGAGAAGGCCGTCGGCAAGAAGCTGGAGGTGAAGTACCAGTCGGTGACTTCGCAGAACCGCATCCCGCTGACCCAGAACGGCACCGTCGACATCGAGTGCGGCTCCACCACCAACAATGCCACCCGCCAGAAGGACGTGGCCTTTGCCGTGACCACCTTCGTGGAGGAAGTGCGCATGGCGGTCAAGGCCAACTCCGGCCTGACCTCGATTGCCCAGCTCAATGGCAAGAACGTGGCCACCACCACCGGCACCACCTCGGTGCAGACGCTGCGCAGGAACGAGCGCGCCCAGGGCATCAACTTCAATGAGATCTACGGCAAGGACCACGCCGACAGCTTCCTGCTGCTCGAGTCCGGCCGTGCCGACGCCTTCGTGATGGACGGCTCCATCCTGGCCGGCAACATTGCCAATGCCAAGAACCCGGCCGATTTCAAGATCGTGGGCGAGGTGCTCTCGGTCGAACCGATTGCCATCATGCTGCGCAAGGACGATCCGGCCTTCAAGAAGCTGGCCGACGACACGCTCAAGGGCATGATGCAGTCCGGCGAGATGGCCAAGATCTACGACAAGTGGTTCATGCAGCCCATCCCCCCGAAGAACAACAAGGTGGGCCTGGCCGTCAGCGACAGCACCAAGGGTGCCTGGGCTGCCCCGAACGACAAGCCCATGGAAGACTACGCCAAGAAATAAAGGGCGCAGGACTTTGCACAGGAAAAACCCCGCCCCGGACACCATCCGGGCGGGGTTTTTGCTTGGGCATGGAAGGCGACGCAAAATGCGTCAGGCCACACGGAGACACCGCACATGAGCTGGGACTGGCAGGTATTCCTCAACGACGACGGCAGCGGCCGCACCTATCTGGAATGGATGATCGACGCCTGGGGCTGGACGCTGGCCGTGGCCGGCAGTTCCTGGGTGGTGGCGGTGGTGATGGGCGCCCTCATGGGCACGCTGCGCACCCTGCAGGACAGCCCCTGGCTGGTGCGCCTGGCCACGGCCTGGGTCGAGCTGTTCCGCAACATCCCGCTGCTGGTGCAGGTCTTCCTCTGGTACTTCGTGGTGCCCAAGATGTTCCCGCTGTTCCAGCAGGTGCCGGGCTTCGTGCTGGTGGTCTTCGCCCTGGGTTTTTTCACCTCGGCACGCATCGCCGAGCAGGTGCGCGCCGGCATCCAGGCCCTGCCGCGCGGGCAGCGTTACGCGGCCCTGGCCATGGGCTTCACCACGGCGCAGGCCTACCGCTACGTGATCCTGCCCATGGCCTTTCGCATCATCCTGCCGCCGCTGACCAGCGAGTCCATGAACCTGCTGAAGAACTCGGCCGTGGCCTTTGCCGTGTCGATCGCCGAACTCACCATGTTCGCCATGCAGGCGCAGGAAGAAACCTCGCGCGGTGTCGAGGTCTACCTGGCGGTGACGGCGCTGTACATGCTGTCGGCCTTCGCGGTCAACCGCGTCTTCGCCTATATCGAGAAGCGGGTGCAGATCCCCGGTTTCATCGTCGCGGGCGGCACGGGCGGGGGACACTGACATGCTAGGCCTCGACCTCACCTTCCTGAGCTGGGACATCATCAGCAAGTTCGTGCTGGGCGGCCTGTGGTTCAGCATCAAGCTGACCCTCATCGCCACGCTGGGCGGCATCTTCTTCGGGACCCTGCTGGCGCTCATGCGCCTGTCCGGCAAGAAGGCGCTGATGCTGCCGGCCACCATCTACGTCAACGGCATGCGCTCCATCCCGCTGGTGATGGTGATCCTGTGGTTCTTCCTGCTGATTCCTTTCCTGATCGGCAAGCCCATCGGCGCCGAGGTGTCGGCCATCATCACCTTCATCGCCTTCGAGGCGGCCTACTTCAGCGAGATCATGCGCGCTGGTATCCAGTCCATCCCGCGCGGCCAGGTCTTCGCCGGCCAGGCCCTGGGCATGACGTATGGCCAGAACATGCGCCTGGTGGTGTTGCCGCAGGCCTTCCGCAACATGCTGCCGGTGCTGCTGACGCAGACCATCATCCTGTTCCAGGACACCTCGCTGGTCTACGCCATCGGCGCCTACGACCTGCTCAAGGGTTTCACCAATGCCGGCAAGATCTACGGCCGGCCCGAAGAGGCCTACCTGCTGGCCGCCGTGGTGTATTTCGTGATGTGTTTTGCCCTGTCCTGGCTCGTCAAGCGCCTGCAGGCCAAGATTGCCATCGTCCGTTAAGCATCGGAGTACAAGATGATTGAAATCAAGAACGTTTCGAAGTGGTATGGCCCGGTGCAGGTGCTCAACAACTGCTCGGTCAGCATCAGCAAGGGTGACGTGGTGGTGGTCTGCGGCCCCTCGGGCTCGGGCAAGTCCACGCTGATCAAGACCGTCAACGGCCTGGAGCCTATCCAGCAGGGCGAGATCCTGGTGGACGGTGTCAACCTTTATGACGCCAAGACCGACCTGCCCAGGCTGCGCTCGCGCGTGGGCATGGTGTTCCAGAGCTTCGAACTGTTCCCTCATCTTTCCGTGACCGAAAACCTGACCATCGCGCAGGTCAAGGTGCTGGGCCGCAGCATGGATGAAGCCAAGGTCCGTGGCCTCAAGATGCTGGACCGCGTGGGCCTGATGGCGCACAAGGACAAGTTCCCCGGCCAGCTCTCCGGCGGCCAGCAGCAGCGCGTGGCGATTGCCCGTGCCTTGAGCATGGACCCGATCGTGATGCTGTTCGACGAGCCGACCTCGGCGCTGGACCCCGAGATGGTGGGCGAGGTGCTGGACGTGATGGTGAGCCTGGCCAAGGAAGGCATGACCATGATGGTGGTCACGCACGAGATGGGTTTTGCCCGCAAGGTGGCCAGCCGCGTGATCTTCATCGATGTCGGTGGCCGCATCCTGGAAGACTGCAGCAAGGACGAGTTCTTCGGCCATCCCGAAAACCGCCAGCCGCGCACCAAGGATTTCCTGAACAAGATCCTGGCGCATTGAGCGCGAAAGATCCCAGGCGAGGGCTCAAGCAGAAGGCCTGGGGTGGGCGCCAGAGCGAAGTAAAGGAGGAGCAGCGGGCGCAGCCCGCCGCGGGGGACATGAGCGGCGGCGCTCGCCCCAGGCCTTTTGCGGGTGCCGGCCCAGGTTGTCCCTCGCTTTTGGGACAATAGCGCCATGACGCAAGAAATCACCCTCACCCGCCCCGACGACTGGCACCTGCACGTGCGCGACGGTGCGGCGCTGGCGGCCGTGGTGCCGCACACGGCGCGCCAGTTCGGCCGCGCCATCATCATGCCCAACCTCAAGCCGCCGGTGACCACCGCCAACGAGGCGGCGCACTACCGGGCGCGCATCCGCGCCGCCGTGCCTGCGGGCGTGGACTTCGAGCCGCTGATGACGCTCTACCTGACCGACAAGCTGCCGCCCGAGGAAATCGAGCGCGCCAGGGCGGCGGGTGTGGTGGCCTGCAAGCTCTATCCGGCTGGCGCCACCACCAACAGCGATGCCGGCGTGACCGACATCCGCAAGACCTACAAGACACTGGAAGCCATGCAGCGCGAGGGCCTGTTGCTGCTGGTGCATGGTGAAGTCACCAGCCCCGAGATCGACCTGTTCGACCGCGAGGCCGTGTTCATCGAACAGCAGTTGAAGCCCCTGCGCCGCGACTTCCCCGAGCTCAAGATCGTGTTCGAGCACATCACGACCAAAGAGGCGGCGCAGTACGTGATGGAGGGCGACCGCTACACCGGCGCCACCATCACCGCCCACCACCTGCTCTACAACCGCAACGCCATCTTCACCGGCGGCATCCGCCCGCACTACTACTGCCTGCCCGTGCTCAAGCGCGAAGTGCACCGGCAGGCCCTGGTGGCCGCGGCCACCAGCGGCAACCCGAAGTTCTTCCTGGGCACCGACAGCGCGCCGCACCCGGTGCACCTGAAGGAGCACGCCAGCGGCTGCGCCGGTTGCTACACCGCGCACGCCGCCATCGAGATGTATGCCGAGGCCTTCGACGCCGCGGGTGCGCTGGACAAGCTCGAAGGATTCGCCAGCTTCTTCGGTGCCGATTTCTATGGCCTGCCGCGCAACACGGGGACGATCCGCTTGCGCCGCGAGAACTGGACGCCGCCCGAGAGTTTCCCCTTCGGCGAAGCCGAACTCAAGCCCCTGCGCTCGGGCGAGACGCTGCCGTGGCGCATGGTCTGGACCGCATAGCCTGGCAGGCGCCCTGGCTGGCACCGTATCGCGCTGTCGGGGAGCCGCTGGCGCAGCAGGTCCAGGCCGGTCGCAGCTGCGCCGACGTTCTGGATGGTGCCGGTGCCCCGGTGCGCTTTGTGTCGCAGGCCGAGTTGCCGGCGGGGATGGCCTACGAGCAGTTCATCTTCGAGCAGCAGCGCGTGCCCACCCGCGACGGCCTGCACGATTTCTTCAACGGCCTCGTCTGGCTGCATTTCCCGCAGGCCAAACATCGCCTCAACCAGCTGCAGGCGGCGCAGATCGCGGCCGATGGCGTGTTGCCCGTGCGCGGGCCCGTGCGTGATGCCATCACCGTGTTCGACGAGAACGCCGCCCTGCTGCAGGCCCCCGATGCGTTGTGGGAGTCGCTGGCTGCGCGAGACTGGCAGCGCCTGTTCATCGGCCTGCGACCCTTGTGGTCCCAGGCCCGGCTGACACTGTTCGGCCACGCCCTGCTGGAGAAGCTGGTGTCGCCGCGCAAGGCCATCACTGCCCATGTCTACCGTGTGCCGCTGGACCTGGCGCCGGCCGGGCTGGATGCCTGGCTGGCGCAGGATCTGCAGGCGCCACGGCTGGCCGCAAAACCCTTCGTGCCGCTGCCGGTTCTGGGCGTGCCCGGCTGGTGGCCGGCCCAGCAGGACGCCGCCTTCTACGCCGATGCGCAGGTGTTCCGGCCACCGCGCCCCGCATCGATCCACGGATGACTCAATTCGCCACAGTTGATATGGAAATACCCCCCGGGTGCTTGAATTCGCCGGTTTCACCCTTACCATTCGCGCCATCGGTCCGCATGTGTCGGGCTGTCTGAGAAGGAAACCATGAAACGCATCATCCTGTTCGTCCTGACCAACCTCGCCGTGGTGGTCGTGCTGGGCATCGTGGCCAGCCTGCTGGGCGTCAACCGCTTCCTCACGGCCAACGGCCTGAACCTGGGCGCCTTGCTG
The DNA here is from genome assembly GCF_013334205.1 of Rhodoferax sp. BAB1. Classification (NCBI taxonomy): domain Bacteria; kingdom Pseudomonadati; phylum Pseudomonadota; class Betaproteobacteria; order Burkholderiales; family Comamonadaceae; genus Rhodoferax; species Rhodoferax sp. BAB1. The sequence continues at coordinate 2,956,244 of NZ_CP054424.1, read as the reverse complement.
GGCTTCGCGCTCATCATGGGCTTTGGCGGCGCCATCATCTCGTTGCTGATCAGCAAGCCCGTGGCCAAGTGGAGCGCCGGTGTGCAGATCATCGAGCAGCCGCAGACACCGGATGAGGCCTGGATCGTCAACACCGTGCGCAAGTTCGCCGACCAGGCCGGCATCGGCATGCCCGAAGTCGGCATCTTCGAGGGCGACCCCAACGCCTTCGCCACCGGCGCCTTCAAGAACTCGGCCCTGGTGGCCGTCTCCACCGGCCTGCTGCGCAACATGACGCGCGAGGAGGTCGAGGCCGTGATCGGCCACGAGGTGGCCCACATCGCCAACGGCGACATGGTGACCATGACCCTGATCCAGGGCGTGATGAACACCTTCGTGGTCTTCATCAGCCGTGTGGTCGGTTATGCCGTGGACAGCTTCCTGCGCAAGGGCGATTCGGAGAACTCCGGCCCGGGCATCGGTTATTTCGTGACGACCATCGTCATGGACATCATCCTGGGCTTCCTGGCCGCCATCATCGTGGCCTGGTTCTCGCGCCAGCGCGAATTCCGCGCCGACGCCGGCGCCGCGCAGCTGATGGGCCGCCGCCAGCCCATGATCAACGCCCTGGCGCGCCTGGGCGGCCTGCACACGGCCGAACTGCCCAAGAGCATGGCGGCCATGGGCATCGCCGGCGGCATCGGCCAGCTGTTCTCGACACACCCGCCGATCGAAGAGCGCATCGCTGCGCTGCAGAACGCGCAAGGCTGAGCCCTGACCTGAACATCGACCCCGGGGAATCCGTGTTTCCCCGGGGTTTTCGTTTTCCAGGGCATCGCTTGCATCGGGTCGGGGACATGTCCACAATGACACAGGTCGCTTGCTGCTGAGCGCATGCGGCCACCACCACCTGTGCCCTTCATGCCAGCCCCATCATCGCGCCCCACAGCCGCACCAGCCCTGCGCAACTTCATGACGCGGCTGGTGCTTGCCGTGGTGATCTTCAATCTGGGCCTGATCGCTTTTGTCCTCTGGGCCCTGCAGCAGAGCCGGCAGCAGTACGAGCGCCAGGCCGAGGTGACGACGGCCAACCTGGCGCGCCTGATGGAGCACGACATCGCGGCGTCCATCCGTGTGGTCGATCAGGCTCTGCAGACTGTGGCCAGTGAGGCCGCGCGGACATCGGCCGCTCCCGGCGCGGCGTCCTCGGCCCTGATCGAGGCGCTCATCGAACAGAAGCTGCAGCGGCTGCCCGAGCTGGACGGGCTGCGCGTGGCCGATGCGCAAGGGTGGCTGACCCACGGCACCGGGGTCAGGTCTGCCGGCCGGCTCAATATTGCTGACCGCGACTACTTTCTCCAGCTCCAGGCCGACCCGGGCGCCGGGCTGGTGATCGGCAAACCGGTGCAGGGACGAATCAGTGGCAAGTGGGTGCTCAACCTGGCGCGCGCCATCCAGCAGCGTGACGGCCGTTTTGCCGGGGTCGTGCAGGGCTCGGTGCCGCTGACCCTGTTCATCGAGCAGTTCATTCCCTTGCAGGTGGGCCCCAGCGGTTCGTTCACGCTGTTCGACGAGGATTTCAGGCTGGTGGTCCGGCAGCCCCTGCCGGGCGAGTTGTCACAAACCGTGGGGCGTCCCTTCGGTTCGGAAGCCTTGCGCGCACTGGTCCGCAGCGGACGGACAGAGGCCACCTACAAGGCCCGCTCCATCGTCGACAACGTCGAGCGGATTTCCTCCTACCGCCGCGTCCAGGGCACGGCCTACCACCTGGTCATCGGCCTGGCCGCAGAGGACTATCTGGTCGCCTGGCGGGGCGAGGCCTACAAGGCCGCCATCATGGTGCTGCTCTTCCTGCTGGTGAGCATCGTGTTTGCGTTTTTCATCCATCGCACCTGGCGCAGCCAGTATGCGGCGGTGGGCGCGCTCGAGCAGGCCTACCGCACGCTGGACGCCGAAAAGCAGCTGAACCAGACCATCATCCGCTCATCGCCCTTTGCCATTTACACGCGCGACCGGCGTGGTTTCGTCACGGCCTGGAACCCGGCGGCCGAGAAGCTGTTTGGCTGGCGTGCCGAGCAGATCGTCGGCAAACCCCTGCTCAGCGTGCCGCCCGGCAAGGAGCGCGAGACGGCGGAGCTGCGCGATCGGGTGCTGGGCGGCGAAAACATCATCGATTTCGAGGTGCAGCGCCAGAAACAGGATGGCACCTTGTTCGACCTCAGCACCACCCTGGCGCCCTTGCGGGATGCCACGGGGGAGGTCACGGGTTACCTGGCCATCGCGGCCGACATCACGGCGCGCAAGGCGGCGGAGGAGCAGATCGAATTCCTGGCCTACCGCGATGTGCTCACTGGCCTGCCCAACCGCCAGCTGCTGCTGGACCGCTTCGGCCAGGCGATGGCCCATGCCGAGCGCACGCGCAGCAAGGTGGCCCTGCTGTTCCTGGACCTGGACAACTTCAAGACCATCAACGATTCGCTGGGTCACGCCGTGGGGGATGCCCTGCTGCAGGAAATCGCCCGCCGTCTGGGCGAGTGCGTGCGTGAGACCGACACCATCAGCCGCCAGGGCGGCGACGAGTTCCTGATCGTGCTGCCCGACCTGGCCGGGACCGAGGCCATCCCGCCCGTGCTGCTGAAGATCCGTGAGCGCCTGCAGGCCTCTTTTCTGGTGGAGGGCCATGAACTCACCACCTCGGCCTCGATCGGGGTGGCGCTCTATCCCGACGATGGTCGCGATTTCGATACCCTGCTGAAGAAGGCCGATACGGCGATGTACCGCGCCAAGGACGCCGGGCGCAACCACTACCGTTTCTTCGACGAGCAGATGAACGTCGAGGCGGTTGAGCACCTGCACCTCAAGAGCGGACTGCGGCGCGCTCTTGCGTTGGGGGAGTTCGAGCTGCACTACCAGCCGCAGTTCGAGCTCGCCAGTGGCCGGGTGATCGGGGTCGAGGCCCTGATCCGCTGGCGCCACCCCGAGGACGGCCTGATTTCACCGGCGCGCTTCATCCCGGTGGCCGAGGACAGCGGCCTGATCGTGCCGATCGGCGAGTGGGTGATCCAGGAGGCCTGCCGCCAGGCCGTGGCCTGGCGCAGCGCCGGCCTGCCGCCGCTCATCATGGCGGTGAACCTGTCGGCCGTGCAGTTCCGCCGTGGCGACGTGGAGCAGACTATCGCCCGGGCGCTGCAGGCCACCGGTTTTGACCCGCATCTGCTGGAACTGGAACTGACCGAATCCATCCTGATCCACGATACCGAAAGCGTGCTCAGCAGCGTGCGCCAACTCAAGCAACTGGGCGTGAAGCTGTCCATCGACGACTTCGGGACCGGCTATTCGAGCCTTTCCTACCTCAAGCGTTTCGATGTCGACAAGCTCAAGATCGACCAGAGTTTCATCCGCGACCTGGCCAGCGACCCGGACGATGCCGCCATCGTGCGCGCCATCGTCCAGATGGCGGGCAGCCTGAACCTGCGTACCATGGCCGAAGGCGTGGAAGATGCGGCCACGCTGGCCCTGTTGCGCGAGTTCGCCTGTGACGAGGCCCAGGGCTATCACTTTGCCCGGCCCATGGAAGCCCAGGCCCTGGCCGATTTCATGGCGCAGGCGACGCGATCATCATCAAGCAGCGAGAAGGTAGGGATGCCATGAAGTCATACATCAGGACAGGGGTTTTGCTGGCCCTGCTGGGCATGGTTGGTGCGGCCACGGCACAAACCTGCGAGCAGGCCTGGGCGGACTACAACGAGTTCAAGAAGCGCGCCGAGATGGATCCGGCGCAGTACCCGCTGACAAGCTACGGGGCGGCGGTGCGTGCGGCCTGCGGGCCCGAGGCCTTGCCGGCGCCGCCCGGCACCGACACGCCGCCGCCGCCGCGCGTGCGCAAGTCCAAACCCGTGTCGCCGCCGGAAAAACCGAAGGCGCCGCCGACGAACTGAGGTCCCGTGCGCGTGGGGTGCCAGGCCGGTTCAGGCCAGCAGATCCAGCGCCAGCGCCTCGGCCACCTTGATGCCGTCCACACCGGCGGACAGGATACCGCCGGCATAACCCGCGCCCTCGCCGGCCGGGTAGAGCCCGCGCACGTTCAGGCTTTGCAGATCGTCACCTCGCGGGATCCGCAGTGGCGAGGAGGTGCGCGTCTCCACGCCGGTCAGGACGGCGTCCGGCATGTCGAAGCCCTTGATCTTGCGGCCGAAGGCGGGCAGTGCTTCGCGCATGGCCTCGATGGCATAAGCGGGCAGGGCGGCGTGCAGATCGCCCAGGTGCACCCCCGGTTTGTAGGAGGGCAGCACGTTGCCGAAGTCGGTCGACGGCTGGCCGGCGATGAAGTCACCCACCAGCTGGCCCGGTGCTTCGTAGTTGCAACCACCCAGCACGTAGGCCTGCGCCTCCAGCTTGCGTTGCAGCACGATGCCCGCCAGCGGGTGGTGTTGCGCGGGCTGCTGCTGCGCCATGGCGGCGGCCTGCAGGGCGTAGCGCAGGCCATCCTCGGCACCGAAGGCGGCCTGCCAGTCGGCCACGTCGCGGATGCCGTCCGGGTAGTCCGTCGGCTCGATACCGACCACGATGCCGGCATTGGCGTTGCGTTCGTTGCGCGAGTACTGGCTCATGCCGTTGGTCACCACGCGGCCCGGCTCCGAAGTGGCGGCCACCACCGTGCCGCCCGGGCACATGCAGAAGCTGTAGACAGCACGGCCGTTTTTCGCGTGATGCACCAGCTTGTAGTCGGCCGCGCCCAGCAGGGGATGGCCGGCGTATTTGCCCCAGCGGGCCCGGTCGATCAGGCCTTGCGGGTGCTCGATGCGAAAGCCGATCGAGAAGGGCTTGGCCGACATGCTCACGCCGCGGTCCCACAGCATAGCGAAGGTGTCGCGTGAGCTGTGGCCCAGGGCGATCACCGCATGCGAGGCGCGCAACTCGTAGGGCGTGCCGGTGGCCAGGTCCAGCACCGTCAGGCCGCGCAGTCGTTTCCCCCCAGGCGCGTCGTCCAGCAGCACATCGGTCACGCGCTGCTCGAAGCGGATCTCGCCGCCCAGCGCGATGATCTGCTCGCGGATGTTTTCCACCACCTTGACCAGCTTGAAGGTGCCGATGTGCGGGTGCGCCTCGACCAGGATCTCCTCGGGTGCGCCGGCCAACACGAACTCGTGCATGACCTTGCGGCCCAGGTGCCGCGGGTCCTTGATCTGGCTGTAGAGCTTGCCGTCGCTGAAGGTGCCGGCGCCGCCCTCGCCGAACTGCACGTTCGACTCCGGCTTGAGGACGTGCTTGCGCCACAGGCCCCAGGTGTCCTGGGTGCGCTGGCGCACCTTCGTGCCGCGCTCGATCACGATGGGCCTGAAGCCCATCTGTGCCAGCAGCAGCGCGGCAAAGATGCCGCAGGGACCGAAACCCACCACCACGGGCCGCTCCTGCAGACCGGCGGGGGCCTGCGCGACCGGGTGGTAGACGAGATCCGGGCTGGGGCGGATGTGCGGGTTCTGGGCGAACCGGGCCAGCAGCGTTGCCTCCAGTGCGGGCGGCAGTGCCACGTCGACGATGTAGACCTGCTGCAGCTCGGCCTTGCGCGCGTCGAAGCTGCGCTTGTAGACGGTGTGCTGGCTGATGTCGCCGGGCGCGATGCCCAGCGTCCTGGCGATGAGCGCAGGCAGCGCCTCGGGGGCGTGCTCCAGCGGCAGCTTGAGTTCGGTCAGTCGGATCATGGCTTGTGGTGATCAAGCAGAAGAAGGTCGCCATGATACGCGGCGGCACCATTCCGGTCTTGCTGGGATAATCACGCTGTGAAGTCAGCCAGACCGCCGCTGGTGCAATCTGGGAAACCAGGCACTGGAGGAACGTCCGGACTGCACAGGGCAGCGTAGGAGGTAACACCTCTCCACCGTGAGGTGAGGATCAGAGCAACAGAGACGAGTCGCAGTGGGGCAACCCGCTGCGGGTGAAACGGGCAATCTCTACGCGCAGCAATACCAAATAGGCACACGCTGACGGGGCCCCCCGAGTGTGCGGGTAGGTAGCACCGAGCCGGTGGGGCGACCCCCGGCCCAGATTAATGGCGGTCACACCGCGGGCAACCGCGGCGCACAGAATCCGGCTTATCGGCTGACTTCACACTTATCAGCAGGGGCGCTGCCTGGGCAGCGCCCCTTTCTTTTTCAGCGTTTGGTGGCCAGCGCGCCGGCCAGGGCGAACACCGAGTTCGGCACGGTCACCTTGGGGGCCTCGGACTTGCGCTGGGTGAAGATGCCGCGCCGGCTGGCGGGGCGCTCCTCGACCGGCACACCCTTGGCGCGCTGTTCCTGGCAGAGCTGCAACAGCTTGATGGACTGCAGGTGCTCCATCATGCGGCTGTTCAGACCGCTCCACAGATCCTGTGTCAGCTGCCAGCCGGCTTCACCGGCCTCGGTGGCGGCATCGGCCTGCAGGGCACGAGTCCCCTCGACGGCACGGATGATGTCGGCCACGCTGATGAGCTGGGCGCTGCGGCCCAGGGTGTAACCCCCGCCCGGCCCGCGCGTGCTCTCCACCAGCCCTTGCTGACGCAGCTTGCTGAAGAGTTGTTCCAGATAGGACAGGGAGATCTGCAGCCTTTGCCCGATGGAGTTCAGGGGCACAGGCCCCGAACTCTCGCGCAAGGCGAGATCAATCATGGCGGCGACGGCAAACCGGCTCTTGGCGCTTAAACGCATGGCAGTTTCCTTTCTGCAGACAGAGGGCACGGACGGAAAGCGTCCGCACAAAGAACTGTAGGGCGCATCGATCTTCCGGTAAATTCGAATTTTCAGGATAATTACTTCGAGAAAACCGAAGTGAAAGAGTTCCCATGAATTTCAAACATCTGCATTATTTCTGGGTCGCAGCCAGATCTGGCGGTATCTTGAGAGCGGGTGAGCAGTTACATACAACACCCCAGACGCTGTCCGGGCAGATCAAGCTGCTGGAAGAGCGACTGGGGCGCAAGCTGTTTCGCAAGAGCGGCCGCCAGCTCGAGCTGACCGATGACGGTCGCGTGGCCCTGGGCTATGCCGACGAGATCTTCACACTCGGGGCCGAACTGGAAGCCGCCCTGCGCCAGCCGCTGAGCGGGCCGCGGGTGCTGGACTTCCGTGTGGGGGTGGCGGACTCGGTGGCCAAGTCGGTGGCCTACCGCCTGCTGGAGCCGGCCATGGACCTGGAGCTGCCGGTGCGCCTGATCGGCGTGGAAGGCAAGTTTCCCGACCTGCTGGCGCAACTGGCCCTGCACCGGCTGGACCTGGTGATTGCCGACGAACCGCTGACGCGGCGCATCAGCGTGAAAGCCTACAACCACGCCCTGGGCACCTCGCGCATGAGCTTTTTCTGCGCCCCGGCGCTGCGCAGCCAGCTGCAGGGGGCTTTCCCGCAGTGTCTGCATGGCGCGCCCATGCTGATCCAGGGGGCGGCTTCCTCGGTGCGCCAGCAGCTCGACGCCTGGCTGGCGCGCCATCAGATCCAGCCGCGTTTCGTGGGCGAGTTCGACGACGGCGCGCTGATGACGGCCTTCGGTCGTGAGGGGCGCGGGGTGTTCATGTCGCCCAGCGTGCTCGAAGCCGAGACCGTGGCCCATTACGGCGTGGAGGTGCTCGGGCGCGGCGATGAGGAGCTGGTCGAGGAGTTCTATGCGGTCTCGGTGGAGCGGCGCATCAAGCACCCGGCGGTGGCCGCCATCACGCAGGCAGCGCGCGGCCGACTGTTCCGCGCCTGAGAACTTGCGAATAAATCTACTGCGCAACCCGATCGCCGCGTTGGGCGGTGTTGGCTCTGGCCGCTGCGCTTAACTTTCGCTCCACGAAAGTTAGCCTGCGCCGCAACTGCGTTGTCGCCATCCTCACGTACGGAAAGTACGTTCCGGTGGCTGCGCTCCGTCCGCCTTGCGCTCGGGCTGCTCGCTACGATTTCTTCACAAGTTCTGTTCGCAGGCTGCCAGGACTTCAGCCCGGGCAGGTGGCGGCGCCCAGCCCGGCCTTGAGCCGCTCGGCGCGCTCCGGCGTGGCCGGGTGGGTGCTGAACCAGTCGCCCATCGTGCTGCCGCCGGCTTTGGCGGCCGGCTCGGCTGTGGCCTTGCCGCGGCCGGACATGCCCAGCAGCAGGTCGGCCATGGGGGCGGTGGGACGCTGCGCCAGGGTCATCAGCTGCAGCGCAAAGCAGTCGGATTCGTTCTCGTGCTGGCGCCGGTAGGCCAGGCCGGTCAGGACCGTGCTGGTCATGGACACCAGGCTGGAGACGTCACCCAGGGCCAGCCCCAGGCCGACGTTGAGCACGCCCTGTTCGACCACCAGCCGGGTGCCGTGGCGGTGCTCGACGTGGCCGATCTCGTGCGCCAGCACGCCCAGCAGCGCGTCGTCGCCCAGGCCCTGTTTGGCGGCCGTCTCGACCAGTTCGTCGGTCATCACCAGGGTGCCGCCCGGCAGGGCAAAGGCGTTGGGGCCCATGCCGCGGCGAAAGTGCAGCTCGTAGCGCGGGGCGTAGGCCGGATAACGCTTGAGCTGCGGGGACAGGCGGGCCAGCAATTCGGTGAATTGCGTGCGCAACTCGGCCTGGCGTTGCGGATCGAGTTGACTGGGCTTGAGCCAGGCCTGGTCGATCTGCGCCAGGGCCTGCTGGCTCAGGCTGAGTTCCCAGGCCAGCGGCACGTGACGGCTGAGTTGCGCCGCAGCCCAGGGCGTGCCCCAGCGGTAGAAGGCCAGCAGGCCGGCCACGGCCAAGAGCAGCACGCCCAGCAGCACGGGCCAGCGGGTCTGCATGCGCTGCGCCAGACTGGGGCGGGCGCCGGCGGCGGCCAGCGCCAACTGCCAGGCCTGGGGCTGGTCGATCTCCACGCTGCCGTGGTCGCGCAGCGCCACGGTGATGCGTTCCGGGGCGCGCCCCGCGCTCCATAACGGGGGCCACTCGACCTCGCCGTATTCGAAGCGGCGCGAGGCGGCATGGGGCAGGTCCAGCACATGCAGGTGCAGGGCCGGGCCCCGCGGGCCGGGCTCCAGCGCAATCATCACCTCGCGCGCGCGGCTGTGGCGGCCGTTGAACCATTTGGCCCGGATGGGGGCGGCCGGCTTCGGTGGCGTGGCCATTGGTCAGCCGACGATGTCAAGGCCGGCGGCGTCGGCCAGCGCATCGCCCAGGCCGTCCTGCTGGTGCACCAGCTCGCCGACCAATTGGTCCAGCCCGCCCTTGACATGCAGGGTGACCGAGTCGGACTTCATGCGGTATTCGCTGACGCGGGCGAAGGGGCGGTAGAAGCCCAGGGTCAGGAAGGTGAGCAGGATGTTCTTGATGCGCAGGCGCACAAAGGCCCAGTGCTGCAGATCGCATTTGAAGCGGGCGATCTGGCTCAGGCCCACATTGCTCCAGATCAGCTTGAACATGCGGGCCTCGCGGTAGGCACGCGCCGGTGCCGAGGCGATGACCAGGGCCAGCAGGGCCGCTAGCACGAAGGCGATGATGAGGATGAACTGCAGCAGCCCCATGCCGCGCATGTTCTCGAACAGGGCCTGGGCGGAGAAGATCAGGCCGGCGCCCAGGGCCAGCACCAGCGCTACCCCGGCGAGGAACACCACGATGGTGGCGCCCCAGATGCGCACGAAGTCGCTGTAGACTGGTTTCCAGCGGCCACGCTGCTTGCCGATGCCGGCGCGCAGCACCAGCAGGCTCTTGTAGTTGAACTCGACGCGGATGACGCACAGCACGCTGAGCACGATGCCCAGGGCGATCAGCCCCCACATGGGCGGGCTCACGGCGGGCCAGGCGGGCGCGGGGGCGCCGCGTGAGGTGCGCGCGGCTGGGGCGGGCAGGTCGGCGGCCAGGGCATCGAGCCCGTAGTTGATGGCCACCCAGATCGCGGCCATCAGGAAGATGGGCCAGCTGGCCAGGTAGACGTCCTTCCAGCGGGCGGCAAAGTGCAGTTGCAGGCCGCGCCAGCGTGTACTGGCCAGGCGAAAGCGCATGGCGCTGCCCCAGAGGTAGGGCGCCAGCAGGGCGGCGCCCACGATGAAGACCAGCACCATGGTCTCCTGCCCGGTCTCGGCGGCGATCTTGTAGGCCAGGTAGAGCAGGACGAAGAGGATGAAACTCACCACCATCTTGCGCAGCGGCGCGGTGAACTCCAGCGGGCTGCCGGCGATCACGGTGTGGTCGTAGAAATAACGCGCGGTGCGCCGGCGGGCCCAGGGGGTGTACAGGCCCAGCGTGACGATGGACAGCAGCAGGTTGATGATCCAGACGCGGAAGTACTCGCCGCCGCTGCCGGAAAACCGCAGCCGGTAGGCGGCGATGCCGTGGCGCTGTGTTGTGCTGTCCATCTCTCCCCCTGTAATGTGCTTTGCGCAGGCAGTTTAGCAGCGCCGCGGGCGCGCAGGCGCGACCCTAGAAGCGCTCGTTCGCCTGCAGATAGCGCCACTGTCCGGGCGGCAGCTGGGTCATGGGCACGCGGCCGATGCGGATGCGTTTCATGGCCAGGATCTGCAGGCCTGCGCGTTCGCACACATAGGCGATCAGGCCGGGGTGCACGCCCTTGATGGCAAAACGCAATTTGCTGCGGCCCTCGGCGCTGCTGTTGAGGCTGGCCTTGACCATCGGTAGCGGCTGCCCGCGTGTGTCGGTGTCCCGCATCAGCAGCGCCAGCTGGGCGGCCGAGACCTCGCCCTGGACTTCGACCGTCACTTCCACCTCGATCAGGCGCTCGTCTTCGGTCAGTTTGCGTGCCACGCGCCAGTCCTGGCTGTACACCAGCATGCCGCTGGCCGCAGGCTCCAGCGGGACCAGGGGGGTGAGCTGGCTGAAGTGGCGCTTGAGCACGCGGATGCCGCTGGGGTCGTCCTGCCAATGGGTGGCTGCGCTCAAGAGCTGCAGGGGCGCGGCCTGGCCGGCGGGTTTGTGCAGCAGCAGCGTCACCGGTGGCAGCTCCATCAGCCGGGCCTCCGGGTCGAGCTCGACCTTCTCGTCCAGCACCCGGAAATGGGGCTCTTCGACCACCTGGCCGTTGACCCGGACCCAGCCGCCTTCGATGTACTGTTCTGCTTCCTTGCGCGAGCAAGGAAGCAGGGCGGCCACTCGTTTGGATAGGCGCACGGGTTCACTCATGGTGTGCCACCTGCAAGGGATTGCAGGCGTTCGACATGGGCCAGCAGCGAGCGCTTGGCCAGCGGCCAGATGTCTTGCGGGACGTCGTCATAGGCGAGGGCCACCCAGTCATCCAGCGTGCCTTGCGGTCGCGCCTGCATGGCGACCCGCACCTTGGCTTCGCGCGCCAGCCGGTGGGCTTTCAGCTTCGCGATGACGGTACGTGCCTCGTCCATCACGTGGCCGTGCGCCGGCAGGATGTAGCCCAGGCCCAGGGTGACACAGGCCGCGTCCAGCGCGTCCAGCGCGTCCAGGTAGGCCGTCATCTGGCCGTCGGGCGGATTGATCACCGTGGTGCTGCCGTTGAGGATGTGGTCACCCGAGAACAGCAGGCCGTCCTGCGCCAGCAGCAGGCAGAGGTGGTTGGCCGCGTGGCCCGGCGTGTGGATGACCTGCAGGGTGTGGCGCGCTTGTCCGTCGGCAGCCTGCAGCGTGAGGGGCTCGCCGTCGGCCAGGGCCCGGTCCGGCACGAAAAGGCTGCCGGGCTTGGCCGTGGGCGCCGAAGGCAGGCCCAGCACCGGCGGCGTGCCGCCGCCGCGCTGTGCACACAGGGCCTGCAGGGGGCGCGCGGCCGGCGCATGGTCGGCATGCGAATGGGTGCAGACGATGAGGCGGATGTCGCCGCCCGTCGCCTGCCACAGGCGCTCGATGTGGGCGGGCTCGTCCGGCCCCGGGTCGATGACCAGCCAGCCCGTGGCGCTTTCACCGACGAGGTAGCTGTTGGTGCCGGGGCCGGTCATCAGCCCCGGGTTGGGAGCGGTCAGGCGCCGCACGTGCGGCAGCAGGGCCACGGCCAACTCGTGCTGCCAGGCGGGCGCGGCCAGCAGGCCGGACTGGGGTTGTTGCGGGGTGGACATGCGGGGCTTTGGACTTAGGATGCAACGACAACCCCAACTCTATAGGAGACACGGACATGAACAAGAGAACCCCCTTGCGCCTGCTGCTGGCGCTGGCCGGCGCCGCCTGCCTGGGCCTGGCCCAGGGCGCGCTGGCCCAGGAATGGCCGGCCCGTCAGGCCATCAAGCTGGTGGCGGTGTTCCCTCCCGGTGGCTCGGTGGACCAGGTCTCGCGCCTGCTGGCGCCCCACCTGCAGCAGGAGCTGGGGCAGAACATCATTGTCGAGAACAAGGGCGGTGCATCCGGCTCCATCGGTGCGGCCGCCGTGGCTGCAGCGCCGGCCGACGGCTACACCTTCGCCGTGGTCTTCGACACCCATGGCGTCAACCCCAGCCTGATTCCCAACCTGCCCTTCGATTCGAAGAAGGACCTGAGCACGGTTATCGTGATTGGCACCTCGCCCATGGTGCTGGCCACGCACGCCGGCTCCGAGTTCAAGAGCTTTGCCGATGTGGTGGCCTCAGGTAAGGCGGCCAAGGGTGCGAGCTACGGCTCCATCGGCTCGGGCAGCCTGGGCCACCTGGCCATGGCACTGCTGGGGCGCAACGGTGGCATGAGCTTCAACCACATCCCCTACAAGGGCGGCGGCCCGCTGATGAACGACGCAGTCGCCGGCCACGTGCCGCTGGCCATCGGGTCGGTGTTCGTGGTCAAGCCGCACATCGACAGCCAGCGCATGCGCGCCCTGGCGGTAACGACTTCCAAGCGGGCGCCGCAGTTGCCCAGTGTGCCGACCATCGCCGAGAGCGGTTTTGCCGGTTTCGACGCACCGGCCTGGTGGGCCGTGCTGGCCCCGGCCAAGACGCCGCCGGCCATCGTGCAGCGCATGAATGACGCCATCAACAAGGTCATGAAGAACCCCGAAGTCGCCAAGCGGCTGGAGAGCCAGGGCATCGACGTGCTCGGCGGCACGCCCCAGGTTGGCCAGGCCTTCATCGAGCGCCAGATGGACATCTGGGCCAAGGTGGTGAAGGACAACAACATCAAGCCGGATTGACGCTGTTGTCGTTGCCAATTGCGGTTTGCTTCCTCTGAAGAAGCTGCATTCTGCTGGGCTTCTTTTCCCCCACTCACTCCCCCAACCCCTCTCCCGCCCCGCCGGGCGGAAGAGGGGAGCCTCATTTGACCGCGCGCGCCGGCGACGGAATCACGGGCGAGGCTTTGCCACCGCGACTTCACGCGGAGATTTCAGGGCAACGGTCGTAGTCAATGGCCAGGGACGGGCGCAGCACAGACAGGCCCCTTTCCCCGCTCTCGTCTCGCTGCTGGCACGCAGTAGCCAGCCGGAGCCGAGCCTGTGTCCACAGAGGTCTCTACGACCGTAGGCGTGAAATATTGCCCAGAAGAAAAAAGTGGCGACGTCTGCGTCGTAGAAGCTGAATCGGAGACCAGAAGCCAAATCCAAGCCCCCTCTTCCGCCCGGCGGGGCGGGAGAGGGCGGGGGAGTGAGTGGGGGAAAGAAGCCCTGTGGAACAGAGGCCCAACAAAAAGAAGTCAGCTTTCCGGCGTGACCTGCAAGGCCACCAGAAATCGCGCCACCATGTTGTAGGTCGCAATCGCGCTGGTCAGCTCGACGATCTGGGTCTCGTTGAAATGCTGGCGCAGGGCGTCGAAGACTTCATCGGTCACTTTCACGTCCAGCGTCATCTGCGCGGCGTAGCGGATCACCAGCGTTTCCAGCTCGTTCAAGGAGGGATCGCGCGGGATGCCGCGCGGATCGGTCTTGACGAAAGCGTTGAGCGCATCCAGTTGCGCCTGCGTGCCGCCGGCGCCCAGGAAATCCGGGGCGTGGTGGTGATACTCGTATTTGGCGCCGGTGAGCAGGGCCACGGTGCAGATGCCGAGTTCGCGCAGCTTGAGGCTGGTGGGCAGTTCGCTACGGACGGCCTTGAGGTAGGTGTTCCAGCCACGTGCCAGGGGCTCGCTCCACAGCAGGGCCTTGTCCAGGTTGATCAGGGTGCCGCCGCGGCGCGCGAGGATGGCGTCCACCAGGTCCTGCGGTTGGGGCTTGCGCTCGGGGGTCCATTCGGGCAGTCGCATCGTTGTTTTCTCGTCGGTGGCGGAGGGAGGCCTCAAGGATAAACCTTGAATGGGCGGATAATTTGTCGCCATGCGTATCCGCTTTACCAAGATGCAGGGTGCGGGCAATGACTTCGTCGTGCTCGACGAAACCCGGGGGCGGCTCGGCCTGTCCACTGCCCAGTACCGCTGGCTGTCCGACCGCCACTTCGGCGTCGGCGCCGACCAGATCCTGACCGTGCGCCCGGCGCCCGCTGCAGGCATCGATTTCGAGTATGTGATCCACAACGCCGACGGCGCCGAGGTCGAGCAGTGCGGCAACGGCGCGCGCTGCTTCGCGCGCTACGTGCGCGAGCAGGGGCTGACGACCAAGGATGTGATCCGCGTGCAGACCCTGGGCGGTCTGATCGAGCCGCGCCTCACGCCCGACGGCCGTGTCACGGTGGACATGGGCGCCCCCATCTTCGAGCTGCCGCGCATCCCCTTCGATGGCGCTGGCCTCACGCCCCTGACCCATGGGGGCTGGGTGACCTGGCCCTTGCCAGTCGATGGCGTCACCGTGCCGGTGGCCGTGGTCTCCATGGGCAACCCGCATGCGGTGCAGCTGGTGGCCGATGTGGAGACGGCGCCCGTGCAGGCGCAAGGGCCCTTGATCGAAAACCATAAGCGCTTCCCGCGCCGCGTCAACGCCGGTTTCCTGCAGGTGGTCGACCGCACGCACGTCAAGCTGCGCGTGTGGGAGCGCGGTGCCGGCGAGACCCTGGCCTGCGGCACCGGGGCCTGCGCGGCCGTGGTGGCCGGCATCCGCCTGGGCCAGCTCGATGCGCGCGTGGACGTGCAGACGCGTGGTGGCATGCTCACGATTGAATGGGCCGGCAACGAGGCTCCTGTGTTCATGACCGGGCCCGCGACCACCGTGTTCCAGGGCGAAGTCGACGTGCCCGCCCTCTGATCCTGCTCAACCCCGAACGCTCAACGCTCAAGCTCCCCATGACCGAACAAGACATCGCCAACTACCTGCAGACCAACCCCGAGTTCTTCGAGCGCCAGGCCGACCTGCTGGCCGCCGTGCGCCTGATCAGTCCGCACAGCCGGCGCACGGTCAGCCTGCAGGAACGCCAGGCCGAGATGCTGCGCGAGAAGATCCGCATGCTCGAAGGCCGGCTGATCGAGATGATCCGCCACGGCAGCGATAACCTGGCGCTGTCCGACCGCATGTTGTGCTGGGCGCGCGACCTGTTTCTCACGCAGGATGCGGACGCCCTGCCCGAGGCGATCGCCGAGTCGATCCAGCTGCAGTTTGCCGTGCCGCAGGTCGCCATCCGGGTCTGGGACGTGAATCCGGATTTCGCCGGTGCATCTTTTGCGCAAGGCGTGAGCGAGGATGCGCGCCTGCTGGCCAACTCCCTGCGCGAGCCCTTCTGCGGTGTCAATTCCGGTTTCGAAGCCACCGGCTGGCTGGCCCATCCATCGCAGGCCATCTCATTGGCCCTGCTGCCGCTGCGGTCCCTGGAAGCCGGCAGCAACGGCCCGGCCTTCGGCATGCTGGTGCTGGCCTCGCCCGACGCCCAGCGCTACACCAGCACCATGGGCACGGACTTCCTGTCGCGCATCGCCGAGGTGGCAAGTGCGGCGCTGACACCCTTGAGGTAAGGCATGACGAGCCCCGCTGTGCCGGATGACGCGGATCAAATACTGATCGAGCGCTATCTTGAGCACGTACGGGTCGAAAAACGCCTGGCGCAGCGCACCGTCGAGCTGTACGCGCTGGACCTGCAAAAACTGGCCGAATTCTCGACCCTGGCCCAGGTGCCCCTGCTGCAGGTGCACAGCGCCCACGTGCGCCGCTGGATCGCGCAGATGCACGGCGGTGGGCGCAGCGGGCGCGGCATCGCGCTCATTCTTTCCGGCTGGCGGGGTTTTTATGCCTGGCTCGGGCGCGAAGGGCTGGTGGCCAGCAACCCGGTGCAGGATGTGCGCGCCCCCAAGGCGGCCAAGCCCCTGCCCAAGGCCCTGAGCGTCGACGATGCCGTGCAATTGGCCGGTTTCCATGCGGAAGACAACGATCCCTGGCTGGAGGCGCGCGATGCTGCCATGGTGGAGTTGCTCTACAGCAGCGGCCTGCGCGTGAGCGAGTTGACCGGTCTGGACGTGGCGGCCAGTGCCGCAGCGCGCGGCTGGGTTGACCTGCAGGCCGGTGAGGCGCACGTGCTGGGCAAGGGCAGCAAGCGGCGCAGCGTGCCGGTGGGCTCGGCCGCGATGTCAGCCCTCAAGCGCTGGCTGGGCTTGCGCGCCCAAGCCGGTGTGCCGGCCGAGCAGGTGGCGCTCTTCATCGGCCGCAACGGCACGCGCCTGACGCCGCAATCCATCTGGTTACGCCTCAAACGCCGTAGCCTGCAGTCCGGGCTGGCCACGCCCGTGCATCCGCACATGCTGCGCCACTCCTTCGCCAGCCATGTGTTG
This sequence comes from Rhodoferax sp. BAB1, assembly GCF_013334205.1. NCBI lineage: Bacteria > Pseudomonadati > Pseudomonadota > Betaproteobacteria > Burkholderiales > Comamonadaceae > Rhodoferax > Rhodoferax sp. BAB1. The sequence continues at coordinate 2,939,756 of NZ_CP054424.1, read as the reverse complement.
CAGTCCAGCAGCGATCTGCGCGCGGTGCAGGAACTGCTGGGCCATGCCAATATCAGCACGACGCAGGTCTACACCCGGCTCGATTTCCAGCACCTGGCACGCGCCTATGACGCGGCGCATCCGCGCGCGCGCAGCAAGATACCCGGCAAGGGCTGAAGATTTCCTAGAAAGTTTCCCAGTCGCTGTCGGCGCCAGCGGACGATCTGGCTGGCGCCGTGGCCAGGGCCGGCGCTGCCGCCTTGGGGGCGGCAGGCGCGCCCAGGCGGCGTGCCTGCCCCGGGGGCTGTCGGGGCGCGGGGGCGCGTATCGCCGCAGCCGGCCGCGCGGCCGCTACGGGGGGCGGGGTGCTGGCTCCGGCGGCCAGCTTGAACACCGCCACCGATTGCACCAGGTCCTGCGCCTGGCTCTTGAGGCTGCTGGCGGCGGCGGCCATCTGCTCCACCAGCGCCGCATTCTGCTGCGTGGTCTGGTCCATGCTCGTGATGGCCTCGCCGATCTGGCTGACGCCCTGGCTCTGCTCGGTGCTGGCCGAGCTGATCTCTCCCATGATGTCGGTCACACGCCGGATGGCGGCCACCACCTCGTTCATGGTGGCGCCGGCCTGGTCGACCTGGGCGCTGCCCTGCTCGACCCGTTGCACGCTGTCGGTGATCAGGTTCTTGATCTCCTTGGCGGCCTCGGCGCTGCGCCCGGCCAGGCTGCGCACCTCGCTGGCCACCACGGCAAAGCCCCGGCCCTGCTCGCCGGCGCGCGCGGCTTCCACCGCGGCGTTCAAAGCCAGGATGTTGGTCTGAAAGGCAATGCCGTCAATCACGCTGATGATGTCGTGGATCTTGCGCGCGCTGTCGTTGATGCCCTTCATGGTGTCGACCACCTGGGCCACCACCTCGCCGCCCTTGACGGCCACCGTGCTGGCGCTCTGGGCCAGCTGGTTGGCCTGCCGGGCGTTGTCGGCGTTCTGCTTCACGGTGGAGGAGAGCTCTTCCATGCTGGCCGCGGTTTCTTCGAGGGCGCTGGCCTGGGACTCGGTGCGCGCGCTCAGGTCGTGGTTGCCTTGGGCGATCTCGGAGCTGGCGGTGGAGACACTTTCACTGCCCTGGCGCACACGCGAGACCACCTGGGCCAGTGAGGACTGCATGTCGCGCAGGGAATGCAGCAGGGTGCCGATCTCGTCGTGGGTGTTGGGGTTGATGGGGGAACTCAGGTCGCCCTGGGCCACCTTGCTGGCCAGGCTGGCGGCGTATCCCACGCCGCCCGAGATGGCGCGGCTCAGGGTGCGGGCGATCAGCAGGCCCAGCACGATGGTCACGAGCAGGGCGCCCAGATTGCCGATCATCACATTGCGCTGCAGGCTGGCATTCGTGTCACGCGCCAGGATGGAGCCGTCCTGCGACAACTCGGACAGCGCGCGCAACTCGGCCAGCATGGCGTCGAAGGTCTGCAGCCCCGGACCCTTGAGGATGTCCATGGCTTCCTCGTCACGGCGCTGGCGTGCCAGCCCCACGATCTCGGCCTGCTGCGCCTGGTACTTCTTCCATTCGCCCTGGAACTTGTCGAAATGGGAGGTCTCTTCACCGGCCTTGATGATGCGGGCGTAGGCCTGCGACTCGGTGTTGACGGCCTCCCGCAGGCCCTCGATCTGCTTTTCGATAGCCCGGCGCTCGTCCTCGCCAAAAATCAGCAGGTGCTGGAACTGCGCCGCGCGCAGGCGGCTGGCCTGGGTGCCGAGGAAACCCGTGTGCAGGGCGCTGGGCAGGAGGTGGTCCGAGACCTGCTGGGAGTTGGCGTTCAGCGCGTTCGTGCCGAAGACGGCCAATACGGACTGGATGGCGGCCAGAAACAGGACCAGGATGAAGCCCCCCATGAGCTTGGTTCCCAGCTTGACGTCCTTCAATCGCATGCTTATCTCCTCGGGCTATGGCCCTGTAAGGATGGTATTCAGAATTCCCACCGTGCGCGGCGTGGTTTTTGCGGGATGAGCCGCAAGGCGCAAAACCCAAGGCAAGCCTGGACGGCTTGCCTGGTTTTGCAACGAAGTGGATCGCCCGCAAAACCACGCCCCTTCGGGTTCGAACCAAAACGGGCCCTTTGCCCACCAAACCCCTTGCGTGTGCTGTCGGCACACGCTGCGTGGTGTTGGCGGTCAAATCATCCCGTTTTGGACTCGAACGCGCATGGTGGGAATTCTGAACACCATCCTTGACCACTCTAACCCCATTGGCGCGGAAGGGAACCCCGGAAAAGCCCGACAATTCAGGCATGAAAGTGATACGCATCAAGGAAGGCAAGGAACGCTCGCTCTTGCGTCGCCACCCCTGGCTCTTCGAGTCGGCCCTGGCCAAGGGCGGCGGGGACGCCGGCGAAACCGTGCGCGTGGAGTCCGTGCAAGGGGAGTTTCTGGCCTGGGCGGCCTTCAGCCCGTCCTCCAAGATCCGCGCGCGGGTCTGGAGTTTTGACGAAAAACAGCGCATCGATGCCGCTTTTCTCGCCAGCCGGGTGGCCGCTGCCATCCGTGCCCGCACACGTTTCGACATCCGGAGTGACGGTCTGCGCCTTATCCATGGCGAGGCCGACGGCCTGCCCGGCCTGATCGTGGACCGTTATGGGGACACCCTGGTCGCCCAGTTTCTGAGTGCCGGCACCGAGCGCTGGAAGGAGGCGCTGGCCGATGCGCTGCTGGCCGAAACCGGCCTGGGCCGGCTCTACGAGCGGTCCGATGCCAGCGCGCGCGGGCTCGAAGGCCTGCCGGAGCTGAGCGGCTGGCTGCGCGGCGAGGGCCCCACCGGGCTGGTGCTGCGCGAGCATGACTGGTGCCTGGGCCTGGACATCGCCCAGGGCCACAAGACCGGCTTTTACCTGGACCAGCGCGACAGCCGCAAGCGTTTTGCCGACTACGCGGCCCGGCTCAAGTTCCAGCGCGTGCTCAACTGCTACTGCTATACCGGGGGTTTCAGCGTGGCGGCACTGGCGGGTGGGGCGGCGCACGTGACCTCGATCGACTCTTCCGGGCCGGCCATCGAGCAGGCGCGCGCCAATGTGGCGCTCAACGGTTTCGACCTGGCCCGCACCGAGTTTCTGGACGCCGACGTCAATGCCAGCCTGCGGCGTTTCGCGCAGGAAGGCCGCAGCTTCGACGCCATCGTGCTGGACCCGCCGAAGTTTGCGCCCACCGTGGCGCATGCCGAGCGCGCGGCGCGTGCCTACAAGGACATCAACCGCCTGGCTCTCAAGATCCTGGAGCCCGGTGGTGTGCTCTTTACCTACTCGTGTTCGGGCGGCATCTCTGCCGACCTGTTCCACAAGATCGTCGCCTCGGCCGGCACCGATGCCGGTGTGGACGGCTACATCCACGAGCGCATGGGCGGCGCACCGGACCACCCCATGACCATCAATTTCCCGGAAGGCGAGTACCTCAAGGGCCTGGTGGTCATGCGCAAGGCCTGAGGCGGGGCGAGACCCTGCCCCGGCCTGCTCTTGACGATCTCGCTAAACTCCCCATCTATCCCCCGTCTTCGTCACCCCACCGCTTGCGCGCTGCGCAAGTTGGCGGACATTCCTTTCTGAGAGCACATCCATGGCCCTGATCCCCGCCACCATCCTCACCGGCTTCCTAGGCTCCGGCAAGACCACCCTGCTCAAGCGCGTGCTGCAGGAAGCGCACGGCCAGAAGATCGCCGTGATCGAGAACGAGTTCGGCGAGGAGAACATCGACACCGACATCCTGGTCGCCGACACCACGGAGCAGATCATCCAGATGAGCAACGGCTGCATCTGCTGCACCATCCGGGAAGACCTGCGCACCACCCTGCAGGACCTGGCGGCCCGCAAACGCAAGGGCGAACTGGATTTCGAGCGCGTGGTGATCGAGACCACGGGCCTCGCCGATCCCGGCCCGGTGACCCAGACCTTCTTCATGGACGACGAGATTGCCGAGAGCTTCCTGCTGGACTCCGTCATCACCCTGGTGGATGCCAAACACGCCGCCCAGCAGCTCAATGACCGGCAGGAGGCGCGCCGCCAGGTGGGTTTTGCCGACCAGGTTTTCATCAGCAAGACCGATCTGGTCTCGGCCGATGACGTGGCGGCGCTGCAGCACCGTCTCAAGCACATGAACCCGCGGGCGCCGCAGAAGGCGGTGCATTTCGGCGAGGTGGCCATCAGCGAGGTGTTCGACCTGCGCGGCTTCAACCTGAATGCCAAGCTGGAGATCGATCCGGATTTCCTCAAGGACGAGCACGACCATGCGCACGGGCATGAGCACCACGACCATGACCACGAACATGGCGAGCACTGCAACCATCCCTCGCACCAGCACGGCCATGGTCACCACCATCACCATGACGATGATGTGAAAAGCTTCGTCTTCCGCTCCGAGCGCGCCTTCGATCCAGCCAAGCTGGAGGACTTTCTGGGCGCCATCATCAACATCTACGGCCCGCGCATGCTGCGCTACAAGGGCGTGCTGCACATGAAGGGCACGGACCGCAAGGTGATTTTCCAGGGCGTGCACCAGCTCATGGGCAGTGACCTGGGGCCCGCCTGGGCCGAGGGCGAGCAGCGCCTGAGCAAGATGGTCTTCATCGGCATCGACCTGCCCAAGGACATCCTGCTGCAGGGCCTGGAGCAGAGCCTGGTCTGAGAACCTGTGATAAATCTACTGCGCTCCGTCCGCCTTGCGCTCGGGCCGCTCGCTACGATTTCTTCACAGGTTCGGAGTCTCCCGCCTTGCCCGCGCGCTCAGGGGTAGTGTCTCGATTTCGCAACCCCTGCGTCAGTCCTGTGAAAGACGGTACGTTCGCGCGCCATAAATTTTGGCCGGAACCCGTGGCCGGGCCTGCAATGCGGGTATAACAGCAGGCCAGAAGAAACTAGCGCAGGCCCAGCTTGCCAGGAGACAAGAAGTGAAAGCCAAACCAGGAAAGGTGTCCGTGTCTTCCAAAGCCAAATCTGCAGTGGGCAAGGTCAAACCGGCCCCCAAGAAAGCTGCTGCCAAGCCGGCGACCAAGGCCAAACCGGCCGTGAAGACTGCCAAACCTGTGGCGGCCAAGAAGGCTGTGAGCAAGCCGCCTGCCAAGAAGGCGGCGGCCAAACCGGCCCCCAAGAAAACGGCTGCCAAACCGGCGGCCAAGAAGGTTGCTGTCAAGGCGGCCGCCCCCAAGAAAGCTGTTGCCAAACCGGCGGCCAAAGCCGGCAAAACCAGCGCCAAAGCACCGGTCAAGGCGCCTGCCAAGACCCCGGTCAAGGCGGTGGTGGCCAAGTTGCCGGTCAAGGCGCCTGCGCCCCTGCCGGTGAAGGCGACGCCGGCCATGCCGGATTCGCCCGCGCGCACGGCCAAGGCCTCGGCCCGTCTGGCACAGCTGACCGTTCCCTCCATGGCCCAGTCGGTGGCATCCACCGCTGTCAAGGCCAGTTACACCCCGACCATGTCCCAGACCCTGATTGCTCCCCCCCTGCCTTCCTCCGTCAAAAAAGACCCCAAGCTCGTCAACAACTGGAAGACCAAGCCGGGCGAAACCCTGAGCGACGACGAACTCGTGGCCATGCCGGACAGCGAGTACATGAACGACAAGCAGCTGGCCGCCTTCCGCGTGCGCCTGCAGCGTCTCAAGCAGGACATCCTGAACAACGCCGGCGAGACCACCGAGCACCTGCGCGAGGACACCGTCATCGTGCCGGACCCGGCCGACCGCGCCACCATCGAGGAAGAGCACGCGCTGGAACTGCGCACGCGCGACCGCGAGCGCAAGCTGCTCAAGAAGATCGAGCAGTCGATCGGCCGCATCGACGCCGGTGACTACGGCTACTGCGACGAGACCGGCGAGCCCATCGGCGTGGGGCGCCTGCTGGCCCGGCCCACAGCCACGCTCTCGCTGGAAGCCCAGCAGCGGCGCGAACTCAAGCAGAAAATGTTCGGGGATTGATCCGGAATTCAGGCCCCGAATGACGCGCACCGCATAATCCAGACATGGCAGAAGAGGAAAACCGGTCCGGCTTGTTGTCCAAGGTGGCCAAGTTCGTGCGCAATCCGACCAAGGATTGGTCCGAACTCGACCAGAAGGAGCCGGAGGCCGACAGCGGTTACAGCAAGGAGGCGCTCAAGGAGATGATCGAGCGCAAGCGGCAGAACGACTTCGTGCGCAAGCGCGAATTCGACCACCTGCGCAAGCTGCGCCGACGCGAACCGCTGGGCCCGGCCGACCAGGCCGGCCGCCCCTCCTTCTTCCAGAGCAGCCTGACCTCCAACCACGACGACCGCGCCGAGACCCTGAAGAAGATCGACGAGATCGAGGCGCAGATGTCGCGCCAGTGGTGGAAGGGCAAGGAAGCCGCCTCACGTGCCGGCGCCTTCCCCGTCTCGTCAACGGGCCTGCGGCCCGATGCCGGGCCGACCGAACCCGCCTCGACCACAGCGCCCGACGCGGCGGCAAGCCATTCCGAGCCCGAGGACAGCCGCTTCGAGCCGACCGAGGCCTCGGCCCTGCGCCCCAACAGTTCCCAGTGGGCGGATGGCCCGTCCGGCGGTGAATACCCGCCCACCCAGCTGGCCGAGGCCGCCCCCACCATGCCGGCGCCGATGGCCATGCGGCAGGCGTCCCCTGCGGCGGGCGGGCGCACCCCCGCCAGCCGTTCGCAAGGCCTGCAACCCATGGCCGCCCGCGCGCCCATGGGCGCCGGTTTTTCGACCCAGCGCCTGTACGCTGCCGTGCCGTCCGACAACCTGACCGACCCGGATCTGGAGGACGCTGCCATTCGCTTCGCCAATGGCGACGATGCCGGTGCCGAGGAGAGCCTGCTGGCCGTGCTGAATGGGGACAATCTGCGTCCCGATCTGGCCGAGACCTGGATGTCGGCCCTGTTCGACCTCTACCGCGCCACCGGGCAGCAGGCGCGTTTTGACAGCGTGGCCATCGAGTTCGCCAACCGTTTCGGTCGTTCGGCGCCGGCCTGGTTCTCCACACCCGACCTGCTGAGCCGCTCCAAGGTCAGCGTGGCGCCGGTCAGTGCGCGTGCCAGCACTTCGGCCGCCAGTGCGCCGGACTGGAGCTGCCCGGCCGAGCTGAGCGCCGCGGCCCTGGAAGAACTGCAGACCCTGATGCGAGTGCCCGGTACGCTGGTGCTGGACTGGCAGGCCTTGTCGGTCATCGGCCTCGATGCTGTGTCCGTGCTGGCCCGCCTGGTGGCCCAGTGGTGCGTCACGCCGGCTGCCCTGGTCTTCCGCGGCCAGGCCAGCCTGGAGCGGGCGCTCCAGGTGATCACGCCTTCGGGCGACCGTACCGTCGATCCCCTGTGCTGGCAGCTGCGCATGGATGCGCTGCGCATCATGCGCCTGCAGGACGCCTTCGAGCTGGTGGCGCTGGACTATTGCGTGACCTACGAGGTCTCGCCCCCCTCCTGGCAGGAGCCGCGCTGCAGCTGCGAACTGCAGGGGGCCATGGATGCCGCCGAGGCCGAAGCCGAAGCCATCCGCTCCAGCTGGGATGCCCCGCACTCTACCTGGGACGACCCCTTGCAGAACCTGACCGTGCCGGTCGGCCTGGAAGACCAGCCACCGGCGGTGGTTGAACTCTACGGCGAGATCCTGGGCGATGCCGCCGAAGTGCTGGCCCGGCTGGAAGCCGGCATGGGGGGCGCCACCCGCATGGTGGTCTCCTGTGCCCGCCTGATCCGCGTGGATTTCTCGGCGGCCGGCAGCATCCTGAACTGGGTGGCCGAGCAGCAGGCCCGCGGCTGCCAGGTGCAGTTCCGCGACGTCAATCGCATCGTGGCCGCCTTCTTCAACGTGATCGGCATCTCCGAACACGCGCGCGTCGTTCCGCGCGCCGCGTAGAGACGCCCACCCCCGACCCTCCCCCACTTCGTGTGGGTCGTATCCCCCCTCAAGGGGGCGCACCCGATGGCCCGGCAAAGCCGGTTCCATGGGTGCTTGGACATAGACCCCATGCACCCTAGGTCGGCATTCGGATGCCGGACAATACGGCCATGGAACAATTTCACGGCACCACCATCGTCAGTGTGCGGCGCCAGACGGCTGCCGGCCTGCAGGTCGCCATCGGCGGCGACGGGCAGGTCACGCTGGGCAATATCGTCGTCAAGGGCACGGCGCGCAAGGTGCGCAAGCTCTACCACGGCAAGGTGCTGGCCGGTTTTGCCGGCGCGACCGCCGATGCCTTCACGCTCTTCGAACGCTTCGAGGCCAAGCTGGAGAAGCACCAGGGGCATCTGCAGCGCGCGGCGATTGAACTCACGCGCGACTGGCGCACCGACCGCGTGCTGCGCCGCCTGGAGGCCATGCTGGCCGTGGCCGACCGCGAGTGCTCGCTCATCATCACCGGCAACGGCGACGTGCTGGAGCCGGAAAACGGCGTGGTGGCCATCGGCTCCGGTGGCGCCTACGCGCAGGCCGCGGCCATCGCCCTGCTCAAGCACTCCGAGCTGGGCGCACGCGACATCGTCAAGCAGTCGCTGGAGATTGCCGGCGAACTCTGCATCTATACCAACCTGAACCACACGATCGAGACGCTGGACTGAAGCTTCCACGTCCCGGTCTGCACGCCCGATACCGACATGTCCTCCATGACCCCGCAGGAGATCGTCTCCGAACTCGACCGCCACATCGTCGGCCAGGCCGATGCCAAACGCGCCGTGGCCATCGCCTTGCGCAACCGCTGGCGCCGCCAGCAGGTGGACGCCGCGCTGCGCCCGGAGATCACGCCCAAGAACATCCTGATGATCGGCCCCACTGGCGTGGGCAAGACCGAGATCGCACGCCGCCTGGCGAAGCTGGCTGATGCCCCTTTCATCAAGGTCGAGGCCACCAAGTTCACCGAGGTGGGCTATGTGGGCAAGGATGTGGACTCCATCATCCGCGACCTCATGGAGGTGGCCGTCAAGCAGACGCGCGAAACGGAGATGAAAAAGGTGCGCATGCGCGCCGAGGATGCCGCCGAGGACCGCATCCTCGACGTCCTGATCCCGCCGCCGCGCCATGAAGCGGCCGTGTCGGAACCTGCGTCCGACAGCACGGCGCGCCAGGTCTTCCGCAAGAAGCTGCGCGAAGGTCAGCTGGACGAGCGCGAGATCGAACTCGACCTGGCCGAGCCGCGGCCCCAGCTCGAGATCATGGGGCCGGCCGGCATGGAGGACATGGCCGAGCAGTTGCGCGGCATGTTCGGCCAGCTCGGTGCGGGCAAACGCAAGGCACGCAAGCTGAAGATCGCGGAAGCCATGAAGCTGCTGGTCGACGAAGAGGCGGGCAAGCTGGTCAACGAGGAAGAGATCCGCGCCCAGGCGCTGGCCAATGCCGAGCAGAACGGCATTGTCTTCATCGACGAGATCGACAAGGTCACCTCGCGCTCCGAGGGCAGCGGCACGGCCGAGGTCTCGCGCCAGGGCGTGCAGCGCGACCTGCTGCCGCTGGTGGAGGGCACCGCGGTCTCCACCAAGTACGGTGTCATCAAGACCGACCACATCCTCTTCATCGCCTCCGGCGCCTTCCACCTGAGCAAGCCCAGCGACCTGATCCCCGAACTGCAGGGGCGCCTGCCGATCCGCGTGGAGTTGCAATCGCTGTCGGTGCAGGACTTCGAGGCCATCCTGACGCAGACGCACGCTTCCCTGGTGCGCCAGTACCAGGCCCTGCTGGCCACCGAAGGCGTGACGCTGGTGTTCGCCCCCGAGGGCATCACGCGCCTGGCGCAGATCGCCTATGACGTGAACGAGCGCACCGAGAACATCGGCGCGCGCCGCCTGGCCACGGTGATGGAACGCCTGCTCGACGAGGTGAGCTTCAACGCGACGCGTCTTGAGGGACAGACCGTGCGTATCGATGCCGCCTATGTCGACGCGCGCCTGGCCGACCTCAGCCGCAACGAAGACCTGTCGCGCTACATCCTCTGAAAACGGGGCCCGGGCCTGTTCTTGCGTACATGGCTCCGGCGAGGGCGTGTCCCGGCGTCGCATTTTTGCGCCGCAGCCGGCTAGTGAGGCCTGCCGGGATGTCCCTTCAAGCATCACATTCATAACGTTGGCTAAGTGCTTAATTTAGAAAGACATTTCACGCCGGAGAATTGTGTGAAAGTGTTTCTAAGTCATTGATTTCATTGAAATTTTTCTTGTTCCCCCTTGTCTGCTGGTGTTTTGCTGCTACAGTGCAAAAAAGTGGAATTAAGTGGTAAAAAGTGCGTCTGCGCTTTTCTCCCTCCCGTACTGGTGCAGAAAAAGGGGTAGTGCGCGTGTTTCAAGGGGCTTCGTCGCTGAGTCTGGATGCCAAGGGGCGGCTGTCTGTGCCGACCCGGCACCGTGACGTGCTCAGCGCGACGGCCGCCGGCCAGCTCACCATCACCAAGCACCCGCACGGTTGCCTCATGGTCTTCCCGCGCCCCGAGTGGGAGAAGTTCCGCGAGCGCATTGCCGCGCTGCCCATGGCGGCCCAGTGGTGGAAGCGCATCTTCCTGGGCAATGCCATGGATGTGGAGATGGACAGCACCGGCCGTGTGCTGGTCTCGCCCGAGTTGCGCGCCGCCGCCGGCATCACCCGCGACACCATGCTGCTGGGCATGGGCAACCACTTCGAGCTCTGGGACAAGGCCACGTACGACGCGCAGGAGGCCCAGGCCATGCAGGGCGACATGCCCGACGTCTTCAAGGACTTTTCCTTCTGAAAGAAGACGGTGGAACAAGCCCCATGGACACACACCACCGTCTTGTTGAACGAAGCGATCGAAGCCTTGCTCAACAAGCCGGACGAGTTGGCAGCGGAGCCGGCCGACGGCCACTACGTGGATGCCACCTTCGGCCGCGGCGGACATTCCCGCCTGCTCCTGTCGAGGCTGTCGCCACAAGGGCGGCTGACCGCCTTCGACAAGGACCCGGCCGCCATCACCGAGGCGCAGACCATCGCGGACCCGCGTTTTGCGATCCGGCACCAGGGCTTCCGTTACCTGGGCGAGCTGCCGTCGGCCAGTGCGGCCGGCGTGCTGATGGACCTGGGCGTGAGCTCGCCCCAGATCGACGACCCCACCCGCGGTTTCAGCTTCCGTTTCGACGGGCCGCTGGACATGCGCATGGACACCACGCGGGGCCAGAGCGTGGCGCAATGGCTGGCGACAGCCGAAACCCGAGACATCGCGGAGGTGATACGTGACTACGGTGAAGAACGGTTTGCTGGCCAGATTGCAAAGGCGATTGTCGCGCGCCGACAGGAACGGGGCCCAGTTTCAACCACCGGCGAACTGGCCCAGCTCGTGGCTGACACGGTCAAAACCCGCGAGCCGGGCCAGAACCCTGCAACGCGCACATTTCAGGCTCTTCGGATTTTCATCAACGCCGAGCTTGAGGAGCTGCAAGAAGCGCTAGCGGCGAGTCTCGATGTACTGCAACCCGGAGGACGGCTGGTCGTGATCAGTTTCCATTCGCTGGAAGACCGCATCGTCAAACAGTTCATCGCGCAACACTCGCGCGAGGTCTACGACCGCCGTGCGCCTTTCGCCGAGCCGAAACCCATGAAGCTGCGCTCGCTCGACCGCATCAAGCCCTCGGCGGCCGAGGTGGCGGCCAACCCCCGCGCGCGCAGCGCCATCATGCGTGTGGCCGTGAGGACAAAAGCATGACCAGAGTGAATCTCGTCCTGCTGCTCGCCGTGCTGGCCAGCGCGCTCTATCTGGTGAGCGTGCAGTACGATTCGCGCCGCCTGTTTGCCGAGATCGACCGCGCCGTGCTGGAGGCGCGCCGCATCGAGACCGAGCGCGAGCAGCTGGAGCTGCAAAAGCGCCAGCAGGCCACGGTGCAGCGTGTCGAGAAGCTGGCCAAGGACAAGCTGGACATGCGCGCGGCCACGCCCGCCATCACCGACTACGTGAGCTACCAGCCCTACAGCGGCAGCGTTCCGGCCGCCGCTGTCGTGCAGCCGCGGGTCTCCGGGGGGCGCTTGCAATGAGCAGTCGCGGCATCCAGTACACCTCCAGCCCGCTGCTGGCCAGCCGCACGCCGGTGTGGCGCAGCAAGTTCGTGGTGGCCATGATCGCGCTGGCCTTCGTGGTGCTGGCCGGGCGCGCGGCCTACATCCAGGTGCTGTCCAACGACTTTTTCCAGAAACAGGGCCAGGTGCGTTTTGCGCGCACGCTGGAGCTGCCGGCCAATCGCGGCCGCATCCTGGACCGCAACGGCCAGATCCTCGCCACCAGCGTGCTGGCGCCCAGCATCTGGGCCATCCCCGAGGACATCGAGCGTGACCCGAAACAGCTGCAGCGCCTGGCGCGGCTGCTGGAGATGCCGCTGTCCGATCTCAACCGCAAGCTGGAGGACGAGGACAAGACCTTCGTCTGGCTCAAGCGCCAGGTTGATGAGGGCGTGGCGAAGCAGATCGCCGCGCTGGAGATCAAGGGCGTCTACCAGCGCAAGGAGTACAAGCGCCAGTACCCCGAGGGTGAGGTCGCCGCGCACCTGGTGGGTTTCACGAACGTGGAGGACCATGGCCAGGAGGGCGTGGAACTGGCCTTCAACCAGACGCTGGCCGGCAAACCCGGCTCGCGCCGTGTCATCAAGGACCGCCTGGGCAGCGTGATCGAGGCGGTGGGTGCGCAGGTGCCGCCGGTCGAGGGGCGCGACGTGCAGCTGTCCATCGACAGCAAGATCCAGTTCTTCGCCTATCAGCGCCTCAAGCAGGCGGTGCGCGAGCACCAGGCCAAGGCCGGCAGCGTGGTCGTGCTGGACGCCCAGACCGGCGAGATGCTGGCGCTGGCCAACTACCCCAGCTACACACCGGGCAAGCGCCAGGGTTTCAAGGATGCCTTGCGCAACCGCGCGCTGACCGATTCCTTCGAGCCTGGTTCGACCGTCAAGCCCTTTGTGGCCGCGCTGGCGCTGGAGAAGGGCGTGGTGTCACCTTCGAGCACGATCCAGCTCAGCAGCAGCGGACGCATGAACGTGGGCAACGCCACCATCAGCGACACCCACGCGCATGCGATGCTGACCCTCAACGAAGTGGTGCAGAAGTCCAGCAACATCGGCATGGTCAAGCTGGCCCTGCAGATGCCGGCGCGCGACCTGTGGGAGATGTACAGCCAGGTCGGTTTCGGCCAGCGGCCCCAACTGCCCTTCCCGGGCGCCGTCAGCGGCCGCCTGCGGCCCTGGAAGACCTGGAAGCCCATCGAGCACGCCACCATGAGCTATGGCTACGGCCTGTCGCTGAGCCTGGTGCAGCTGGCCCACGCCTACACGGTGTTCGCCCACGACGGCGAGATCATCCCCGTCACCCTGCAGAAGGCGCAGGGCCCGGTCAGTGGCGTGCGCCTGCTGCAGGCGCGTCACGCCCGCGCCGTGCGCCACATGCTGCAGCTGGCCACCGGGCCGGGCGGCACCGCGCCCAAGGCGCAGACCATGGGCTACTCGGTGGGCGGCAAGACCGGCACCGCGCGCAAGCAGGAAGGCCGGGGTTACGCCGACAAGAAATACCGCAGCTTCTTCGTGGGCCTGGCGCCGGTCGCCAAGCCGCGCATCATCGTGGCCGTCATGATCGACGAGCCCGATGCCGGCAAGTACTACGGCGGCGACGTGGCCGCCCCCGTGTTCAGCGAAACCGTGCAGCAGACCCTGCACCTGCTGGGCGTGCAGCCCGACATCGAGGTCACGCCGCAGATCGTGGCGCAGGCCGGGGAGGGTCTCGCATGGTGACCCTGCTGCAGACCCCGGTCCAGGCCGCCCAGTGGCTGCAGGGCCGCGTGCGTGGCACGCTGCAGACCGACAGCCGGCAGGTGGGGGCGGGCGACGGTTTCATCGCCTGGCCCGGTGCCGCGCGTGACGCTCGCCAGTTCGTGCCGGGTGCGCTGGCGCAGGGCGCGCTGGCCTGTCTGGTCGAGCGGGACGGCGTCGAGCCCTACGGTTTTGTCGATGAGCGCGTCGCGAGTTACCCGGGGCTGAAAGCCGCCAGCGGTCCGATCGCTGCGGCCTACTACGAACAGCCTTCGCAGCAGATCGATGTCCTGGCCGTCACCGGGACCAATGGCAAGACCTCCACCAGCTGGTGGCTGGCCCAGGCGCTGCAGGCCCTGAGTCCGCCGCTGCCCTGTGGCCTGATCGGCACCCTGGGGGTGGGCCGTGTGCCGGCGCCTGGCGCACCCGAAGACACGTCCATCGTCAGTACCGGCCTGACCACACCCGACCCGGTGCTGCTGCAGCAGACCCTGCGCCGTTTTGCCGACGAGGGGCTGGTCGCCTGCGCCATCGAGGCCTCGTCCATCGGCATCGCCGAGCGACGCCTGGACGGCACGCACATCCGCACCGCCATCTTCACCAATTTCACGCAGGACCATCTCGATTACCACGGCAGCATGGCCGCCTACTGGTTGGCCAAGGCCGGGCTGTTCGACTGGCCAGGCCTGCGCGCCGCCGTCATCAACCTCGACGACCCGAAGGGTGTCGAGCTGGCCGCGACCCTGTCCGCGCGGGCCCTCGATGTGTGGACGGTATCGCTGCGCCGCGAGGCGGGTGCGCGGCTGAGCGCGCAGGACATCCGCATGGGCAGCCAGGGTGTGCACTTCACCGTCTGCGAAGGCGGCGAGCGCATCGCGCTGGCCACGCAGGCCCTCGGCGACTACAACGTCAGCAACCTGCTGGGCGTCATCGCCACGCTGCGCACGCTGGGCGTGTCGCTGGCCGCCGCCGTCGAGGCCTGCCGCGTGCTGCGTCCGGTGCCGGGCCGCATGGAGTTCCAGGGCGGCGACGGATTGCCGCTGGCCGTGGTCGATTACGCGCACACCCCCGATGCGCTGGCCCAGGTGCTACAGGCCCTGCGTCCGCTGGCCGAGCAGCGTGGCGGCCGGCTGTGGTGCGTGTTCGGCTGCGGCGGTGACCGCGATCCGCACAAACGCCCGCTCATGGGGGCGGCCGCGGCGCGGCATGCCGACCGCGTGGTACTGACCAATGACAACCCGCGCAGCGAGGCCCCCGAGGCCATCGTGGCGCAGATCCGCCCGGGGCTGGCCGGCCTGGGCGCGACGGAGATCGTGTTCGATCGTGCGCAGGCCATCACCGGTGCGCTGCGCCAGGCTGCGGCGAACGACGTGGTGCTGGTGGCCGGCAAAGGCCACGAGGACTACCAGGAAACGGCGGGCGTGCGCCTGCCTTTTTCCGACCGGCAGCAGGTGGGCCTGGCGCTGCAGGCGCGCAGGCTGGGGGCAGCGGCATGAGCGCCCACACCGTCATGTTCAACCTGCAGCAGGCCCAGCCTTGGCTGGCTGGTGCGCGCCTGGTCGGGGACGGCTTGGTCGGTGTGCAGCGTGTGCACAGCGACACGCGCACCCTGCAGCACGGCGATCTGTTTGTGGCGCTGCAGGGTGAGCGTTTCGACGGCAACAGCTTCCTGGCCCAGGCGCAGCATGCCGGCGCGGTGGCCGCGCTGTGCAGCGACGAGGCGGCACTGCGCGCCAGCGGCCTGAGTGGACTGGTGGTGGCCGACAGCAAGCTGGCACTGGGGCAACTGGCCACGGGCTGGCGCGCTCAGTTCAAGCTGCCGCTGATCGCCGTCACGGGCAGCAACGGCAAGACCACGGTGACGCAGATGATCGCGGCGATCCTGCGGGCCTGGAAACCGCAGGCCACGCTGGCCACCGAAGGCAATCTGAACAACGAGATCGGCGTGCCGCTCACGCTGCTGCGCCTGCGCGGCACGCACCAGCAGGCGGTGGTCGAACTCGGCATGAACCACCCGGGCGAGATCGCCCAGCTGGCCGGCATGGCCCAACCCACGGTGGCGCTGGTCAACAACGCACAACGCGAGCACCTGGAATTCATGGCCACCATCGAGGCCGTGGCGCGCGAGAACGGCTCGGTGATCTCGGCGCTGGGGGCCAGCGGCACGGCCGTGTTCCCGGCGGACGATGCGTACAGCGGCCTGTGGCTTGAACTGGCGGGCGCCCGGCCGCATCTGAGCTTCGCGATCACGTCGCAGACCGATGCAGCCGATCTCAGTTGTGCTCCGCCGCAATGGATGGGCACGGCCTGGCAGGTCCAGGCGCGCACGCCGGCCGGACCTCTGGCGTACACGCTGCGCGTGGCCGGCCTGCACAACGTCAAGAACTCCCTGGCTGCTGCCGCCTGCGCACTGGCCGCCGGTGTGCCCCTGTCCCACATCGTGCTCGGGCTGGAGGCCTTCGAGCCGGTCAAGGGCCGGTCACGGGCGCTGGCCCTGCAGCTCGGTGGCCGCACCCTGACCCTGGTGGATGACAGCTACAACGCCAACCCGGATTCGGTGCGCGCGGCCATCGAGGTGCTGGCCGGCCTGCCCGGTCCGCGCCTGCTGGTGCTGGGCGACATGGGCGAGGTCGGCAGCGAGGGCCCGCGTTTCCATGCCGAGGTCGGCGCCTATGCGCGCGAGCGCGGCATCGAGCAGCTCTACGCCCTGGGCGAGCAGACGGCGCAGAGTGTGGCGCATTTCCAGGGCGGCCGTCATTTCGACGACGTCGAGGCCCTGAACGCCGCCGTGCTGCAGGCCTTGCCGACGCTCGCGAGTGTGCTGGTCAAGGGCTCGCGTTTCATGCGCATGGAGCGGGTGGTGCAGGCCGTGAGTGCCCACGCCGAACAGAACAAGGAAGAACATCATGCTGCTTAGCCTGGCCCAGTGGCTCCAGTCCATCTCGCCCGAATTCGGTTATTTCCGGGTCTTCCAGTACCTGACTTTCCGCGCCGTCATGGCGGCGCTCACCGCCCTGCTGATCGGCCTGATCGCCGGGCCCTACGTGATCCGCCGCCTGACCGAACTCAAGATCGGGCAGCCGGTGCGCGGCTACGGCATGGAGACCCACCTGTCCAAGAGCGGCACGCCCACCATGGGCGGCGTGCTGATCCTGCTGGCCATCGGCATCTCGACCCTGCTGTGGTTCGACCTGTCCAACCGCTTTGTCTGGATCGTGCTGCTGGTCACGCTGGGCTTCGGCGCGATCGGCTGGGTGGACGACTGGCGCAAGGTGGTCAACAAGGACCCCGAGGGCATGCGTTCGCGCGAAAAATATTTCTGGCAGTCGGTGATCGGCCTGATCGCCGCCTTCTACCTCGTCTTCTCGATTTCGGGCAGCAGCAACCAGGGCGTGTGGGAGCTTTTCATGACCTGGGTTCGTTCGGGTTTCTCGGTCGAACTGCCGGCGAAAGCCGGGCTGCTGCTTCCTTTCTTCAAGCAGGTCAGCTACCCGCTGGGTGTGATCGGTTTCGTCGTGCTGACCTACCTGGTCATCGTCGGCGCCAGCAATGCGGTGAACCTGACCGACGGCCTGGATGGCCTGGCCATCATGCCGGTGGTGATGGTGGGCTCGGCGCTGGGCGTCTTTGCCTACGTCACGGGCAGCGCGGTCTATTCCAAGTACCTGTTCTTCCCGCACATTCCCGGCTCGGGCGAGCTGCTGATCTTCTGTGCCGCCATGGCCGGCGCCGGCCTGGCCTTCCTCTGGTTCAATGCGCACCCGGCCCAGGTTTTCATGGGTGACGTCGGTGCCCTGGCCCTGGGCGGTGCCCTGGGCACCATCGCCGTGATCGTGCGCCAGGAGATCGTGCTGGCCATCATGGGCGGCATCTTCGTGGCCGAGGCGCTGTCGGTGATGCTGCAGGTCTCGTACTTCAAGTACACCAAACGCAAATACGGCGAGGGCCGGCGCATCCTGAAGATGGCGCCGCTGCACCACCATTTCGAGAAGAGCGGCTGGAAGGAGACCCAGGTGGTCGTGCGCTTCTGGATCATCACCATGCTGCTGTGCCTGGTGGGCCTGTCGACTTTGAAATTGCGATGAACGAAAACGACTTACCCGACGATCAGCCCCGGCCGCTGCCGCCTCAGGACGAGGCGGCTTCGGCGTTTTTGCCGGCTGATGAACCCATGCAGGCGCCGGTGGAGCTGCCGGCCGAGGTGCCAGGCGATCTGCCTGTGCCGCCGGCCGGCAAGCCGGCCAAGCGTGCCTTGCCCGAGACGCTGACGGCAGCGCAGGATGCCAAGGCCTTCGTGGCCCAGCTCTTTGCGGATGTGGCTCAGGCCGAACCCGCTGCGGCGACCGAGACGCTACCCGAGGCCAACGCTGAGCCCACAGCTGTCGAGTCGCCCGCGGAACCCGAGGCCGTCGCCGCGGTGCCGGTGTCCTCGCTGCAAGGGCAGCACGTGCTCGTGCTGGGCCTGGGCGCTTCGGGCCTGGCCATGGTGTGCTGGTGTGTGCGCCAGGGTGCGCGCGTGACCGTGGCCGATACGCGCGAGGCGCCGCCGCAACTCGTGACGCTGCAGGCCGAGTTGCCGCAGGTGAGCTTCCGCGCCGGAGCTTTCGAGGCCAGCCTGGTCGAAGGACAGGACATCCGCGCCGTTTTCAAGAGCCCGGGCCTCTCACCCGCAGCCGTGGCGCCGGTCTGGTTGGCGGCACAGGCCATGGGCCTGTGGACCGGCGGCGAGCTGGATCTGTATGCCGCCGCCTTGCGCGAACTGCAGGCCGAGCGCGGCTACGCGCCCAAAGTGCTGGCGGTCACGGGGACCAACGGCAAGACCACGACGACGGCGCTGACGGGCCAGCTGATCGAACTCGCCGGCAAGAGCGTTGCCGTGGCCGGCAACATCGGCCCCAATCTGCTGGACGTGCTGACGCAGCGGCTGGAGGCGGAGACTTTGCCCGAGGTCTGGGTGCTGGAGCTTTCCAGCTTTCAGCTCGACGGTGTGTCGGGCTTCGAGCCCACGGCCTCGGTGGTGCTCAACCTCACCCAGGACCACCTGGACTGGCACGGCAGCATGGAAGCGTACGGGGCGGCCAAGGCGCGCATCTTCGGCAGCCAGGGTCTGATCGTGCTCAACCGCGACGACGCGGCCGTCATGGCCATGCTGCCCGAGCCCCTGCGGGCCAAGCTGCAAAAACCCAAATACCGCGTCTACACGACCTTCGGTGCCGACATGCCGCAACGCCCGGGCGACTACGGCATCGAGCTGGTCAACGGCATGGCCTGGCTGGTGCGCGCGCAGGAGGCCGACGAGACGCAGAAACGGAAAAAGGGCGAAGAAGAGGAGATCTTCATCCAGCGCCTGATGCCGGCCGACGCGCTGCGCATCCGCGGCCGCCACAACGCCACCAACGCACTGGCGGCGCTGGCCCTGGCCCAGGCCGCAGGCTGCGCGCTCGGCCCCATGCTCTACGGCCTGCGCGAGTACCGCGGCGAGCCGCACCGGGTGGAGCCCGTGGCCATCGTGAACGAGGTCGAGTACTTCGACGACAGCAAGGGCACCAATGTCGGCGCCACCGTGGCCGCGCTGACCGGCCTGGGGACCGAGCGCCGCATCGTCGTCATCCTGGGCGGTGACGGCAAGGGCCAGGACTTTGCGCCGCTGTTTGCCCCGGTGCAGCGCTACGCGCGTGCCGTCGTGCTGATCGGGCGCGACGCACCGGCCATACGCCTAGCGGTGCAGGGCACGGGCGTGCCCCTGCTGGACGCGGGCACCTTGCCCGAGGCCGTGGCCCTGGCCCGCGCGCAGGCGCAGGCGGGGGATGCCGTGCTTCTGTCGCCGGCCTGCGCCAGCTTCGACATGTTCAAGGACTACGCGCACCGCGCCAGCGTTTTTGTCGAAGCGGTGCAGGCCCTGTCGAACGAGGGGGGGCTGGCATGACGGTATTGGCGCAACGCATTCGTGGCTGGTTCGGCGGCGCGCCGGCGAGCGATGCGCTGCCCGTGCGCCTGGGGCCGCAGGGTTACGGTCGCAGCGGCAGCCAGCCGGTGCGCCTGTCCGATTTCGACCATGCCCTGGTCTGGGTGGTGGTGGCCTTGCTGGCCTGGGGTCTGGTGATGGTGTATTCGGCCTCCATCGCCTTGCCCGACAACCCCAAGTTCGGGCGTTATGCCCACACGCATTTCCTGACGCGTCACCTGCTCTCGCTGGTGGTGGCCTTCGTGGCGGCGCTGATCGCCTTCCAGATTCCCATGGCCCGGTGGGAGAAGCTGGCGCCCTGGCTGCTGGTGGCCGCGCTGGTGCTGCTGGTGGCGGTGCTGATCCCCGGCATCGGCAAGGGCGTGAACGGCGCGCGGCGCTGGATTGCCCTGGGCATCACCAACTTCCAGCCCTCGGAGCTGGCCAAGCTGGCCGTGCTGCTCTACGCGGCCGATTACATGGTGCGCAAGATGGACGTGAAGGAGCACTTCTTCCGCGCTGTCGCCCCCATGGGCGCGGCCGTGGCCATCATCGGCCTGCTGCTGCTGGCCGAGCCCGACATGGGCGCCTT
The DNA here is from genome assembly GCF_013334205.1 of Rhodoferax sp. BAB1. Taxonomy (NCBI): domain Bacteria; kingdom Pseudomonadati; phylum Pseudomonadota; class Betaproteobacteria; order Burkholderiales; family Comamonadaceae; genus Rhodoferax; species Rhodoferax sp. BAB1. The sequence continues at coordinate 2,919,531 of NZ_CP054424.1, read as the reverse complement.
CATGGTGATTGCCGTGATCGCCATGGGCATCCTGTTCCTGGGCGGGGTGAACGCCCGCATGTTCTTCCTGATCGCCGCCATCCTGCTGGTGGCCTTCGTGCTGATGATCGCGCTGAGCGAGTGGCGGCGCGAACGCATCTTTGCCTACCTCGATCCCTGGGACGAGCGCCACACCCTGGGCAAGGGCTACCAGCTCTCGCATTCGCTGATCGCCTTCGGCCGCGGTCAGATCTTCGGCGTGGGCCTGGGCGGCAGCGTGGAGAAGCTGCACTGGCTGCCCGAGGCGCACACCGACTTCCTGCTGGCCGTGATCGGCGAGGAGTTCGGTCTGCTGGGCGTGCTGAGCATCATCGCCATGTTCTTCTGGCTCACGCGGCGCGTCATGCACATCGGACGCCAGGCCATCGCGCTGGACCGCGTCTTCGCCGGCCTGGTCGCGCAGGGCGTGGGCGTGTGGATGGGCTTCCAGGCCTTCATCAACATGGGCGTGAACCTCGGCGCCCTGCCGACCAAGGGCCTGACCCTGCCCTTCATGAGTTACGGCGGTTCGGCCATCCTGATGAACATGGTGGCGGTGGCCATCGTGCTGAGAATCGATTACGAAAACAGACAACTTATGCACGGAGGTCGGGCATGAGTTGTCTGTTTCATCAAAACACGGCACTGCGCGCAGCGCAGCATGACGCGGTACGCGACATGACTGATGCACGGAGGCAGATCATGAGTTGCCGGGTTCACCAAAACAGACATTGCGCGCCGCGCAGCATGGCGCGGTACGCGCCATGGCTCATGCACGGAGGTCGGTCATGACCGAACGCTGCGCATTGGTGATGGCTGGCGGCACGGGGGGGCATATCTTCCCGGGCTTGGCCGTGGCCGAGGCCCTGCGTGAGAAGGGCTGGCGCGTGCACTGGCTGGGCAACCAGGCCGGCATGGAAGGCCGGCTGGTGCCGCCGCGCGGTTTTGCCTTCGAGTCCATCGACTTCGGCGGCGTGCGTGGCAAGGGGCCGCTCACGCTGGCCCTGCTGCCGCTGCGCCTGCTCAAGGCCTTCTGGCAGAGCATCCAGGTGGTGCGCCGTGTGCAACCCGATGTGATCATCGGCCTGGGCGGCTACATCACCTTCCCGGCCGGGATGATGGGCGTGCTGCTGGGCAAGCCCCTGGTGCTGCACGAACAGAACTCGGTGGCCGGCCTGGCCAACAAGGTGCTGGCCGGTGTGGCCGACCGTGTGTACACCGCCTTCCCCGGCGCGATCAAGCAGGGGCTGTGGGTGGGCAACCCTTTGCGTGCCGCCTTCCTGCAGCAGGCGCAGCCGGCCCAGCGCTTTGCCGGCCGCAGCGGGCCGCTGCACCTGCTGGTGGTCGGTGGCAGCCTGGGGGCGAAGGCCTTGAACGAGGTGGTGCCACGCGCGCTGGCCCTGATCCCGGCCGAGCAGCGCCCGCAGGTCATCCACCAGAGCGGCGCGACGCAGATCGATGCGCTGCGCGCGAACTACGCCGCAGCCGGTGTGCAGGCCGAGCTCACGCCCTTCATCGAGGACACGGCGCAGGCGTTTGCCGCGGCCGATCTTGTGCTCTGCCGTGCCGGGGCCAGCACCGTGACCGAGCTTGCCGCCGTCGGCGCCGCTGCGGCGTTTGTACCCTTCCCGGCGGCGGTGGACGACCACCAGACGAGCAATGCGCGTTTCCTGGTGGACCAGGGCGCGGGGCTGCTGCTGCCCCAACAGGAACTGACCCCTGAACGACTGGCCGATCTGCTGCAGAACCTCGATCGCGGCACGCTGCTGCGCTGGGCCGAGCAGGCACAGGGCCAGGCCCAGACCGAGGCCACCGCACAGGTGGTCGCCGCCTGCGAGGAGCTGGCACGATGAAACACGCGATCAAGAAAATCCATTTTGTGGGCCTGGGTGGTGCCGGCATGTCCGGCATTGCCGAGGTGCTGCACAACCTGGGCTACGGCATCTCAGGCTCGGACCTGAGCGACAGCGCGACGCTGCGTCGTCTGGCTGCGCTGGGCATCCGCACCTGTGTGGGCCATGCGGGCAGCCACATTGAAGGGGCTGACGCCGTGGTGACCTCGACCGCCGTCAAACCCGACAACCCCGAGGTGCTGGCCGCGCGCGAGAAGAAGATACCCGTGGTGCCGCGCGCCGTGATGCTGGCCGAGCTGATGCGCCTGAAGCAGGGCATCGCGATTGCCGGTACGCACGGCAAGACCACCACCACCAGCCTGGTGGCCAGCGTGCTGGCCGAGGCCGGGCTGGACCCGACCTTCGTGATCGGCGGCCGCCTCAACAGCGCCAACGCCAATGCGCGTCTGGGCAGCGGTGACTACATCGTGGTCGAGGCCGACGAGAGCGATGCCTCCTTCCTGAATCTGCTGCCGGTGATGGCCGTCGTGACCAATATCGATGCCGACCACATGGAAACCTACGGGCATGACTTCGGCAATCTCAAGAAGGCCTTTGTCGATTTCCTGCACCGGATGCCTTTCTACGGCACGGCCATCCTGTGCACGGACGACGCCGCGGTGCGCGAGATCGTGCCCGAGGTGAACTGCCCCATCACCAGCTACGGTTTCAACGAGGGCGCGCAGGTGCGGGCGGTGAACGTGCGGGCCGTGGCCGGGCAGATGCATTTCACCGCGCAACGGCGCAACGGCGTGGTGCTGCCGGACCTGGACGTGGTGCTCAACCTGCCGGGCCGCCACAACGTGCTCAACGCCCTGTCGGCGATTGCGGTGGCAGCGGAGCTGGATGTCGCCGACGCCGCGCTGCTCAAGGCCCTGGCCGAGTTCAAGGGCGTGGGCCGGCGTTTCCAGCGTTACGGCGAGGTGCCGGCCAAAGACGGCGGCACGTTCACGCTGATCGACGACTACGGGCATCACCCGGTGGAGATGGCGGCCACGCTGGCCGCGGCGCGCGGCGCCTTCCCCGGGCGGCGCCTGGTGCTGTCCTTCCAGCCGCATCGCTACACACGCACGCGCGATTGCTTCGAGGATTTTGTCAAGGTCATCGCCGAGGCGGACGCCGTGCTGCTGGCCGAGGTCTACGCCGCGGGCGAGGCGCCCATCGTGGCGGCCGACGGGCGCAGCCTGGCGCGCGCACTGCGCGTGGCCGGCAAGCTGGAGCCGGTGTTCGTGGACGACATCGCGGCCATGCCGCAGGCCATCCTGGACAACGCGCGTGCGGGTGACGTGGTGATGTGCATGGGGGCGGGCTCCATCGGTGGGGTGCCGGCCAGGGTGGTCGAGTTGACGGGAAGTGGCAAGAAGTGAGCAAGGAACAAATGAATCTGGGCAAGGTGGCCGTCCTGATGGGCGGGTCTTCCGCCGAGCGCGACATCTCCATCATGTCGGGCACCGGCGTGCTCAAGGCGCTGCAGTCGCGTGGCGTGGACGCGCACGCCTTCGACCCGGCGCAACGTGATCTCTCCGAGCTCAAGCGTGAGGGGTTTGCGCGTTGTTTCATCGCGCTGCACGGCCGCTTCGGCGAGGACGGCACGGTGCAGGGCGCGCTGGAACTGCTGGGCATCCCCTACACCGGATCGGGCGTGATGGCCTCGGCCATTGCCATCGACAAGGTCATGACCAAACGCATCTGGCTGGCCGAGGGCCTGCCCACGCCGCAGTGGCGCAAGGTGGCCAGCGCCGAGGCCGCACGCGCCGCCTTCTCGGCGCTGGGCGCACCCATGATCATCAAGCCGGCGCGCGAGGGCTCGTCCATCGGCCTGACCAAGGTGCAAACGGCCGACGAATGCGAGGCCGCCTATGCCAGGGCAGCGCAGGTCGACGAACAGGTGCTGTGCGAGCAGTTCATCAGCGGCGAGGAGGTCACGGTGCCCGTGCTGGGCAGCGGGGTGCAGGCGCGTGCGCTGCCCGTGATCCGCATCGTGGCGCCCGACGGCAACTACGACTACCAGAACAAGTACTTCACTGACGAGGTGAAGTACCTCGTGCCCTGCGGCCTGCCCACGGGCGAGGAAGAGCAGATCCAGCAGATCGTGCTGCGGGCCTACCAGGTGCTGGGCTGCCGCGGCTGGGCCCGTGCCGACGTGATGATCGACGCGCGCACGCGCAAGCCCTATCTGCTGGAGATCAACACCTCGCCCGGCATGACCGGGCATTCGCTGGTGCCCATGTCGGCCAAGGCCGCGGGTATCAGCTACGAGGAACTGTGCGTGTTGCTGCTGCAGGCGGCCACGCTCGAGCATGGAGGCGTGCACGCATGAGCTCCAGCCTGCCCGTTCCCCTCGACGTCAAGCTCATGAACCTGACAGCCAATCTGCTGCTGCTCGGTTTCCTGCTGCTGGCGCTGGGTACGGGCGGGCGCTGGCTGATGCAGCACCCGGTGTTCGCGATCCGCGGCCTGACGGTGCTGGGTGACATCAGCCACACCAGCGCGCTGACGCTGCGCGCGCACGTGGGGCCGCAACTCAAGGGCACTTTCCTGACGGTGGACCTCAACGCCGTGCGCCTGGCTTTCGAGTCCGTGCCCTGGGTGCGGCGCGCCGTGGTGCAGCGCGAGTTCCCCAGCCGCCTGCGGGTGGTCCTGCAGGAGCACCAGGCCGCGGCCTACTGGGGCGAGGAGGGCGAGTCCACCCTGGTCAACAGCCACGGCGAAGTCTTCGAGGCCAACCTCGGCGAGATCGAGCAGGACCAGCTGCCGCGGCTGGACGGCCCGGTCGAACAGTCGGCCCAGGTGCTGGCCATGTACCGCGAGCTTTTGCCCCTGTTCGAGGCGCTGGACCTGCCCATCGAGCAGCTGGCCCTGAGCGGGCGCGGCAACTGGCGCGTGCAGCTGGCCAGCGGGGCCAGCCTGGAGCTGGGCAGCGGCGGCGTGCCGGAGGTGACGGCGCGCGCGCGGCAGTTCCTGGGCACGGTGGCGCAGGTGGCGGCGCACCACGGCCGCAAGCTCGACGCGCTGGAGGGGGCCGACCTGCGCTACGCCCAGGGTTATGCCCTGCGCCTGCGTGGCGTGAGCACGGTGACGGCGCAGGACCCGGCCAGGAAAAACTAGGAAAAAAGCAGGACCATCGACATGGCAAAAGAGTACAAGGATCTGGTCGTCGGCCTCGACATCGGCACCGCCAAGGTGATGGTGGTGGTGGCCGAGGTGCTGCCCGGCGGGGAGCTCAAGCTGGCCGGGCTGGGTGTGGCACCCAGCAACGGCCTCAAACGCGGCGTGGTGGTCAACATCGACGCCACGGTGCACAGCATCCAGCAGGCGCTGAAAGAGGCCGAGTTCATGGCCGACTGCAAGATCACGCGGGTCTATACCGGCATCACCGGCAGCCACATCCGCGGCATCAACTCCAGCGGCATGGTGGCGGTGAAGGACCGCGAGGTCAACGCAGCCGACGTGGCGCGTGTGGTGGAGACGGCCAAGGCCATCAACATCTCCTCGGACCAGCGCCTGCTGCTGGTCGAACCGCAGGAATTCATCATCGACGGCCAGGACGTGCGCGAGCCCATCGGCATGAGCGGCATCCGCCTGGAGGCCAAGGTGCACATCGTGACCGGCGCGCAGAGCGCGGCCGAGAACATCATCAAGTGCGTGCGCCGCTGCGGCCTGGAGGTCGAACAGCTCATGCTCAACCCGCTGGCCTCCAGCCTCTCGGTGCTGACGGACGACGAGAAGGAACTGGGCGTGGCCTGCGTGGACATCGGCGCCGGCACCACCGACGTGGCGGTGTTCACGGGCGGCGCGATCCGCTACACCTCGGTGATCCCGATCGCCGGCGACCTGATCACCAGCGACATCGCCATGGCGCTGCGCACGCCGACCAAGGACGCCGAGGACATCAAGGTCGAGAGCGGTTATGCCAAGCAGCTGCTGGCCGACCCGGACATCCAGGTCGAGGTGCCCGGCCTGGGTGACCGCGGCCCGCGCATGCTGAGTCGCCAGGCCCTGGCCGGCGTGATCGAGCCGCGCATCGAGGAAATCTTCTCCCTCGTGCAGCAGGTGCTGCGCGATTCGGGCTGCGAGGAAGTGCTGTCCTCGGGCATCGTGCTCACCGGTGGCAGTTCTATCATGCCGGGCATGGTCGAGCTGGGCGAGGACATCTTCCTCAAGCCGGTGCGCCGCGGTGTGCCGAAGTACAGCGGGGCGCTGTCCGACATGGTGGGCCAGCCGCGCGCGGCCACCGTGATGGGCCTGCTCGAAGAGGCGCGCCTGGCGCGCCTGCGCGGCTACAAGGTGGCGCAGAAACATGGCTCCATGAAAAACGCCGTGGGGCGCGTCAAGGACTGGTTCATCGGGAATTTCTGACCATGAAACACAGACTCTGGCTCGCGCGAGGCAGTCCGCACCACCGGCGGCGGTGTACCGGACCGCCAGGTTCGCGGCATCGACCCGACAGAGCAAACACACACGACACAAGGCAACTGGATTTAAGGAGAACAGCATGAGCATCGAAATGATTGAAGACGCAGCCTTCAACCTGGGCACCCAGATCAAGGTCATCGGCGTGGGCGGCGGCGGCGGCAATGCCGTCGAGCACATGATCGAGCGCGAGGTGCAGGGCGTGGAATTCATCTGCGCCAACACCGACGCGCAGGCCCTGAGCCGCAGCAGCGCGCACAAGGTCATCCAGCTCGGTGGCAGCGGCCTGGGCGCGGGCAGCAAACCCGAGAAGGGCCGCGACGCCGCAGAACTGGCCGTGGAAGACATCCAGAGCGCCATTGCCGGCGCGCACATGCTCTTCATCACTGCCGGCATGGGCGGCGGCACAGGCACCGGTGCGGCGCCCGTGATCGCGCGCGTGGCCAAGGAGATGGGCATCCTGACCGTGGGCGTGGTGACCAAGCCCTTCGACTGGGAGGGCGGTCGCCGCATGACCAACGCCGACGCCGGCCTGACCGAGCTGGAGGCCAACGTCGACTCGCTGATCGTGGTGCTCAACGAGAAGCTGCAGGAAGTGCTGGGCGACGACATCACCCAGGACGAGGCCTTCGCGCACGCCAACGACGTGCTGAAGAACGCCGTGGGCGGCATCGCCGAGATCATCAACGTGCCCGGGCATGTGAACGTGGACTTCGAAGACGTGCGCACCGTCATGGGCGAGCCCGGCAAGGCCATGATGGGCACGGCCGCGGCCAACGGCCCGGACCGCGCGCGTATCGCCGCCGAGCAGGCCGTGGCCTGCCCGCTGCTCGAAGGCATCGACCTGTCGGGCGCCAAGGGCGTGCTGGTGCTGATCACCGCGGCCAAGGGCAGCCTCAAGCTGTCCGAGTCCAAGCTGGCGATGAACACCATCCGTGCCTACGCCTCGCCCGATGCGCACGTGATCTACGGCACCGCCTACGACGACAGCCTGGCCGACCAGATCCGCGTCACCGTGGTGGCCACCGGCCTGTCGCGTCAGGGCGTGCGCCGCACCGCGCCCCCGCTGCAGGTGCTGACCACCACGTTGCGCACCGGCACCGACAACGTGCCTTTCCAGGTGCCCACGCTGAACAACGCCGTGGCCCCGGGCACGGCCGCCCAGGCGCCCGGCGTGGCCCAGCCCGACTACAACGCCATGGCCACGCCCAGTGTCTGGCGCACGCGCGACCGCACCCAGGCCGCGGCCAAGGTGGACGCGCTGTCCTCGGGCGGCATGGATGATTTCGAGATCCCGGCCTTTTTGCGCAAGCAGGCCGACTGAGTGAGGTGACATGCGCCCCGCGGTCTGCAGCGGGGCGCCACTTGGTCTAGGATGGACCGGTTTGTGCTGCCCGATGCCCGCGCATCGGCGGGCGGCGGCGCCACCGGTCCTCAGGAGTGCACCATGAAAACGCAACGCCCCTTCCTCGCACTGGCCCCGGGCCTGGCCCTGCTGCTCACGGCCTGTGCTCTGCCCACGGCGCCCCTGCCCCAGGACACGGTCTATGCCGTGACCCGCCAGCACGAACTGATCCGCTTCAAGGCCGACCGGCCACAGCAGGTGCTCGATCGCCGCGCGCTCAACGGCCTGGCCCCGGGGGACAGCCTGCGGGGCGTCGACTACCGCGTGGCCCGCGGTGTGCTCTTCGCCCTGGCCGACAGCGGCCGCCTTTACACCGTCGACACGGCGCAGGCACGCCTGTTGCCCGTGGCGGCAGCCGCACCCCAGCCCTGGCCCGTCCAGGGGGGCGTGAGCGGCTTCGACTTCAATCCCACGGTCGACCGCATCCGCGTCGTCAGTGCCAGCGCGCAGAACCTGCGCCTGCATCCGGAAACGAATGCCGTGGTGGATGGTGATGCGGCCCAGCCCGGTGTGCAGCCCGACGGCGCGCTGCGTTATGTGGCCGGCGACCGCCATGCGGGCCGCACGCCCGACATCGCCGGCGTGGCCTACACCTACAACCAGAAGAACGAAAAGATCACCACCAACTACGCCATCGACCGTGCGCTGGGTGCGCTGCTCATGCAGGGCTCGGCCGAAGGCGCCGAGCCGGTGGTCTCGCCCAACACGGGCCAGTTGCGCACCGTGGGCCTGCTGGGCACGGGCCCGCTGGCCGAGGCGCACTTCGACATTTCGGACATTGCCAACACGGCCCTGCTGGCGGCCCGGCCCGTCGGCCAGACACAGACGCGTCTGTACCGACTGGACCTGGCCAGCGGGCGCGCCACCGAAATCGGTCTGATCGCTCAGGGCGAGCCCCTGGCGGGTCTGGCCATCGAGCCCTGAGACCGTGACGCTACGCCTCTCCACCCTGTTCCTGCTGGCCTGGGCAATGGCCTGGCCGGTCCTGGCCGGCACGCTTGTGGTGGAGGTGCGCGACGGCGCCGCCCGGCCCCTGCCCGAGGCGGTGGTCTTTCTGGAATCGGCGCAGGCGCGCCGTCAGGTCCGCCCGCTGGACAAGGCGGAGATGGGGCAGGCCGGCAAGCAGTTCGTGCCACAGGTGCTGGTGGTGACGACGGGAACAGCGGTCGATTTTCCCAACCGCGACACGGTGCGGCACCATGTCTATTCCTTTTCGCCGGTCAAGAAGTTCGAGCTCAAGCTCTACATCGGCACCCCGAGCCAGCCGGTGCTGTTCGACCAGCCCGGCATCGCGGTGCTGGGCTGCAACATCCATGACCAGATGGTGGGCTGGATCGTGATCGTCGACACCCCTTATTACGGTCGCACGGCAGAACAGGGCCAGGTCCTGCTCGACAAGCTGCCGCCCGGCAACTACCGTCTGCGGACCTGGCATCCCGGCCTGCCCGTGGGGGCGGCGGCACTGGACCAGGCCGTGACCGTGCCGGCCGAAGGCCAACTGAGCGTGACTGTACGTTTGACGGGTGTGCGGCCATGAGTTTCACGTTCAACCGGCGCAGCCTGATCACCCGGCTGGTCGGCCTCTCGCTGCTGCTGCTGCTCTTCGTGCAACTCGCAGGGTTTTTCGTGGTGCGCGACAGCATTGCGCGCAACGCCCGCATGCAGATCGCGCGCGAATTCGATACCGGCGAGAAGGTGTGGCTGCGCCTGCTCGACCAGAACGCCGAGAAGCTGCGCCAGAGTGCCGCCCTGCTGGCCGCCGATTACGGCTTCCGCTCCGCGGTCAGCTCCGACGATCTGGAAACCATTGCCTCGGCACTGGAGAACCACGGGCAGCGCATCGGTGCGGCCATGACGGCGCTGCTCGATACCGGACTGAAGGTGCGTGCGGTCAGCACGGACACCCCCGGTGCCGACCTGTCGGCCATCCTGGGCCGGCTGGCCCCGGCCCTGGCCGAGCCCTCGCAGGGTGGGCGCATCGTCGTGCTGGACGGCCGCCCCTACCAGCTGGTCATGGTGCCCATGCGCGCCCCGCTGGTGGTGGGCTGGGTGCTGATGGGTTTCCCCGTGGGGGCCCCGCTGGCCGAGGAGATGCAAAGCCTGCTGGGCGTGCAACTGGTGCTGCAGGTGCGGCGGGCCGATGGCAGCCTGGCGGCGCCGGTCAGCACGCTGCCGGCGCAGGCGCTGCAGATGCTCCAGGGCATGAAGGGCGAGGTCCGGGAACTGGAGGTTGGCGGATCGACCCTGCTGGTGCGCGAGATCCGGCTCGACGCCGTCGGCGGCGAAAGCCGGGTGCTGCTGCTGCGCTCCATGGACGACGTGGTGGCGCCCTACCGCAATCTGCAGGTCCTGCTGGCCTTCATCACGGCCGGTGGTGTGCTGCTGTTCGCCCTGGGCAGCGGCCTGATGGCGCGGCGCCTGACCACGCCCCTGCGCTCCCTGCTGTTTGCCACACAGCGGCTGTCGCGCGGGGATTACAGCGTGCCGCTGGAAGACGTCGAGCGACGCGACGAGATCGGCAACCTGGCACGCTCCTTCGACCGCATGCGCGTGGACATCGCGGCCCAGCAGGCCGAGATCCGGCACCTGGCCTACTGGGACCGGCTGACCGGCCTGCCCAACCGGGAGAACTTCCGCGAATCGGTGCAGCAGGCCATCAGCAGCAGCGCGCCTGGCGGCGAGCTGGCCATCATCACCCTGGACCTGGACCGTTTCAAGCATGTCAACGACGTGCTGGGTTACGCCTTCGGCGATCAGCTGCTCAAGACCGTGGCCGGCAAACTGGCCGATGTGCTGGGCGACGCGTCGGGTGTGGTGGCGCGCCTGGGCGGCAATGAGTTCGCCCTCCTGCTGGAGCCGGGCAACCCGGCGCAGGCAACCGAGCTGGCGGCCCGGGTGGCCAGCAGCCTGGAAGTGCCGCTGGCCCTGGCCGAGCAGACCGTGGACCTGAGCGCTGGCATCGGCATTGCGTGCTGGCCCGCGGATGCTCAGGACGTGGACACGCTGCTGAGCCGCTCCGAGATCGCCATGTACGTGGCCAAGCGCAAGCTGGAAGGGCCGCTGCGTTACGACCCGGCCTACGATTCGGCCAGCACCCAGACCCTGTCGCTGCTGACCGAGTTGCGCCGTGCCGTGGACCAGGGCGAGCTGCGCCTGTTCCTGCAGCCCAAGGTGACCCTGGCCGACGGTGCAACGCACGCGGCCGAGGCCCTGGTGCGCTGGGAGCATCCGCAGCGCGGCCTGGTGCCGCCCATGCAGTTCATCCCCTTCGCCGAGCAGACCGGCTACATCCGCCAGCTCACGCTCTGGATGTTCGAGGAGACCGCACGCCTGCTGGCCACGCCGGCCGCCGCGGGCCTGCGCGTCTCGGTCAACCTGTCCACGCGCGACCTGCTGGACCTCGAACTCAGCGCCCGCCTGGGCCGCCTGCTGGAGGCGCACGGCGTGCCGGCTTCGGCCTTCTGCCTGGAGATCACCGAGAGCGCCATCATGGACGACCCGCAACGCGCCGAGGCCATGCTCAACCGCCTGTCCGAGCAGGGGTTCAAATTGTCTATCGACGACTTTGGCACAGGCTATTCCTCCCTGGCCTACCTCAAACGCCTGCCGGTGGATGAACTCAAGATCGACAAGTCCTTTGTCATGGGCATGGAGACCGACGCGGACGACGCCATCATCGTACGCTCCACCATCGACCTGGCCCACAACCTGGGCCTGAGCGTGGTGGCCGAAGGGGTGGAAAACGCCGCCATCCTGGAGCGCCTGCGTGCCCTGGGCTGCGACGAGGTGCAGGGTTATCACATCAGCCGTCCGATGCCCGCACCGGCCTTCATGGCATGGCTTAGTAAGTAAAATAAAGCCCATGCTGCAGCAACGTACCCTCAAGTCCCTGACCCGTGCCGTAGGTGTGGGCCTGCACAGCGGCCAGCGCGTGGAGATCACGCTGCGCCCGGCGCAGGCCGATACCGGCATCGTGTTCCGGCGCGTGGACCTGCCGCAGCCGGTGGACATCCCCATGTCGGCCATGGCGGTCAGCGACACGCGCCTGGCCTCCACCCTCTCCAACGGCGACGCCAAGGTGCACACCGTGGAGCACCTGATGTCGGCCTGTGCCGGCCTGGGTATCGACAATCTTTACGTGGACATCACGGCCGAAGAGGTGCCCATCCTCGACGGCTCTGCGGCTTCCTTCGTCTTCCTGCTGCAGAGCGCCGGCATCGAATTGCAGAACGCGCCGCGCCGTTTCATCCGCATCACCAAGCCCATCGAGGTGCGCGAGGGCGTGGGCGCCGGCCAGAAGTGGGCACGCCTGGACCCCTACCACGGCTACAAGCTCAGCTTCGAGATCGACTTCGACCACCCGGCCGTAGACTCCACCGGCCAGCGTGTCGAGTTCGACATGAGCGTGCACAACTACTCGCGTGACATCGCGCGTGCGCGCACCTTCGGTTTCACCAAGGACGTGGAGATGATGCGCGCCAACGGCCTGGCCCTGGGCGGCGGGCTGGACAACGCCATCGTGATGGACGACTACAAGGTGCTCAATGCGGGTGGCCTGCGCTACGACGACGAGTTCGTCAAGCACAAGATCCTCGACGCCATGGGCGACCTCTACATCCTGGGCAAGCCGCTGCTGGCCGCGTACAGCGCTTTCCGCTCCGGCCACGCCATGAACAACAAGCTGCTGCGTGAACTGCTGCAGCGCACCGACGCCTGGGAAACCGTCACCTTCGACAACGAGAAGTTGGCGCCCAAGGGTTTCGCGCAGCCGGCGCGCGCCTGGTGATATGGCCCCCACGCTCCACCGTTGCACGGGTCGCTGCCCCCCAAGGGGGCTAATTCGCCTTGGGGCGGCCCGGCGGCGAATTGCCCGCACGAGGTAAGCGCATGCTGCTGTTGCGCTGGCTCATCCTGCTGCTGCTGATCGGCGCAGCCGTCTGTTTCGCCTTTTATGCCGGCACCGGCCAGGCACGCTACAAACGCTGGGGCCTGGTCACGCTGAAGTGGACATTGATCGCCGCCTTCGGCTTTTTTGCCGTGCTGATCCTGCAGCGTATTGCCTAGACATCGGCCTTAAGTGCCACGGCGTCGCACCGTGGAAAACGGATCGGGCTCCCCCTTCTTTTTCGGTGCTTCGTCACGCGTCTTGACGGCATCGAGTTCGTTGAAGGCGGAGGGCATCTGGCTGTCCTGGAAAGCCACCGAGTCTTCCCACATGGCCCAGTCCGACTCCTGGTTGCCCTCGCTCACTTCCGGCAGGGGCGGGGGGGCGGGCGGCATGGCGCTGCGGGCCGAGGTGCCAGAGGGCGCCGCGGGCCGGGGCTGGGATGCCGTGGCTGGCCGGACGGGCTTGGCCGGGCTGGTGGGCTTCGGTGCGGACTTGAAGAATTTCAGCATGCGGGCATCCTGGGTGCTGTACGCTTGAGATGGCCACAATTTAGCGTGCGTAACGGTTTGTGACAAGTCGATGGCACGCATCCCCGTGAAAGAATGCCATGAAACCCCCATTTCTGCCGGATCTCCGGGTCGTGCTGCTGCCGGCGACCCTGTGGCTGCTGGCGGGCGCGGTTGCGGCCCAGGAGGGGGCATGGCGGGAGCGTCTGCGCGAACGCCAGCAGGCACCTGCGGTGGCGATCACCGCCCCGGGCGACTACCGCTACAGCTTGGAGCACGGCGGACGCACCCGCCTGTACCGCGTGCACGTGCCGGCCGGCTACCGCAGCGACAGCCCGGCGCCCCTGCTGCTCTCCTTGCATGGCGGGGGTGGCAGCATGGACCACATGGCCCGGGACGAGAATTACGGCCAGCTCGGCCATGCGGCCCGCGAAGGCCAGGTGCTGGTCTTTCCCAATGGCATCAGCCGTTTTCGCAATGGCATGTTCGCGACCTGGAATGCCGGCGCCTGCTGCGGCGCGGCGCGTGACGAGGGGGTGGACGACGTCGGTTTCATCCGCGCCGTGCTCGAGCGTGTCATGGGTCAGCTCAATATCGACCGCCAGCGCGTTTATGCCACCGGCATGTCCAATGGCGCCATGATGGCCTACCGCCTGGCCTGCGAGATGCCCGGCTTGATCCGTGCCGTCGCCGCGGTGGCCGGTACCGACAACACGCTCAGCTGCACGCCTGCGCAGCCGGTCTCGGTGCTGCACATCCATGCGCGCAACGATACGCATGTGCTTTTTGAGGGCGGCGCCGGCCCGGATTCGGTGGAACGGGCCCTGGTGACCGACTACCGCTCGGTGCCCGACACGGTGGCGCGCTGGGTGGAACGCAACCAGTGCCCGCGCACCTCCCAGCGTGTCCTGGAAAAGGACGGCGCCTGGTGCGAGCGTTACGCGCCCTGTTCGGGCGGCACCCAGGTGCAGTTGTGCGTGACGGACGCGGGCGGGCACAGCTGGCCCGGCTGTCAGAAGCGCCGCGGCGAGTCGCCCTCGCAGGCCGTGAGCGCGAACGAACTCATGTGGGCGTTTTTCGGGGCCCCGCCGCGCTGATCAGCGGCTGCGTCCGGCCCGGTACATGCCGCTGGTGCCGCGCGTGAGCACGGTGGCCCTGGCGATCTGGGCCTGCGAGGCGCCGGCATGGGCCTGCGTGATGGCGATGCCCAGCGCGTCGGCGGCGTCGGGGCCCGGCAGGCCCGGCAGCTTGAGCAGGCGCTTGACCATCTCCTGCACCTGGGCCTTCTGCGCACGGCCGTGGCCGACCACGGCCTGTTTCATCTGCAGCGCGGTGTACTCGGCCACCGGCAGGTCGGCGGTCACCAGTGCCGTGACGCAGGCGCCCCGCGCCTGACCCAGCAGCAGGGTGGACTGCGGGTTCACGTTGACGAAGACGATCTCCACCGCGGCCGACTGCGGCTGGTAACGCGCCACCACCTCGCGCAGGCCGTCGAACAGCACCTTCAGGCGCGCCGGCAGTTCGCCCTGGGCGATGTGCGTGGTGCTGATGGTGCCGCTGGCCACGTAGCTGAGCTGCTGCCCGGCGACGTCGATCACACCGAAGCCCGTGGTGCGCAGGCCGGGGTCGATGCCGATGATTCTCACGGCAGTTCGGCACGCCAGAGGCGGCCGGCGATCACGCTGGCGCGCTCGGCCAGGTAGGGTGACTGGGGCAGCTTTTCGTAATGACGCGGGCGCGGCAGCATGACGGCCAGGCGGGCGGCCTCGCCGGGGTTCAGGCGCGCCGCCGGCTTGCGGTAGTAATGCTGGGCCGCGGCCTCGGCGCCGAACACGCCTTCGCCCCACTCGACGTGGTTGAGGTAAAGCTCCAGGATGCGCTGTTTGCTCAGCAGCTTCTCCAGCAGGTAGGCCAGCACGAACTCCTGGCCCTTGCGCAGCAGCGTGCGTTCGCCCGAGAGCAGCAGGTTCTTGGCCAGTTGCTGCGTGATGGTGGAGCCGCCGACGATCTTAGGCGGGCGCACATTGCGCGCACCGTTGACGGCCAGCTGGGTGGCGCGTTCTTCGGCGGCGGCGTTTCTCTGCCAGGCTTTCTCCAGCGCGTCCCAGTCCACGCCCTCGTGCCAGGCGAAGCTGTCGTCTTCCGAGGCGATGACGGCGCGTTTGAGATGGTCGGAGATCTGCTCGTAGTCCACCCACTGCTGGCGCCAGCGCAGATCGCCTTTTTCACCCAGGATGCGCCAGGCCTCGGAGCGCTCGAAGGTGGTGGATTGCGGATGCGTCACGGCCATCAGGGCGATGCGGGCGACGAAAAAAAGCTGCAGCGCCAGCAGGGCGACCAGCAGCAGGACGAGCCAGCGCAGCACGGCTTTCATGGCATTCAGGGTGCGCTGAGGCGCGTTTCCAGGGTTTCGTTGCGCGAGAACTTGAAGCGCGAGACGACCACGATCTGGTCGGCCTCCTTGCGCATGCTCTCGGTGAAGCGGCCGAAAGGCGCGGACGCGCGGGCGATGGCTTCGGCGCGGCGGTCCAGCACGCGGTTGCCCGAACTCTCGGCGATCTCGGTGGAGACCACCTGCCCCTGGCGATTCACCGTCACCACCATGGTCAGTTCACCATAGAGTTTCCTGCCGCCCGAGGAGGGGAAGTTCTCGGTGCCCTTGTCCTCGATGGCGCGGCGCAGGCGGTCGTAATAGATGGCATAGGCTTCCTCGCGCGTGGAGGGGCCGATGTAGCGCTTGCGCGGTTTCTGGCTGTCCTGCTTGATGCGGCGCTCGATCTCGGCCAGCTGTTTGAGCAGCAGGCGGCGTTTGGCCTCCTGCGCGGCCTGTTCGTTGCTGGGCCTGGCCTGCTTGGGGTCCGGCAGGGGCAGGGAGGCGAGCTGCTGGCGCACCTGGGCCAGCAGCATGGTCTGCTGCTTCTGCAGTTGCTGCATCCGCTTTTGCGACTCCTCTTCCAGCGTGTCACCGCTGTCGGAGAGCTGGGTCGAGGGCAGGGGGCTGGTGGCGCGGCCACGCTCGGCCTCACCACCGCCCGCCAGGCTGGTCTGGGCAATCGCCAGCGCCTTGTCCGGGCGGGCGTTACCGCGCGCATTGACCAGGATGACTTCCAGCGGCGTGTCGCGGAAGGCGCGCTCGATCGCCTCGGGGTCGACAAAGCGCACCGTCAGCAGCACCGCATGCACGGCGACGGAGATGCCGAGGGCGTATTCGAGAGTGCTGAACTTGCGCAGTTTCACGAGGACGGATTATCCCCTGAAGCCTCGGCGGCGGGCGTCTCGGATTCGTTGACATCGACCGCAATCGCGATGGGGCCGGCGGCCAGGTGTTCGGCCTCGGCGTCCTCGGCTTCCTCCTCTTCCATCGGGGCCGCCTCGGCGTCGAGCCGCTCCAGCACCGTGCCGCTGACGTCCAGCGCTACCTCGTCGATGTTGCCCAGCCTGACCAGCACGCGTGCGCCGCGCGGCAGGCCCTGCGCGCCCATCACCGGCAGCACCAGTGGCAGGGTGTCGGCGCGCGCCAGGTTGTCCTTGAAGACCGTGGCTTCCAGCTCGGTGATGCCCCGCTGCTGCAGGTACTTCAGCGTCCAGTAGCGTTCGATGGTGGCCTGATAGCCGTTGTAGGTGCTGTAGGCGGCGTCGAAGCCCGAGATGATGGAGAACAGGTCCGCATCCTTGGGCTTGAAGGGCGCGGCCAGCGCGGCCGTCTTGCCGTGGCGCGCGCAGGCGATGATCTGCCACTGGTTCACCAGGTCGGTGTAACGACGCAGCGGCGAGGTGCTCCAGGCATAACTTTTCACGCCGAGGCCGGCGTGCGGCAGGGCTTTGGTGCCCATGCGCACCTTCATGCCCGGTGCGAGGGAAGCCTGGCTGCGGTAGATGGCCGGCACGCCGAGCTCGCCCAGCCACTGGCCCCAGGTGCTGTTGGCCAGGATCATGGCTTCGGCCACCATCAGGTCCAGCGGGGCGCCGCGGCTGCGGGTGCCGATCTGCACCTGCTCGCTGCCCTGTGGCTCGGCGCCCTCGTTGCCCACGAGCTTGAAGGTGTAGTCCGGGCGGTTGAAGGTCTCGGGTTTGCCGCGTACCACTTCACGCTGGGCCTTGAGGTGGCGCGCCAGGCGGTGCAGGAAAGCCAGTTCGGTGCGCAGGCCGGCGCTCAGGTGGTCCGGGTCGGGGGTCGCGTGTTTGAAAGACTGGTCTTCCAGCCAGGCGGTGGTGACCACCCCATCGATCTGGTCATGGCGCAGGTTGTGCGCGATCGGCACGCATTCCAGGCGCGTGTCGTGGCCCAGCACCTCCAGTGAGTCTTCCTTGAAGGCCACGTAGAGCGAGACCGCCGGGCAGGCGCGCCCTTCCTGCAGGGTGTAGCGCTGCACCACCTCGTCCGGCAGCATGGTGATCTTGTAGCCCGGCATATAGACCGTGGACAGGCGGGCGCGGCTGACGTTGTCGATGGGGTCGCCGCGCTGCACCGCCAGGCCCGGGGCGGCGATGTGGATGCCCACGGTGACGGTGCCCGTGCCCAGGCCCTGCACGGAGAGCGCGTCGTCGATCTCGGTGGTGGCCGAGTCGTCGATGGAATAGGCCTGGACGCTGGCCAAGGGCAGCTCATCCTTGATCTCCGGCGCCACCAGGGCCGGGAAACCATAGCCCTTGGGGAAATTCTCGAACAGGAAGCGGCGCCAGTGGAACTGGTAGGGCGAGTCGATGGCGCCGGCCTTCTGCAGCAGGTCCAGCGGCGCGAGGTGCGTGGCGCGCGAGGCCTCGACCACGGCCTTGTACTCGGGCGCGTTCTTGTCGGGCTTGAAGAGGATCTTGTAGAGCTGCTCGCGGATGGGCTGCGGGCACTCGCCGCGGCCCAGGGCCTGCGCCCACTCGACGATCTGCTCCTGGATCAGGCGCTTTTTCTCGATCGCAGCCAGCGCCTGCTGGATGATCTCCGCCGGCGCCTTCTTGTAGCGCCCCTTGCCGGCGCGACGGAAGTAGTGCGGCGCCTCGTGCAGGCGCAGCAACGTGCCGGCCTGCTGCGGCAGCGTGGGTGGGTCCTGGAAATAGACAGCGGCCAGATCGGCAAAACCGAAATCGTCTTCGGGCGCGAATTCCCAGGCCAGGTCCAGCTCGATGCTCTCGCTCAGGGCCTGGGCCGCGCCCAGCAGTTCGGCCGGGGCCGGCTTCTCGAACTTGAGCAGCACGTTGGCGGTCTTGACCTTGACGCGTTTGCCGGATTCCAGCTCCACTTGCAGCGAAGCTTCCGCTTCGGACAGGATACGCCCGGCGAGGAACTTGCCGGCTTCATCGAACAATGCATGCATAAACCCGATTGTCCCAGCAAATGCTGGCAGCCTCAGCTGGCCAGATCGAGAAAGGCCAGCACCTCATCGAGGTGGTCGGCAAATTCAGTGATGGCGTGGTTGCTGCCTTCCAGCAGTCGCATGTGTGCGCCCCGGTAGTGGGCGCTCATTTCCCGCCAGTCCAGCACCTCGTCGCCCTTGGCGATCAGGGCGTAATAACGGTCGGGGTTCGTGATGGCGGGCACGGCCAGGGCGCGCAGTTCGTCCACATAGGCGGCCTTGAACTCGAAGCTCTCCTGCGGCTCGTGCCAGCTCGGGTGCACGCCCACCTGGGTCGCCAGGTCCCGTGCCGCAAACACGGCCGGGTTGAGCACGGCGGCACGGCAGCCGGTCTGTTCGGCCACCCAGCTGGCATAAAAACCGCCCAGGGAAGAACCGATGACCGCCATGCGCCTGCGCGGCCAGTTGGCGATGCCCTGCATGACCCTGTCCATGGCCTCGTGCGGCGAGGGCGGCAGCTGCGGACACCAGAGCGTCACGCCCGGGTGCCGCTGCGCGATGCGCTCTTGCACCAGCTGAGCCTTGGTCGAGCGCGGGGAGGAGCGGAATCCGTGCAGGTAGAGCAGATGGGTGATGGGCATGGGGCGGTGGGATGCAAAAGTCACGACAGATCGTAAGGGATGGCACCTCCTCCCATGAACATGGGAGGGGCTGGCGTGGGCAGGGCAGGCGGTAGCGGCTATGCTCTGCCTGAACCGTGAGTGAGAGGTCGACAGGACTATGCAAGTGTGGCGCGTGCTGGTGGTGGAAGACGATGCGCAGATGCGGGATTTCTTCGCGGCCAGCGTCTCGCGCTGCGCCGGCCTGCAACTGGTGGGCGCTGTGGGCTCGGTGGCCGAGGCCCGGGCCTGGCTGGACAACGATGCCAATATGGTCGATGTGCTGCTGACCGACCTGGGGCTGCCGGATGGCAGCGGCCTGGAGGTCATCCGCCACGCCACGCGCCTGCACCCGCGCTGCGAGCCGCTGGTGATCTCGCTGTTTGGCGACGAGGACAACGTGCTGGCCAGCATCGAGGCTGGTGCCCTGGGCTACATTCACAAGGATTCGGCGCCGGACGACATCGCCCAGACCATCCTGGAGATGAAGGACGGTGCTTCACCGATCTCGCCCATGATCGCGCGCAAGGTCCTGTCCAAATACGCCAGCAAGCGCCCCCGTGCCGACGAGGTCCCGGCCGTGCCCGAGCCTTCGGCGCCCGCCCGGCCGTCGCCCGAGGCGCCGCTGCTGTCGCCACGCGAGCACGAGGTGTTGATGCTGATCGCCCGCGGTTTCTCCTATGCCGAGATTGCGCGCCTGCAGTCGGTCAGCGTGCACACGGTGCAGACCCATATCAAGAACCTGTACTCCAAGCTCTCGGTGCATTCCAAGAACGAGGCTGTCTTCGAGGCCTCGCGCCTGGGCCTGTTGCCACCGAGGGGCTGAGGCATGAGGCTGCTGCGCAGGCTGGGAGGGTTCTTGCTGCTGTGCGGCCTGCTGCCGCTGGCGCAGGCGGAGCTGCTGGAACTGCGCCGCGCGCAGGTGAGCACGGTGGTCGCCGGTGACCTGCTGGAGGGCGAGACCAGCCTGCCCTACAACTGGGACCGCCAGCACGGTGGCCAGTCGGGGGCGGCGGTGTTCGAAATTCCGTTGCAGCTGCTGCAACCGCCCGCCGAACCCTATGCCGTGTATTTCTCGCGGGTGGGCAATCGCGCCGAGATCTGGCTCAACGGCATCCTGCTCTCGCGTTTTGGCGACCTGAACCGGCCCAATCGCGAGGATTACGCCAAGGCGCCGCAGTACGTGCTGATCCCGGCCCAGCTGCTGCAGCGCGACAACCTGTTCCGCATCATCGTGCACGCCGATGGCGGCAGGCGCGGCGGGCTGTCCAGCATGCTGGTGGGGCCCGAGGTCGAGGTGCGCGAGCATTACCACTCGGTCTACCGCTGGCTGGTCAACGGCTCGATCGCGGTGTCGGTTTTCAGCCTGGTGGTGGGGGTGATCGCCCTGCTGCTGTGGGTGACCCAGGTCGAATCGGCCCCGGGGGCCCGGCCGCGGCGCGTCGGCCTGTACCTGAGCGCCGGCATTGCCGAGATGTGCTGGATGCTGCGCCTGTCCGACACGGCCCTGACCGACCCGCCGCTGGCCTGGCCCTGGTGGGGGGTGCTGCAGACCCTGGCCTACGCCGGCTGGTTCTGCGGCTCCGCCCTGTTCTGCCATTACGTCGCGGGCTGGCATCGGCATGCCTCCATGCGCTGGGTGCGCGGTGTGGTGTGGGCGCTGATGCTGACGGCCGCCCCGGCGGCCTGGCTGGCCTACACCCGCCACAACGATGCCTACCTGACCGGCTGGTATGGCTTTGCCACCTTCCTTTTCATCGCTTATGCCGCTGTCTATTTCTGGGGGTCCCTGCGCCGACCGACCACCGAGCATGTGCTGGTGGCCGCCGCCGGCGTGTTCAATGTGCTGGTCGGCTTTCGTGACTGGCTGGTGATCCGGGCCAGCAGCAATTTCAGCGAGATCTCCTGGATGCGCTATTCCTCGGTGTTGTTCGGCCTGGCCCTGGGGTACATCGTCATCACGCGCTTTCGCGAAGCCAGCGCCCAGGCACGCGACCTGATGGACAACATGGCGGCCAAGGTGCAGGAGAAGGAGCGGGCGCTGGCGGCCAGCTACCAGCAGCTCGAGCAGCTGGC
This sequence comes from Rhodoferax sp. BAB1, assembly GCF_013334205.1. Classification (NCBI taxonomy): domain Bacteria; kingdom Pseudomonadati; phylum Pseudomonadota; class Betaproteobacteria; order Burkholderiales; family Comamonadaceae; genus Rhodoferax; species Rhodoferax sp. BAB1. The sequence continues at coordinate 2,898,386 of NZ_CP054424.1, read as the reverse complement.
GCGCGAACAGGAGCGTGCGGCCGAGCGCACCCGCATCCTGCGCGACATGCACGACGGCGTGGGCTCGCACATCAGCGCGGCCATCCGCCAGCTGCAGTCGGGCAAGGCCAGCAGCGACGACCTGTTGCAGACCCTGCGCGACTCGCTGGACCAGCTCAAGCTGTCCATCGATGCCATGAACCTGCCCCCGGGCGACCTGACCACCCTGCTGGCCAATCTGCGCTACCGGCTGGAGCCACGTTTCAAGGCCTCTGACATCGCCCTGGCCTGGGACGTGGACCTGTTGCCGCCGCTGGCGCGCCTGGACGGCAAGGCCATGCGCCAGCTGCAGTTCATGGTCTTCGAGGCCCTGTCCAATGTGCTGCAGCATGCCCAGGCCAGCGAGCTGCGCATCGAGTTGCGCGCTTGCCCGGGTGGCGGCGCCCGGCTGCGGGTGATCGACAACGGCCGCGGTTTCGACCCCGAGCGGGTGCAGCGCAAGGGCCTGGCCTCCCTGCGCGAACGCGCCGCCGCCATCGGGGTGGTGCTGGAGCTCAGCAGCGAGCCGGGGCGCACGGTGGTGGAAATCCTGATCGTCTAACGCCAGCTGGACACCGCATTGGCGGGATAATGCAGGCCATGCTGGTCACCTTCGAACGCCCCTCCCTGATGCAGCGCGCCATGCCCTGGTTCCAGGGCTTCGACGGGCCGCTGGCTTTTGCGGTCTTCATGCTGGCCGGCATCGGCCTGCTGACCATGTACTCCTCGGGTTACGACCACGGCACGCGTTTCATGGACCATGGGCGCAACATGCTGATTGCCGGTTTCATCATGTTCGTGGTGGCCCAGGTGCCGCCGCAGCGCCTGATGAGTTTTGCCGTCCCCCTGTATGTGCTGGGCGTGACCCTGCTGATCGCGGTTGCCATCTTTGGCATCACCAAAAAAGGCGCCAGGCGCTGGATCAACGTGGGCGTGGTGATCCAGCCCAGCGAGATCCTGAAGATCGCCGTGCCGCTGATGCTGGCCTGGTGGTTCCAGAAGCGTGAAGGCCAGTTGCGCCCGCTGGACTTCCTGGTGGCCGGCGCCCTGCTGCTGCTGCCGGTGGCACTGATCATGAAACAGCCCGACCTGGGCACGGCCCTGCTGGTGCTGGCCGCCGGCGTCTCGGTGATCTTCTTTGCCGGCCTGAGCTGGAAGCTGATCGTGCCGCCCGTGCTGCTGGGCCTGCTGGCCGTACTGCTGCTGATCATCTTCGAATCCGACCTGTGCGCCACGGGTGTGCGCTGGCCGCTGTTGCACGACTACCAGCAACAGCGCATCTGCACCCTGCTCGATCCCTGGCGCGATCCGCTGGGCAAGGGTTTCCACATCATCCAGGGCATGATCGCCATCGGCTCGGGCGGTGTGCTGGGCAAGGGTTATATGCAGGGCACGCAGACCCACCTGGAGTTCATCCCCGAGCGCACCACCGACTTCATCTTCGCGGCCTATTCCGAGGAGTTCGGCCTGCTGGGCAACCTGGTCCTGCTGGGCGCCTTCCTCTTCCTGGTGCTGCGCAGCCTGGCTATTGCGCTGGAGGCCCCCACGCTGTTCGCCCGCCTGCTGGCCGGTGCCATCACCACCATCTTTTTCACCTATGCCTTCGTCAACATGGGCATGGTCAGCGGCATCCTGCCCGTGGTGGGCGTGCCCCTGCCTTTCATCAGCTATGGCGGCACCGCCATGGTCACGCTGGGCCTGGGCCTGGGCATGCTCATGTCCATCGCCAAGTCCAAGCGCCTGATCCAGTCATGAGCGCCGCCCGGCCGCCAGCAGGCGCTCGCACCGCAGTGCACAGCACGGAGGTATTTCAGTGACGCGCCCGGCGGCGCCCTACCCCGTGGCCGTGGTGGGCGTCGGCAATATGGGCGGCGCCATGGCGGCACGCCTGCTCAAGCTGGGCTGGCCGGTGCAGGTGCACGACATCGATGCCCGGAAACATGTGACCTTGCTGGCCGCGGGCGCCATGGCCCATGCCAGCCCGGCACAGGCCGCCTTGGGCTGTGCGGCGGTGATCGTCTGCGTGGTCGATGCCGTGCAGTGCGAGCAGGTGCTGTTCGGCCCCCAGGGCCTGGCCGGGGTCATGCCACCCGGGGGCATGGTGCTGTTGTGCCCGACCATCGCCCCGCAGGACACCGAACGCCTGGCCGGGCGCCTGGTCCGGCATGGCCTCGAGGTGCTGGACGCGCCCATGTCCGGTGGCCCGGCCCGGGCGCGCGAGGGCAGCATGAGCCTGATGCTGGCCGGCCCCGACGCACTGGTCGCCCGGCACGAGACCCTGCTGGGCGCGCTGTCCTCGCGCATCTTCCGCATCAGCGAGCGGGTGGGCGATGGCGCCCGCACCAAACTGGTCAACAACCTGGCGGCCGGCATCAACCTGGTGGCCGCCGCCGAGGTGCTGGCCATGGCGCGCGCCATGGGTCTGGACCTGGGACGCACGCTGGACGTGATCGAGCAGTCCAGCGGGCAGAGCTGGATCGGTTCGGACCGCATGCGCCGGGCCATCGCCGGCGACTATGTCCCGCGCGCCCACATGACCCTGCTGGAGAAGGACACGCGCCTGGCCCTGCAGGCCGCGCAGGCGGCCGGTTACAGCGGGCCGCTGGGCGCTGCGGCGGCGCAGGTCTTTGCCCGCGCCAGCGCCGCCGGCCTGGCCGACCTGGACGACGCGGCCCTGCTGCGCTGGCTGGAAGACCCGTCCTAGTCCCTAGGCTGCAACGGACATGGGCCCGTCCTACAATGAACCCATGATTTCACGCGAACCCACCCTGGAGCGACTGGCGATCGCCCGTGAGCTGCTGCTCACCCCCTTCGGCCTGGACGAGTCGCACCTGCTGCGCGCCCTGTCCGAGATCCGCGCGCACAAGGTGGACGACGCCGACCTCTACTTCCAGTACACGCGCAGCGAGGGCTGGAGCCTGGAAGAAGGCATCGTCAAGACCGGCTCCTTCAGCATCGACCAGGGCGTGGGTGTGCGCGCCGTCAGCGGCGAGAAGACCGCCTTCGCCTATTCGGACGACATCTCCGAGGCCTCTCTGCTCGACGCCGCGCGTACCGTGCGCACCATCGCCAGCGCCGGCCAGTCGGGGCGCGTGAAGGCGGCGGCGCAGAAGATCGCCGGCTCGCGTTCGCTTTATCCCGGCACCGATCCCATCGCCACGCTGGACAGCACGGCCAAGGTGGCGCTGCTGGAGAAGGTGGAGAAGCTGGCACGCGCCAAGGATCCGCGCGTGGCGCAGGTCATGGCCGGTCTGGCCGGTGAATACGACGTGGTGCTGGTGGCCCGTGCCGACGGCACGCTGGCGGCCGACGTGCGTCCGCTGGTGCGCCTGAGCGTGACGGTGATCGCCGAGCAGGCTGGCCGGCGCGAGATGGGTTCTTCGGGTGGCGGAGGCCGTTTCGGCCTGGCCTATTTCGACGAGGCCATGATCCACCAGTACGTGAACGAGGCCGTGAGCGCGGCGCTGACCAACCTCGAGTCGCGCCCGGCCCCGGCCGGCGACATGACCGTGGTGCTCGGCCCTGGCTGGCCCGGCGTGTTGCTGCACGAGGCCATCGGCCACGGCCTGGAAGGCGACTTCAACCGCAAGGGCTCCAGTGCCTTTGCCGGCCGCATCGGTCAGCGTGTGGCTGCCAAGGGCGTGACCGTGCTGGACGATGGCACCATTGCCGACCGCCGTGGCTCGCTCAACGTCGACGACGAGGGCAACCCGACCCAGCGCAATGTGCTGATCGAGGACGGCATCCTCAAAGGTTACATCCAGGATTCCCTGAACGCACGCCTGATGAAGGTCCGCCCCACGGGCAACGGCCGGCGCGAGAGTTATGCCCATGTGCCCATGCCGCGCATGACCAACACCTACATGCTGGGCGGCGACAAGGCGCCCGAAGAGATCGTGGCCAGCATCGAACGCGGCCTGTACGCTCCCAACTTCGGCGGCGGCCAGGTGGACATCACCTCGGGCAAGTTCGTGTTCTCGGCCAGCGAAGCCTACTGGGTCGAGAAGGGCAAGATCCAGTACCCTGTCAAGGGCGCCACCCTGGTGGGCAACGGGCCCGACGCGCTGACCCGGGTGACCATGATCGGCAACGACATGCGCCTGGACAGCGGCGTGGGCACCTGCGGCAAGGAAGGCCAGAGCGTGCCGGTCGGCGTGGGCCAGCCCACGCTGCGCATCGAGGGCCTGACGGTCGGGGGAACGGCCTGAGACCGGCTGCGGCGGGCCCCGCCATTTCCTGTGCTATATTGAACGCCATGGTTTCGACCCGTTCCTACTTTTTTGGCTACTTTTGGTTCTCAAGCGCCGCCGGCGGAAGAGAGTTCTGAACGTACCCTGAAGAAACGTACCGAATTCCAAAAACCGCCGGCCCTGCCGGCGGTTTTTTTTTGACCTGAACACCTATCAACCGAGCAGAAGGAGCAAGACGATGACGGCCCAAGCCCAACCCACCAGCACCGACGCCTGGTATGCGCATCCCGGTGACAAGACCAGCCGCACCGACGATCAACGCATCAAGGACATCACCGTGTTGCCCCCGCCCGAACATCTCATCCGTTTCTTCCCCATCAGCGGCACGCCCGTGGAGAGCCTGATCTCCCACACGCGCCACACCATCCACAACATCATGGCCGGCAAGGACGACCGCCTGCTGGTCATCATCGGCCCCTGCTCCATCCACGACCCGGCCGCCGCCGTGGAGTACGCGCGCCGCCTGAAGGCGCAGCGCGAGAAGTACAAGGACACGCTGGAAATCGTGATGCGCGTCTACTTCGAGAAGCCGCGCACCACGGTGGGCTGGAAGGGCCTGATCAACGATCCCTACCTCGATGAGAGCTACCGCATCGACGAGGGCCTGCGCATTGCGCGCCAGCTGCTGATCGAGATCAACCGCCTGGGTTTGCCCGCGGGCAGCGAATTCCTGGACGTGATCTCGCCGCAGTACATCGGTGACCTGATCTCCTGGGGCGCCATCGGCGCGCGCACCACGGAAAGCCAGGTGCACCGCGAACTGGCCTCGGGCCTGTCGGCACCGATCGGCTTCAAGAACGGTACCGACGGCAACATCCGCATCGCCACCGACGCCATCCAGGCGGCGGCACGCGGCCACCACTTCCTGTCGGTGCACAAGAACGGCAAGGTTGCCATCGTGCAGACCAATGGCAACAAGGACTGCCACGTGATCCTGCGTGGCGGCAAGGCCCCGAACTACGACGCGGCCAGCGTGGCCGCATCCTGCAAGGAGCTGGAGGCCGCCAAGCTGCCCGCCACGCTGATGGTGGACTGCAGCCACGCCAACAGCAGCAAGCAGCACGAAAAGCAGCTGGAGGTGGCGCGCGACATCGGCGGTCAGATCGCTGGCGGTTCCCGCAGCATCTTTGGCGTGATGGTGGAAAGCCATCTGAACGCCGGCGCGCAGAAGTTCACGCCCGGCAAGGACGATGCGAGCCAGTTGGAATACGGCAAGAGCATCACCGACGCCTGCCTGGGCTGGGACGATTCCATCCAGGCCCTGCAGGTGCTGTCCGACGCGGTCAAGGCGCGGCGGGGATAAAGCTCCCCCAGGCTGCGCGCACTGCGTGTCGCTCCGCCATCCCCTCAAGGGGCGACACCAGCGGCCCGGCAAAGCCGGTTCCGCGGTGTCCCCGCTTAATTGGGCTTGATCACCTCGGGCTTAGCGCGTCCAGCAGCTTCTGGTGCACGCCACCGAAGCCGCCATTGCTCATGCACAGGATGTGGTCGCCCGGCCGGGCCGCGGCGACCACCTGGTGTACCAGTTCATCGATGTTGTCGGCCACCTGCGCGCGTACGCCCATGGGGGCCAGCGCCTCACGCGCGTCCCAGCCCAGCCCACCGCTGTGGCAGAAAGCCAGGGTGGCGTCCTCCAGGCTCCAGGGCAGCTGGGCCTTCATGGTGCCCAGCTTCATGGTGTTGCTGCGCGGCTCGAAAACGGCCAGGATGCGCGCCTGCGGCCCGACCTTGCGGCGCAGGCCGTCCACGGTGGTGCGGATGGCCGTGGGATGGTGGGCGAAGTCGTCGTAGACGGTGATGCCGTTCGCCGTGCCGCGCACTTCCATGCGGCGTTTGACGTTCTGGAAGTCGGCCAGCGCATGTGCCGCCACCTCGGGCGCCACACCCACGTGTTCGGCCGCGGCAATGGCGGCCAGCGCGTTGAGCTGGTTGTGCACGCCGCTCAGCGCCCACTGCACGCGGGCCAGGGGCCGGCCCTGCTGCAGTACCTCGAAATCATGCGGCTCGCCGCGCGCGCTGAAATCGCTGACCGCTGCTCCGAAGCTGCGCACCTCGCTCCAGCAGCCGGCGTGCAGCACACGCGTCAGGCTTTCCTCCAACCCGTTGACCACGACGCGGCCCGAAGCCGGGACCGTGCGCACCAGGTGGTGGAACTGGCGCTCGATGGCGGCCAGGTCGTCGAAGATGTCGGCGTGGTCGAACTCCAGGTTGTTCAGGATGGCCGTGCGCGGGCGATAGTGCACGAACTTGCTGCGCTTGTCGAAGAAAGCGGTGTCGTACTCGTCGGCTTCGATCACAAAGAGCGGACGGCCTTGCCCTGGTGCGGTGCCTAAACGCGCCGAGATGCCGAAGTTCATCGGCACCCCCCCGACCAGGAAACCGGGCTGGCGGCCCGCCGCCTCCAGGATCCAGGCCAGCATGGAGGTGGTGGTTGTCTTGCCGTGGGTGCCGGCCACCGCCAGCACATGGCGGCCCTGCAGCACGTGCTCGGCCAGCCACTGCGGGCCGCTGTTGTAGGGGGCGCCGGCCTCCAGGATGGCTTCCATCAGCGGGAACTTCGGGCTGCCGTCGGCGGCGCGGGCGCGGCTGACCACGTTGCCGATCACATACATGTCGGGCTTCAGGGCCATCTGTCCGGCCTCATAACCTTCGATCAACTCGATGCCCAGGGCGCGCAGCTGGTCGCTCATGGGCGGGTAGACGCCGGCATCGCAGCCAGTGACCTTGTGGCCCGCCTCGCGGGCGAGGGCGGCCAGCCCTCCCATGAAGGTGCCGCAGATGCCGAGGATATGAATATGCATCGGGCGATTCTAGGGGTAGCCTCAGGCAGGCCTGTGGCCGGCAGGAGCAGAATGGCGGCCGTGAACACGCAGGAAATTGCCGCCACAGCGGCCCAGATGGTGGTGGAAGAAGGTCTGGAGTACGGCCCGGCCAAACGCCGCGCCGTGCGCCAGCTCGGCCTGCCGCCGCGCACCCCCTTGCCGGGCAATGAGGAGGTCGAGGATGCGGTGCGCGAGTACATCGCCGTCTTTTGCGCCGATACCCAGCCGGCTGAACTGCAGGCCCTGCGCCGCCTGGCCCTGTTCTGGATGGAGCGGCTGGAGCGCTTCCGGCCGCATCTGAGCGGGGCGGTCTGGCATGGCACGGCCACGCGCCTGTCCGATATCTATATCCAGCTGTTCTGCGAAGACGAGAAGTCGGCCGAGATCGAACTGATCGACCAGGGGGTCGCCTACGAACCCCGGACCGTGGCGGGCTTGCACCGCGAACCGGTGGAGGCCCTGAGTTTCCATGCCCCCAGCCGGGAGCTGGGTGAAACGATCGGGGTACATTTGATGGTCCACGACCTGGACGACCTGCGCGGCGCCCTGCTGCGGGACAACAAGAACCGCACGCCACGTGGTGATTTGGCGGCAGTTCGCCGGATCTTGGATCAACTTGAAAACCATTGAGGCATCTTTTGACACCAGAAGAAAACAGTTCCCCGAAACGCCGCCGCGCGCTTTATGCCGTGGCCGCCGCCGTGGCGGGCTTGGCGGGCGCGGGCCTGGCTTGGTGGCGCTACACCCCCGCGCCTCTGGATGAGGCGGTGGCCCAGCAGCTCTGGACACTGGAATTCGACACGCCGGCCGGGACACGGCTGGCGCTGAGCAGCCTGCGCGGGCGTCCCCTGATGATCAATTTCTGGGCCACCTGGTGCCCGCCTTGTGTCGAGGAGCTGCCTTTATTGAACAGCTTTTTCCAGGAAAACAGCTCAAAAGGCTGGCAAGTTGTCGGAATTGCGGTCGACAAGCTTGCGCCGGTACAGGCTTTCCTGGCCCGCCAACCGCTGGCTTTCCCGGTTGTGCTGGCGGGCATGGAGGGGCTGGCCTTGAGCAAGAGTCTGGGCAATCAGGCCGGCGGTTTGCCCTTCACGGTGCTGGTTGGAGCTGATGGATCCATTCTGAATCGTAAAATCGGCAAGCTCAGTGAGCGTGATCTGGCGCTTTGGCGCGAGCTCAAATAAGATCCCAGGATCGCTTATGATGGCGCCCGGCCTGCGAACGGGAGCTTAGAGTTCGCCGTAGATGGCTGGAAATTGCTGCCAATTGTTCTAAATTGGAGCAATATGGAATAACGACGTTGGAGATCCCATGGATTTGCGAAAACTCAAGACCCTGATCGATCTGGTGTCTGATTCGAACGTGTCGGAACTGGAAATCACCGAGGCCGAAGGCAAGGTGCGCATCGTCAAGGGCGGTCCTGCCATGGTCCAGGCCTATCAGATGCCGGTTGCCCAGGCCATGCCCGCCCCCGCCGCTGCGCCGGCACCGGCTGCCCCGGTGGCTGCGGCCCCGGCTGTTGCGGCCCCGGTGGACAGTGGTCATGCCGTCAAGTCGCCCATGGTCGGCACCTTCTACCGCTCGGCCTCGCCCGGCGCCAAGGCCTTCGTGGAAGTGGGGCAGGCCGTCAAGCAGGGTGAGACGATCTGCATCATCGAGGCCATGAAGATCCTCAACGAGATCGAAGCCGACAAGGCCGGCACCATCACGCAGATCCTGTGTGAGAACGGCCAGGCCGTGGAATACGGACAGCCCCTGTTCATCATCGAATAAGGCTGCCACCCCATGTTCAAGAAGATCCTGGTGGCCAACCGCGGAGAGATCGCTCTGCGCATCCAGCGCGCCTGCCGCGAGCTGGGCATCAAGGCGGTGATGGTCTACTCCGAGGCCGACCGCGAAGCCAAGTACGTCAAGCTGGCTGAAGAAGCCGTCTGCATCGGCCCGGCGCCGTCCGGCCAGAGTTACCTCAGCATGCCGGCCATCATCTCGGCCGCCGAGGTCACCGATGCCGAGGCCATCCACCCCGGTTACGGTTTCCTCAGCGAGAACGCCAATTTCGCCGAACGCGTGGAGCAAAGCGGCTTCCAGTTCATCGGCCCGACGCCCGAGTCCATCCGCATCATGGGCGACAAGGTCTCGGCCAAGCAGGCCATGATCAAGGCGGGTGTGCCCTGCGTGCCGGGTTCGGAAGGTGAACTGCCCGACGATCCGGCCCAGATCAAGCGCATCGCCAAGTCCGTGGGCTACCCGGTCATCATCAAGGCCGCCGGCGGTGGTGGCGGGCGCGGCATGCGCGTGGTGCATACCGAGGCGGCGCTGGTCAATGCGGTGCAGATGACCAAGAGCGAGGCGGGTGCCGCCTTCAACAACCCGGCTGTCTACATGGAGAAGTTCCTGGAGAACCCGCGCCATGTGGAGATCCAGATCCTGGCCGACAAGCACAAGAACGCCGTCTACCTGGGTGAGCGCGACTGCTCCATGCAGCGGCGTCACCAGAAGATCATCGAGGAAGCGCCGGCGCCCGGTATTCCGCGCAAGCTGATCGAGAAGGTGGGCGAGCGCTGCGTCGCCGCCTGCAAGAAGATCGGCTACCGTGGTGCGGGCACCTTCGAGTTCCTTTACGAGAACGGCGAGTTCTACTTCATCGAGATGAACACGCGGGTGCAGGTCGAGCACCCGGTGACCGAGATGATCACCGGCGTGGACATCGTGAAGACGCAGATCATGGTGGCGGCCGGCGAGAGGTTGCCCTTCACCCAGAAGGACATCGTGATCCGCGGCCACGCCATCGAGTGCCGCATCAACGCCGAAGATCCCTACAAGTTCACGCCCTCGCCAGGCCGCATCACCATGTGGCACGCACCGGGCGGCCCGGGTGTGCGCGTCGACTCGCACGTCTACACGAACTATTTCGTGCCGCCGAACTACGACTCCATGGTCGGCAAGATCATCACGCACGGGGATACGCGCGAGCAGGCCATGGCCCGCATGAGCACGGCCCTGGCCGAGACCCTGGTCGAGGGCATCAGCACCAACATCCCGCTGCATCGCGAACTGATGGCCGATGCCAAGTTCATGACAGGCGGCACCAACATCCACTACCTCGAAGAGTGGATGCGGCATCACAAGCGCTGAGCATGCATGAGCTGAGGCTGCTCTGCCCCCAGGACCGCGTTGAGGTGCTGGGGGATGCGCTCGATGCGCTCGATGCCCTGAGTGTCAGTGTCGAGGACGCCGATGCCCAGACCGAGGCCGAGCAGGCCCTGTTCGGCGAGCCCGGCATGCCGCCACCGGCCGAGGGCTGGCAACGCTCGCGCGTGCTGGCCCTGTTCCCCACGCGCGCGGCAGCTGACGAGGCTGCGGTCTTGTTGCAGGCCCAGGATTTCTTCACCGATTGCCGCCTGCTGGGTGTGGCCGAGGTGCCCGAGCAGGACTGGGTGCGCCTGACGCAGGCGCAGTTCGCGCCGGTGGACATCACCCCCGAGTTCTGGATCGTGCCGACCTGGCACGAGCCGCCCGCGCAAGCCAGGACCATCATCCGGCTCGATCCCGGCCTGGCCTTCGGCACCGGTACCCATCCGACCACGCGCATGTGCCTGCGCTGGATCGCGCGCCACGGCACCCAGGGCCTGGGCCGCGTACTGGACTACGGCTGCGGATCGGGCATCCTGGCCATCGGTGCGGCCAAGTTCGGTGCCCGTGACATCGACGCCGTCGACATCGACGAGGCGGCCGTGGATGCCACACGCCTGAATGCCGAAGCCAATGGCGTGATGCTGCACGCCGGCCTGCCGGAGCTGGTCCAGGGCCAGTACCAGACCGTGCTGGCCAACATCCTGGCCACGCCACTCAAGGTGCTGGCGCCGCTGCTGTGCTCACGGGTGGCCCCCGGCGGTGCCCTGGTGCTGGCCGGCATCCTGGAGCGGCAGTCGCAGGAGCTGCAAGAGGCTTATGCGCCCTACGGCCAGCTGGTCGTGAGCGACCGCGAGGACGGCTGGGTGCTGATGACCGCCGCGTTCTGAAGGGCCCGGTCGGGCTCTACAATCGCACGGACATGAGCCTGATCACACGCTGCCCTGCCTGCCGGACGATGTTCAAGGTCGTTCCCGACCAGTTGCGCATCTCCGAGGGTTGGGTCCGCTGCGGCAAGTGCGAGGAAATCTTCGACGCCGCCGCCCATATGCAGGAAGCCGTGGCACAGGAGGACAGCCCGCCTGCTGGCGCAACAGGACCGGACACCGTTCCCTTCGAAGGCGCACTGGCCCAGGCCATGGCCTCCGATGCCGGCGCGACCGTGAACCCGGCGGCACGGAAGTCGGTACCGGATCTTGCTGCCGACGTGGACATCGAATTGAAGGAGCCGCAGGGGGGTACGCTGCTGGAGCCGGCCGTGGCCAGTGCGGGCCTGCTGCCGGATGGATCGGCCTATGGTTTGACGGGGGAGCGGGCCGAGCCCCGGTTTTCGGGCGAGGCCGAGCCGGTGAAAGCGGCGGCCCCGGAGCTGTCCTTCATGCGCACCCGACCCCGGGCCTCGCGCTGGCATCGTCCGCTGGTGCGTGCCACCTTGCTGGTGATGTGTTTGCTGCTGGTGCTGGGGCTGGCACTGCAGTTGCTGGTGCATGAACGCGACCGTCTGGCGGCGGTCGAGCCCGGCCTCAAACCGCTGATCGAAGAGGTCTGCCTGCTGCTGGGGTGTGAGATCGAGCCGCTGCGGCAGATCGAGTCGGTGGTGATCGACAGCTCGGCCTTCAGCAAGATCAAGGGCGACCTGTACCGGCTCAGCCTGACCCTCAAGAACAATGCCCCCATCGACCTGGCCATGCCGGCTGTCGAACTGGCGCTGACCGATACGCTGGACCATGCGCTCATGCGGCGCGTGTTGCAGCCGGCCGAACTGGGCGTGAAGTCCGGTGTGATCCCGGCGGCCTCCGAGGCCCAGGCCACGCTGATCCTGACCATCAAGACCAATGGCAACGGCGAGCGTGTGGCGGGCTACCGCCTGCTCGCTTTTTATCCCTGACTTTCTCAAGAACTGAAGCACCCATGGCAACTCTCATCTGCGGCTCGCTGGCCTTCGACACCATCATGAACTTCGAGGGCCGTTTTGCCGAGCAGATCATGCCCGACCAGTTGCACATCCTCAACGTGTCCTTCCTGGTGCCCACGCTGCGCCGCGACTATGGTGGCTGTGCCGGCAACATCGCCTACGCGCTCAAGGCCCTGGGCGGGGCACCCCTGCCCATGGCCACGGTGGGCAACGACGGTGCCGGTTACGTGCAGCGCCTGCGTGAACTGGGCATCGATACGCAGCACGTGCGTGAGATCGCCGAGACCTACACGGCGCAGGCCCTGATCATGACCGACCGCGACAACAACCAGATCACCGCCTTCCACCCCGGCGCCATGATGCAGGCCCATGTCACGCGCATCGAGCGCCACCCCGATGTGAAGTTGGGCATCATCTCGCCTGACGGGCGCGACGCCATGCTGCAGCACGCCGAACAGTTCAAGGCGGCTGACATCCCCTTCGTTTTCGACCCGGGCCAGGGCCTGCCCATGTTCGATGGCCCGGATCTGGCGCGTTTCGTCGAACTCTCCACCTGGGTCACGGTGAACGACTACGAGGGCAAGATGCTGTGCGAGCGCACCGGCTGGAGCCCGGCCGAGATCTCGCGCAAGGTGCGAGGCCTGGTCATCACCCTGGGCCACGAGGGCAGCGAAGTCTGGGTGGACGGGAACAAGACCCTGGTGCCGCCGGTGCAGGCAGCTGCCGTGGTGGACCCGACCGGCTGTGGCGACGCCTACCGTGGCGGCCTGCTCTACGGCCTCGAGCGCGGCTGGTCGCTGGCCAAGGCGGCCGAACTGGGCAACCGCATGGGCTCGCACAAGATCGCGCACCGCGGCCCGCAGAACTACACCGTTTCTCCGCAGGCTTTCGGCGCCTGAGGGCCGTTCAGGCCTCGGTCGCGGGCGCCAGCCCTGGCCAGCGGGCCTGTCCGGCATAAGCAGCGGCCACGCGCAGCTGCTTGCGCCGCGCGCTGGCGCCGCGCAGCAACTCCACCGCTGATTTCGGGACACCCAGCGTCTCGGCCAACCAGGCCTGCAGCGCCAGATTGGCCTTGCCGTCCACGGGTGGGGCGTGCAGGCGCACACGCAATGCACCGTCGTGCAGGCCCTGGATCTGCGTGCGGGCCGCATTGGGCATGACGTGCACGTCCACGATGACGGCGCCATCCTTCTGCAGATGGAGGAAGGGCTGTGGGGGCAGGGTGGGCTGCATTCAGATCGCCAAAGAAAAAGCCCGCTGCCTTGTAAGGCAACGGGCTTGAGGCCTAGGACGTCTTAGGGACGGCTGGCCGTGGGGAAGGGCCATGCGGCCTGCGGGTTCAGAGTCGTCTGAGCCGCAGGAGCCGCGGGGGCCGGGGCTGCCGCAGGTTTGGCAGCAGGCTTTTTCGCAGCTTTCTTCGCCGGCTTTTTAGCGGCCTTCTTCGCAGCGGGCTTTTTGGCAGCCGGTTTCTTGGCAGCCTTCTTCGCTACTTTCTTGGCGGCCTTCTTGGCGGCGGGCTTCTTGGCAGCAGCCTTTTTCGCAGCCGGCTTCTTGGCAGCAGCCTTCTTGGCTGCCGGCTTCTTCGCTGCGGATTTCTTCGCAGCCGGCTTCTTAGCCGCGGCCTTCTTGGCCGGAGCCTTCTTGGCAGCGGCCTTCTTGGCCGGGGCCTTCTTCGCTGCAGCTTTACGGGCCGGAGCCTTCTTTGCTGCTACCTTCTTCTTCGCGGGGGCTTTTTTAGCCGCTTTTTTTGCAGTTGCCATTACTAATTCTCCTTGATCAAGTTACAAAGAGCACTTCATGCGTGTTGGATGCATGGAGCGATTCATGAGGCTGGGGTTGACCCCAACGCCATGAACGGGGTGACACAGGCTGGCGCCGCTCTCTGAGGAGCGATCAACAGCCGGTGTGATTCTGGAAGCCATAGATTGATTTTTTCAGTCCCAGGAGAGCGCGCCGCCGGACTGGTACTCGATGACGCGGGTCTCGAAGAAGTTGCGCTCCTTCTTGAGGTCGATCATCTCGCTCATCCAGGGGAAGGGATTCTCTTCGTTGGGGAACAGCGGCTCCAGGCCGATCTGTGTGGCGCGCCGGTTGGCGATGTAGCGCAGGTAGCCCTTGAACATGGAGGCATTCATGCCCAGCACGCCGCGCGGCATGGTGTCCTCGGCGTAGCGGTATTCCAGCTCGACGGCCTTCTCGAACAGGGCCTTGATCTCGGCCTTGAATTCGGCGGTCCACAGCTGCGGATTCTCCAGCTTGATCGTGTTGATCAGGTCGATGCCGAAGTTGCAGTGCATGGACTCGTCGCGCAGGATGTACTGGTACTGCTCGGCCGCGCCCGTCATCTTGTTCTGCCGGCCCAGGGCCAGGATCTGGGTGAAGCCGACGTAGAAGAACAGGCCTTCCATCAGGCAGGCGAAGACGATCAGGCTTTTGAGCAGGGTCTGGTCGGTTTCCAGCGTGCCGGTGTGGAAGTTGGGGTCCATGATCGCGTTGATGAACGGGAGCAGGAACTCGTCCTTGTCGCGGATGGACTGCACTTCGAGGTAGGCGCTGAAGATCTCGGACTCGTCCAGGCCCAGCGACTCCACGATGTACTGGTAGGCGTGGGTATGGATGGCTTCTTCAAAAGCCTGGCGCAGCAGGAACTGGCGGCACTCGGGCGCCGTGATGTGGCGGTAGGTGCCCAGCACGATGTTGTTGGCGGCCAGCGAGTCGGCGGTGGTGAAGAAGCCGAGGTTGCGCTTGACGATGCGGCGCTCGTCCTCGGTCAGACCGTTGGGGTCCTTCCACAGGGCGATGTCGCGGTTCATGTTCACTTCCTGCGGCATCCAGTGGTTGGCGCAGGTGGCCAGGTACTTTTCCCAGGCCCACTTGTACTTGAAGGGCACCAGCTGGTTGACGTCGGTCTGGCCGTTGATGATGCGCTTGTCGGCGGCCTTGATGCGATGCGTGGAGGCGGGGCTCACGCTGGCGGCCGGAGCGGCGGGGACAGGTGCCGCATGGTGCTGCGCCATGCGCAGCTGGGGAGTTTGCAAGGGAAGCTCAGTCGGGCGGCTGCTCGATGCAGCGCCAGCATAAGACATTGACGATGTGGGCTTGACTTCTTCGTCCCAGGACAACATAGGAGGTTCCAATCAGCGAATTATGGGAGCGACGACGTGAAATGGAAAGTATTCATTCACATCGCCGCCCGATTCTGTTGCTCAATAACATCGCAGGCATGAAGGCGCTGCGACATGTCGGCTGCGATCACTGGCAGGCTTCGCAACCCGGATCATCGATCGCGCAGAACTTGATGTCGGTGGCGGCCGTGGCCATCTGTGCCTGCGCTGCAGCCGCTGCTGCATCGAGGGCGCTCATGCCGCCGCTCGTTGCGCCGCCGGACGACACGGCGTTGAGACGACCGGCCGTCACGGTGGATTTCTCGGCGTGCGTGGCCGACATCGTGCGCAGGTAGTAGGTGGTCTTGAGACCGCGCAGCCAGGCCAGCTTGTAGGTGTCGTCGAGCTTCTTGCCCGAGGCGCCGGCCATGTAGATGTTGAGCGACTGGGCCTGGTCGATCCACTTCTGGCGGCGTGCCGCGGCTTCCACCAGCCAGAGCGTCTCGACCTCGAAGGCCGTGGCGTACAGGGACTTGATCTCCTGCGGTACCCGGTCGATGGGGGCCAGCGAGCCGTCGAAATGCTTGAGGTCCATGACCATCACGTCGTCCCACAGGCCCAGGCGCTTGAGGTCACGCACCAGGTAGCTGTTGATCACGGTGAACTCGCCGGACAGGTTGGACTTGACCGAGAGGTTGCCGAAGCAGGGCTCGATCGAGGCGTCCACGCCGATGATGTTGGAGATGGTCGCGGTCGGGGCGATGGCCACGCAATTGGAGTTGCGCATGCCGTCGGCCGCGATCTTGCGGCGCAGCGCATCCCAGTCCAGCGTGGCGGAACGGTCCACTTCCACATAACCGCCACGGGCCTTGGCCAGCAGGTCCAGCGTGTCCAGCGGCAGGATGCCCTGGTCCCACAGCGAGCCCTTGTAGCTGGAATACTGGCCGCGCTCGCGGGCCAGTTCGGTCGAGGCCCAGTAGGCGTGGTAGCAGACGGCTTCCATGGACTGGTCGGCGAATTCCACGGCGGCCTGGCTGGCGTAGGGGATGCGCAGCTCGTACAGCGCGTCCTGGAAGCCCATGATCCCCAGGCCCACCGGGCGATGCCGCAGGTTGGAGTCGCGCGCCTTCTTGACGGCGTAGTAGTTGATGTCGATCACGTTGTCCAGCATGCGCATGGCCGTGGAGATGGTCTTCTTCAGCTTGTCCTGGTCGATGGCGCCGTTTTTCAGGTGCTGGCGCAGGTTGACCGAGCCCAGGTTGCAGACCGCTGTTTCGGTGTCGCTGGTGTTGAGCGTGATTTCGGTGCACAGGTTGGAGGAGTGCACCACGCCGGCGTGTTGCTGCGGCGAGCGCACATTGCAGGCGTCCTTGAAGGTGATCCAGGGGTGGCCGGTCTCGAACAGCATGGAGAGCATCTTGCGCCACAGGTCGGTGGCCGGCACGGTCTTGCTGGGCTTGATCTCGCCGCGCTTGGCCTTGGCTTCGTAGACCACGTAGGCCTGCTCGAAGGCGGTACCGAACAGGTCGTGCAGGTCCGGCACGTCGGACGGGGAGAACAGCGTCCACTCGCCCTTTTCCATTACACGGCGCATGAACAGGTCGGGGATCCAGTTGGCCGTGTTCATGTCGTGCGTACGGCGGCGGTCGTCGCCGGTGTTCTTGCGCAGTTCCAGGAACTCCTCGATATCCAGGTGCCAGGTCTCCAGGTAGGTGCAGACCGCGCCCTTGCGCTTGCCGCCCTGGTTCACGGCCACGGCCGTGTCGTTCACGACCTTGAGGAAGGGCACGACACCCTGCGACTCGCCGTTGGTGCCCTTGATGTGGCTGCCCAGGGCGCGCACGCGGGTCCAGTCGTTGCCCAGGCCGCCGGCGAACTTGGACAGCAGGGCGTTTTCCTTGATGGACTCGTAGATGCCGTCCAGGTCGTCGGGCACGGTGGTCAGGTAGCAGCTGGAAAGCTGCGAACGCAGGGTGCCGGCGTTGAACAGCGTGGGGGTGGACGACATGAAGTCGAAGGAGGACAGCACCTCGTAGAACTCGATGGCGCGCGCCTCGCGGTCAATCTCGCCCAGCGACAGGCCCATGGCCACGCGCATGAAGAAGGCCTGCGGCAGTTCGATGCGGCTCTTGCGCACGTGCAGGAAATAACGGTCGTACAGGGTCTGCAGGCCCAGGTAGTCGAACTGCAGGTCACGGTCGGCCTTGAGCGCAGCGCCCAGGCGCTTGAGGTCGAACTGCAGCATGTCCGGGTTGAGCAGCTCGTTGTCCACGCCCTTCTTGATGAAGTCGGGGAAGTACTCTGCATACGCCTGGCCCATGCCGGCTTGCGGCACGTCGCGGCCCAGCACCTCGCGGGCGATGGTGTGGAACAGCAGGCGCGCGGTGGCGTAGGTGTAGTCCGGGTCTTTTTCGATCAGGGTACGGGCAGCCAGGATGGCGGCCTTGAAGACTTCGTCGATCGGCACGCCGTCGTACAGGTTGCGCATGGTCTCGGCGACGATGGGGTCCGGCTTGATGTCGGCGCCCAGTCCGGCACAGGCGTTCTCGATCAGCTGCTGCAGACGGCCCAGGTCGAGCGCGACGCGCTGGTCGCCATCGAGCACGTGCAGCAGGGGGGCTTTCGGTGCGGCCTGGGTGGCTTGCTGCGCGCGTTCCTGGGTGCGGCGCTCGCGGTAGAGCACGTAGGCGCGGGCGATCTCGTGGTGGCCGCCGCGCATCAGGCCCAGCTCGACCTGGTCCTGCACGTCCTCGATGTGGAAGGTGCCGCCGCCCGGGCGCGAGCGCATCAGCGCGCGCACCACGTTCTGGGTCAGGCTGTCCACCATCTCGCGCACGCTGGCGGAGGCCGCGCCCTGGGTGCCGTGCACGGCCAGGAAGGCTTTCATCATGGCCACGGCGATCTTGCTCGGCTCGAAGGGCACGACGGCGCCATTGCGGCGGATGATCTGGTAGTTGTTGAGCGGGCTGGCGGCCGTGTTTTCCTGGGTTTGCATGGTCAGGACACCGGTGTGCAGGGCGGGGGTGGCGGGGTTCAAGGCTGTTTGCATTATTTCCTCGTCGTCAGCAAATCTGTTGTTGGTTCTTGGGGTCCGTATTCTGGCTCGCGATGCGCTTTGTTGAAGAAAAGCGCTGCCAGCGGAAAGCACTATATATGGTGTGTCTGGTGAATACAAGCCACTACAGGTAGTGTAGCGTCGCTGATACGTTCCCCCGGTGCCGAGGGTAAAAAAATGCATCGTGTCCCATGGTGGGGCGCGGTGGCATGAACCACTGCGCAGCCGTTGAGAAACGTGCATGCGCGCACAAAAAGCAAGAATGCATGCGGCCTTGCGAGGCATTTCCCCGCCGGGGCCTCATGCCGTGGTGCATCAGCGCAGCGCAGGTGCCGTGGGGTGGTGCGCTGCGGGTGCCAGGCCGTGTGTGCGACTCAGGCGGTCTCTTCGGGAAAATACCGAGATGACCAGCCCAGGGTCTGCTGCAGCTCGGCCCACTGGAAACCCGGGCCGGGGTCGGCCTTGCGTCCGGGCGCCACGTGTTCGTGCCCGGCGATGTGCTGCACCGGGTAGCGCTGGCCCAGGGCGGCGCACAGGCTGCCCAGGGTTTCGTACTGTGCGGCCTCGAAAGACGCGCCCTCCAGGCCTTCGAGCTCGATGCCGACCGAGTCGTCGTTGCAGTTGTCGCGTCCGCGGTAGCTGGAGACGCCGGCATGCCAGGCGCGTTCGTCGCAACTGACGAACTGCCAGAGTTCGCCGTTGCGGCGGACGTAGAAATGCGAAGACACCTGCATGCCCTCGATGCTCTTGAAATAGGGGTGCGCGTTCCAGTCCAGCGTGTTGGTGAACAGGCGCTGCACCTCGTCGCCGCCGTACTGGCCGGGCGGCAGGCTGATGGAGTGGATCAGCAGCAGGTCGACGGCCGCGCCCGGCGGGCGCGGCCCGTAATTGGGCGAGTCCAGCCGGCGTGCAAAACGGTACCAGCCCCCGTCCCACAGGCCGTCACGTGTCGGCGCAGGTGCGAGGCTCATGCGGCGGGGTCGTTGTCCTGCGGCGTGTCGATGTTCAGGCGCGAGATGCGGTAGCGGATCTGGCGCAGGCTCAGGCCCAGCTTGGCCGCGGCGGCGGTGCGGTTGAAGCCGGTTTCCTGCAGGGCCTTGACCAGGATCTCTCGTTCCTGGCGGTCCAGATGGCCTTGCAGATCGGCGGGCAACTCCGCCTGGGCTCGTGGTGCCGGGGTTGGGCCAGGCGGCAACTCACCGGGGACGGTGGGGGCCAGGTCCGGGGCTGCAGGGTCCAGGATGGCCGGCGTGGTGTCGAGGCTGTCGAAACTCAGTTCGCTGCCGTCGCTCAGGGCCAGGGCACGGTGCAGGAGGTTTTCCAGTTCACGCACATTCCCGTTGAGCGGGTGCTTGCGCAACTGGGCCAGCGCCTCGGCTGTCAGGCGCGGGACAGGCAGGCCGGACTCCTGGGCGATGCGCTTGAGCAGGGCCTCGCACAGGACGGGCAGGTCTTCGCGCCGTTCGCGCAGCGGAGGAATGTCGATCTCGATCACGTTGAGGCGGTAGTACAGGTCCTGCCGGAAGCGGCCTTCCTGCACCTCGCGTGCCAGATGCTTGTGCGTGGCGCTGACGATACGCACGTCCACGGTCTCTTCCTGCGTGCCGCCGACCGGGCGCACGCAGCGCTCCTGGATGGCGCGCAGCAGCTTGGACTGCATGGACAGGGGCAGGTCGCCGATCTCGTCGAGAAACAGGGTGCCGCCGCCCGCCGCCTGGAAATAACCGGCACGGTCCTGGCTGGCGCCGGTATAGGCGCCCTTGCGCACGCCGAAGAATTCGGTTTCCAGCAGGTTTTCCGGGATGGCGCTGCAGTTGACCGCCACCATCGGGCCGCCGGCCCGGTGGCTGTTCGCGTGCAGGGCCAGTGCCGTCAGTTCCTTGCCGGTGCCGGACTCCCCGCAGATCAGCACCGGGGCCATGCTACGCGCCACCTTGAGGATGCGTTCGCGCACCTGGCGTATGGCGGGCGAGCTGCCGACCAGACGCTGCAACGCAGCCTCTCCCGCGAGGGGCGGAGTGGTGGTGCGTGGTGCTGCGGCCACGGCGGGAGGGGGCGGTGGCGCGACCCGGGGGGTGAGGGCATCCTGCACGGCCGAGGCGATGACGGTACGGAACTGCTTCAGGTCGACCGGCTTGGTCAGGTAGTCGAAAGCGCCGGCCTTGAGCGATTCCACGGCGTTTTCCGCCGAGCCATAGGCCGTGATGACCACGCCCCGTTCGCCGCGCTGCTGGGTGCGCAGGCGCTGGATCAGCTCGATGCCCAGCCCGTCGGGCAGGCGCATGTCGGTGATCAGAACCTCGTAGCGGTGCTCCTGCAGGTGTTTCCAGGCGTCGGCCACGGTTTCTGCCACGTCGACGTGATAGCCCTCGCGCAGCAGGGTCAGCTCGTAGAGCGTGCGCAGGTCGGGTTCGTCATCCACGACCAGGATGTGCGCGGGGGCGGGGGCGTGGGTGCTCATGGCGTGGCGGGCGCTCTGGACGCTGGCGACGGCAAGGCCGCCTGGCGCAGGGTGATGAAGAATTCGTTGCCGTCCATCAGGGTGTCGCGGGCGATGCGGCGGGCGCGGTGGTAGCCGATGGCGGCGCCATGCCCTTCGCACAATTCCCGACAAATATACAGGCCCAGGCCGCTGGAGCGGCTTTCCGAGGAAAAGAAGGGTTCGAACAGATGCTGTTCGACCGAGGGTTCCATGGGCGGACCGTCGCTCCAGACCGCCAGCAGGGCCTGCCCGCTGGCATCGGCGCGGGCATGCACCTGGATCGCATCGGGCAGCTGGCGGGCATAACGGCGCGCATTGTCCAGCAGGTTGACCAGCACGCGGCGCAGGTGCTCGGGGTCAAAGTGCACCGGCAGCGGATGCGTTGCCAGGTGCAGGGCCAGCATGGCACTGCTGCCCGTCTGCTGGGCCCAGTCCAGGCAGATGCGCTGCACGGAGGGTGCCAGCTCCAGGACGCGCGATTCGAAGGCGGTGGCCTGCTTGCCGGCGCGCGAGATATTGAGCACATCGTCGACGATGCGGTCCAGGCGCTTGGCGTTCTGGCGGATCATCTGGGTCAGGCGGATGTGGCGCGGCTCCTGGATGTCCTCTTCCAGCAGGGCATTGGCCTGGGCGATGGCCGCCAGGGGGTTGCGGATTTCGTGCGCCACGGCGGCCGACATGCGGCCCATGCTGGCCAGCTTCTCGGTGCGCATGCGCGCTTCCATCTCGCGCAGATCCTGCAGGAACATGACACACAGGATCTCGGACTCCCCCCAGTGGGCCGTGGTCATGCGGGTACGCACGCGCATGCGCCGGCTGCCCTGGCCCAGGTGCTCGATGCCGATGTCGGCATGGTGGAAGTCACCCCGGCCGGTGAAGACCTGGAAGGCCAGCTCGGCCAGCGATTGCCAGCCCGGTTCGTCGGCCAGGCTGAAGGGGGTGTGCCTGATGGGGCGTTCATCGGTCTGCAGCATGTGGCGTGCCGCCGGGTTGGCCGCATGCACGGTGCCGCGCACGTCCACCACCAGGATGCCGTCGGTGAGGGATTCGATCACCAGGTCGTTGACCTGCTGCTGGATGCGCATGGCATGCTGGCTGCGCCGTGCGCGTTGCTGTTCGCTGGCCAGACGGGCCGACAGCTGGTGGGCCAGGAAGGCGACCACGAAGCTGCCCGCGCCGGTGAGCGCCGCCTGGATGAAAAAAGGCGTGGCATCACCCGGGCCACGCAGCGCCTGCCAGGTGCTGTGCAGCAGCAGCAGCAGGGTAACGCCGGCGGCAGTGCCCATGGCCAGCGTCAGCGAGCCCAGCACGGCGGCCTGCAGCACCGGCAGCGCGTACAAGGGGGTGTAGTTGATGCTGCTGCCGTGCAGCAGGTGCAGGGCCGTGAAGACCACCACGTCCACGCCGATGCTGGACAGCCAGGACTGGTCGAAGGTATGGCCCATGCGGCGCGGCCGCGGCGCCACGCGCACCATCAGAGTGGCGGCGAAATAGGCGCCGCACAGCAGTGCAAGCCAGACATTGGGCGCCTGCCCCAGGACGTACAGGGTCACCTGCAGCAACAGGAGCACCAGGCCCAGCATGACGCGGGCCGTCATGAAACCCAGCCACAGCCGCTTGAATTCCTGCTGCTCCTCGGGCGCCTCCAGCCGCTCGTCCAGCAGCGAAGGGCCGAACCAGGAATGCATGCTGTCGGACGGGTGGGACATCAGGGCTCCGCTTGTTGCTGGTGTTCCTTGCTGCAATACAGGCCGATGCGGCCCACGATGGCATCGCCATGTGGCAGGTGCACGCCGCAGTGCGCGCAGCGCACCATTTCCTGCGGCCCGGGTGGGGTCGGCGGGGTGGGTGTGGCCTGGTCGGAAGGGCTGTCGCTGCGGCGGCCCGAGCGCCATAACCAGACGACCAGCAGAGCAATGACGAGGAAGAGCAGGAATTTCATGCGGCGCTGCGCCCCAGGACAATCTCGAGCACAAAACGCGAGCCCACATAGGCCAGCAACAGCAGGCCGGCACCCGTGAAGAGCAGGCGGGCAGCGCGCCAGCCGCGCCAGCCAAAACGGGCCCGCCCGACCAGCAGCAAGGCAAAGACGCCCCAGGACAACACGGAAAACACGGTCTTGTGGCTCCATTTCCAGGCCGTGCCGTAAAGCTGCTCGTCGAACAGCAGGCCGGCCAGCAGCGTGGCCGACAACAGCACAAAACCGGCGGTGACGAAGCGGAAGGTCAGGCGCTCCAGCGTCAGCAGCGGCAGGCCGCTGTCGGTATCCGCCGCCAGGCGGATGCGCTGCTCGGCGCGCAGCATCAGCAGGGCATGCACCACAGCCACCGCGAACAGGCCGTAGGAGGCGATGCCCAGGGCCAGATGCAGCGGCAGCCAGGCCGAGGCGCTGGCCTGCAGGGGCTGCCCCGGGAAAATGAGGGCCAGCAGCACGGCGCCGGCGCCCAGGATGGAGAGCGCCCAGCGCGTCTGCAGCTGCGGGTAGAGCTGGCTTTCGATGGCGTAGACCGCGGCCACCAGCCAGACCGTGACCGAAAGCGCCGGGGCAAAACCGAAGCGTGGTGTTTCGCCCATCAGGCTCCAGCCCAGCAGCAGGCCGTGCAGCAGCCAGGCCAGCAGTACCGCCCGCGGTGCCGCCGCCGGGGCCAGGCGCACCACGGCAGGGGCCGCATAGGCAAGGGCGGCGACCGCCGTCAGGGCCAGGCTGGTGGTGGAGGCACTGGGTAAAATCATGGGTACAGTTTAGCGTTTCGCATCGTGCCAGCATTCTGCTGGCGACTAACCAAGGTTCCGTTCAACGGAATACCGTCATGGCCTCCGCCCTCACCGACAAACTCAGCCGCCTGGTCAAGGAAATCCGCGGCCAGGCCCGCATCACCGAATCCAACGTGGCCGACATGCTGCGCGAGGTGCGCATGGCCCTGCTGGAGGCCGACGTGGCCCTGCCCGTGGTGCGCGACTTCATCGTCCGGGTCAAGGACCAGGCCCTGGGCCAGGCGGTCATGGGCTCGCTCACCCCCGGCCAGGCCCTGGTGGGCATCGTCAACCGCGAACTCGCCGCCACCATGGGCGAGGGCGTGGCCGACATCAACCTCGCGGCCCAGCCGCCGGCCGTGATCCTGATGGCCGGCCTGCAGGGTGCCGGCAAGACCACCACCACGGCCAAGCTGGCCCGCCACCTGATCGAGAAGCGCAAGAAAAAGGTACTCACGGTCTCTGGCGACGTCTACCGCCCGGCGGCCATCGAGCAGCTCAAGACCGTGACCGCCCAGGCCGGGGCCGAATGGTTCCCCAGCACGCCGGAGCAGAAACCCGCCGACATCGCGCGCGCCGCGCTGGACTACGCGAAAAAGCACTTCTTCGACGTGCTGCTGGTCGACACCGCCGGCCGCCTGGCCATCGACGAGGCGCTGATGCGCGAGATCCGCGAGCTGCACGCCGTGCTCAACCCGGTGGAAACGCTGTTCGTGGTCGACGCCATGCAGGGCCAGGACGCCATCAACACGGCCCGGGCCTTCAAGGAGGCCCTGCCGCTGACCGGCATCATCCTGACCAAGACCGACGGTGACTCGCGTGGCGGCGCGGCTCTGTCGGTGCGCGCCGTGACCGGCGTGCCCATCAAGTTTGCCGGCACCAGCGAGAAGATCGACGGCCTGGAGGTCTTCGACGCCCAGCGCCATGCCGGCCGTGTGCTGGGCATGGGCGACATCGTGGCCCTGGTCGAGCAGGTCACCGCCGGCGTGGACATGGAGGCCGCGCAGAAACTGGCCGCCAAGGTCAAGAGCGGTGCGGGCTTCGATCTCAACGACTTCCTGGCCCAGCTGCAGCAGATGAAGCAGATGGGCGGCCTCTCCAGCCTGATGGACAAGCTGCCCGCGCAGATGGCGGCCAAGGCCGGCCAGGTCGACACCGACAAGGTCGAGCGTGACCTGCGCCGCAAGGAAGGCATCATCAACAGCATGACCAAGCTGGAGCGCCGCAAGCCCGAGCTCATCAAGGCCACGCGCAAGCGCCGCATCGCCGCCGGTGCGGGCGTGCAGGTTCAGGACGTCAACCGCATGCTCAAGGAATTCGAGCAGATGCAGGAGATGATGAAGAAGATGAAGGGCGGCGGCATGATGAAGCTCATGAAACGCATGGGGGGCATGAAGGGCATGCCCAAGCCCTTCTAGGCTTTTGCCGTCACCACCTCACCGCGTAGGCTGTAGTGCAGCGCCTCGGTGATGCTCACGTCGAGCATCTGGCCGATCAGCCGTTGCGGTGCCTTGAAGTTCACCACGCGGTTGCATTCGGTGCGGCCCATCAATTCGCTGGCGTCCCGTTTGGATGGCCCTTCCACCAGGATGCGCTGCATGGTGCCGACGCGGCTGGCGCTGATCTGCTTGAGATTCGCTTCGATGACGGCCTGCAATGCCTGCAGGCGCTTGAGCTTGACTTCATGCGGCGTGTCGTCGTGCAGATTGGCCGCGGGCGTACCCGGGCGCGGGCTGAAGATGAAACTGAAGGAGTTGTCGAAGCCCACGTCTTCGATCAGCTTCATCATCCGGCTGAAATCGTCGTCGGTCTCACCCGGAAAGCCGACGATGAAGTCGCTGCTGATGGACATGTCGGGGCGGATGGCGCGCAGCTTGCGCACCGTGCTCTTGTATTCCATCGCCGTGTAGCCACGCTTCATGGCCATCAGGATGCGGTCACTGCCGTGTTGCACCGGCAGATGCAGGTGGCTGACCAGCTTGGGCAGCTTCTCGTAGGCCGCGATCAGTGAGGGCGTGAACTCGTTGGGGTGGCTGGTGGTGTAGCGGATGCGGGCTATGCCCGGGATCTCGGCTACGTAGTCGAGCAGGGTGGCGAAGTCAGCGGTTTCCCCGGATGTCCCCATGGGCGCGCGCCAGGCGTTCACGTTCTGCCCCAGCAGGTTGACTTCCCTGACCCCCTGGTCGGCCAGGCCGGCGATTTCCACCAGCACGTCCTCGAAGGGGCGGCTCACTTCCTCGCCACGGGTGTAGGGCACCACGCAGTAGCTGCAGTACTTGGAGCAGCCTTCCATGATGCTGACAAAGGCGGTGGCGCCCTCGACCTTGGCCGGCGGCAGGTGGTCGAACTTCTCGATCTCAGGGAAGCTGATGTCCACCTGCGGCCGGTTCTGCGCTTCACGTGCGTTCAGCAGCTCAGGCAGGCGGTGCAGGGTCTGCGGGCCGAAGACCACGTCCACATAGGGCGCACGGCGGATGATCTCGGCACCTTCCTGGCTGGCCACGCAGCCGCCCACGCCGATCTTCACGCCCTTCTTCTTCAGGTGCTGCACACGGCCCAGGTCGGAAAACACCTTCTCCTGCGCCTTCTCGCGCACCGAACAGGTATTGAAAAGGATCAGGTCGGCCTCTTCCACGTCCTGCGTGGGCTCGTAACCCTGGGCGGCGCCCAGCACGTCGGCCATCTTGTCCGAGTCGTACTCGTTCATCTGGCAGCCGAAGGTCTTGATGAAAACTTTCTTGCTCATGGGTATCTCCTTGCCTCCGGTGCGACCGGCGGCGGCCGGGTCACAGCCGGCGGTGGTTCAGGGGATCGGCGCCGCTGCGGCCTCAGTTGGCCGGTGGGCTGCTGTAGGACGGCGGCAGGGGGTCGGCTGCGGCTTCCTCGGCGCTGAGCACCCAGACCTCGAACACCAGCCCCAGCGGGTCGCGTGTGTAGCGCACGGGCAGGTCCTCGCCTATGAAGGTGCCCGAGACCGTGATCAGATTGTTGCGGTTGCGGATGCGCGCGCCCGGTGCCAGACGGGCGGGCTGGCCATTGAGCAGCACCTCGGGCGGCATGGTGATGCGCAAGGTCCCGCGTTGGGCCTTGACCGAGATCGGCGGGATGCGCTGGGGGAGGTGGACCCCGGTCTGGCTTTGGGCCAGGACATGGAGGGGGCCTGCCATGAGGCCCAGGCAAAAAATCAGGTGCACTACAGAGAACTGCAGCAGCAAGGGGCGGAGACAGCGGTTCATGGTGTATATCCAGAGGCTGTGGATTCAGAGGGGATGGGGTCTGATCTCTTGCCAAGTCGCGAGATCAGCGTAAACGGGATCATAGCGCCAACTTTTTTTTCACCAGTTCCAGGCGTCTCGCCATCTCGGGGCTCCCGAAGCCCGTGCGCTGGATATTTTCCAGGCGAGGGATGGCGCTGGTGCCCGTATAAAAGGATGAGTAGGCTGAGGCACGTTCGAACTCCTCCAATACGGATCCAATGAACCATTCAATGATGGAGCCGCGGGGATCCAGCGTTTCGAAATACTTGCTCGCGGCCAAAAAAGGCTCGCCTAGATCAACCTGTCGTGTGGCTTGGAGGTATTTGATCAGCGCATTCAGCGCCGATACTGCCACTGTACGCGCACCGAATTCGCGAGCCACCCTGGCTAGGGTGATGAGACGCGATGGTGTCGCCCTTTGCTGGCACAGGGTGGTCAACAACTCCATGCAGGCTTGCAGCGCCTGGTATCGGTCCGCAAGAGGACAGTCTGTCCGGTGCGCTGCGCTGTGCAGGGTCAGTGCGGTTTCCAGATCGCCTGATTGGCCTTGACTGACGGTTTGCTTCCAGTGATCGAGGAGTTGC
Organism: Rhodoferax sp. BAB1; assembly: GCF_013334205.1. Lineage (NCBI taxonomy): Bacteria > Pseudomonadati > Pseudomonadota > Betaproteobacteria > Burkholderiales > Comamonadaceae > Rhodoferax > Rhodoferax sp. BAB1. The sequence continues at coordinate 2,871,013 of NZ_CP054424.1, read as the reverse complement.
TGGCTATATGCAAAACGGATGAGTGCCTGTTCCCATTGGCCGGGCTGGAGGTCATTCAGTCGCGCCAGTATGGCAGGCTCCTCGCGAGGCCGCATATTTTTGGCCAGGATGAGGTGTCCTTGTTCAGCGAGGGAGTGTGCCCGGTCGGGCTTGCAGCAGAACAGGTTCAGCAGGAACCCATCCACGGGATCTTCAGGAACAAAAGGAACGAGCAGATCAAGGCCGGGAACCAGGCGGTACGACTCATACCCGATCGTCTTGAACGCATGCACCAGTTCCACATGCAACTGCGTTACTGCCCTGACTTCGTATTGGACCAAGGGCGATAAGGTACTGAAGAAATCCTTTCCGCCCTTGATGATGGCGGCCTCTTCGCCCTCAGCATCTATTTTCAAAAAGTCTATGCTTTGCCATCCATACTCAGCCATGGCGGCATCGAGGGTGGTCAGGCCTACGGTCTCAAACGAACCGGTCGCCCCGCCCTCGCGGACGATCTCGTTGAGTTCGGCGTGGGTGTTCAGTGAGAGCCTGGCTGTTCCCTGGCGATCGGAAAGGGCGCGCTGGTCCAGGGTAATGTGGCGCCATTGGTTGGCGGCTATGCTTTCGGCCAGGAATGCGGCAGTTGATGAGGCGGGCTCGAATGCCCATACCTTGCCTTCTCCACCGACGGACTGGGCTAGGCTCAGGGTGAAGAGCCCATAGTTAGCCCCGATGTCGATCGCTGTTTCACCC